>JAEWHO010000081.1 GCA_023387755.1 Actinomycetes bacterium | reverse complement strand
ATTATCCCTTCACGGAACCCGACATCAAACCACCCACAAAGTATTTGCCGAGCAAAATGTAAACGATGAGGGTGGGCACCGAGGCGATAAGCGCACCAGCCATAGCACCGCCGTAGTCAGCGACGATGGACGCCCGGGCCAGGTTATTCAAGGACAGCGTCACCGGGCCGGAGTCAGTGTTGGTGAGGAACAGGGCGAAGAGGAAGTCATTCCACGCCGACGTGAACTGCCAGATGAGGACCACCACGAAGCTCGGAATGGAGATTGGGAGCACCACCGAGAAGTAGGTGCGCAACATCCCGGCACCATCCACGCGGGAAGCCTCGATAAGTTCCTGCGGCACCGACTCGTAGTAGTTACGGAAGATCAGGGTGGTGATCGGAATACCGTAGACCACGTGAGCCAGGATCAGGGTGGGAATCCCCTGCGGTAATTGCATAGACAACACCAGCTGAACCAGCGGGATCATGACCGCCTGGTAGGGGATGAACATGCCGAACAGGATCAGCGTGAACACCAGATTCGAGCCGGGGAAACGCCAGCGCGACAGGACGAACCCGTTCATCGATCCGAGGATCGCCGACAGGATCGACGACGGAATCACCAGACTCAAGGTACGGCCCAGGGATGGTGCCAGGAACTCCCAGGCGCGCACCCAGTTTTCAGTCTCCCACGACTGCGGCAACAGCCAGGTCCGGGAGGGATCAGCGTCGCCGGAGCCCTTAAAGGAGGTAATGAGCAACACGTAGACCGGGATTAGTACGATGGCGAGGAAGAAAATGAGCAGGGCATAGCGCACTGCGGTGGCCCCCACGGAGGTTTTTGACCGGTCCATCGATTTACCGCGTACAGCAGCGGCACCGGTACGCTTTTCGACAGCTTCAACAGTACTCATTATCGCCTCTGCTTCGCATCGTGGATGAGATAGGGAACCACCAGGATCGCCACGATAACCAGGAGGATGGTACCGACGGCGGCGGCATTGGAATAATCGCTGGAAGTCATGTAGTTATACATGTCAATCGCAGGCACCTTAGTGGAGTAGGTGCGCTGGTCGGTGACCGCCATGATGAGGTCGAAAGACTTCATAGCCATATGCCCAATAATGATGACGGCGGATAGCGCTACCGCGGACAACTGCGGGAAAATAATGTGCTTGTACAGCTGCCATTCGCTGGCACCATCCACGCGGGCAGCCTCCCGCAGATCATCTGGGATGCCGCGGAAGCCAGCCAAGAACAGGGCCATCACATAGCCGGATAGCTGCCATACTGCCGGTAGAACCACGGCGAGAATACCGAAGGTGATATTGGCGGTCCAGGTGTTTTCTAAGAAGCCCAGGCCCAGCATCTGGAATAAGCGGTTCAGACCTTTAGCGCCGTCACCGGTGCCGGGGTTCAGCAGCCACTTCCACACCACACCAGAAGCGATGAAGGATACCGCCATGGGGAAGAGAAACACCGAACGGAAGAATCCCTCTCCTTTAATGGGCCGCTCCAATAGCCATGCCCAGATGAAGCCAAGAATTAAGGTGCCCGCCAAGAACGCGAAGGTGAACATCAACAGGTTAATCAGCGAGTGCTGAAAGTCGGGGTCACCGAAGAGGAAGGCGTAGTTTTCAAAGCCCACAAAGTGGCTTTCGCGCACCCCGCTGTACTGCGCTACCGTGTGGATATCACGCAGGGAAGTGAGGGTGTTAGCGATGATCAGGCCGTAGACAAAGATGCCTACCAGGATGATTGAGGGCGCAATGAGCAAAAGCGGAGGACCGTACTTCCGCCATTTATTCAATCGCTTAGGAGCGGCCATGGGATTTCTTTCTGTTGCGCGAGTCGAGGCAGTACTGCCGGGGCCGCCGGTGGGCACCGAGTCACACAACCCCGGTGCCCACCGACTGACGACCCAAACTGGGTTACTTCTTGGCCATCGGCTCAGCGGCCTTGGCCAGCTCGGCTTGGAAGCCGGCTACATCCGAGGCACCCTGAGCGAACTTGCTGCAAGCGTCGTTCATCGCGTTAGATACGGCCACCGGAGCAGCGGCACCGTGAGCGATGGAGGAGACGATGGTGTCCTTTGCGAAGGACTTCATCGCATCCTGCTGGTACTGCCCGAACTTGCCGATTTCTTCATCGGTGAGATCGGAGCGAGCCGGGATGGAGCCCTTGATGGTGTTGAAGGCGACCTGCCCATCCTTCGAGGAGATCGTCTCCAGCCAGGCCTTGGCACCAGCCTCATTCTTGGCACCGACCGGCAGGGTGAAGGAGTCAGCCAGGAAGTCGAAAATACCATCGGTACCCGGAACCGGGAAGGCGATGTAGTCTTCGCCGTACTTCTTCTCAGCCGAATCGAAAGCAGCTACGGCCCAGTCACCCATGACGTTGTAGGCGGCGTTACCGTCGATGACCGGACGTATGGCCGGCTCCCAGTCCTCGGTGAGGAGGGACTTATCGGCCAGCTCCAGGATCTTGCCATAATGCTCAACGGCCTTGGTTACCTCCGGGCCGTCCCACGCGGTCTTACCATCGAACAGGCCGTTGTAGGCATCTGCGCCGAGGTCAGCGATAAGAACCGTCTCCAGTAGCTGGAGCTGCGTCCAGGCCATACCAAGCGTGATCGGGGTCTTGCCGGCGGCCTTCACCTTCTCCATATCCGCGATCCAGGCATCAATATCGGCCGGCGGGGTGGCCGGGTCGATACCGGCTTCCTTCAGCACCGCCGGATTCGCCCACACCACATTGGCACGGTGCACGTTCGACGGTACCGAGTAGATCTTGCCGTCGACAGTCAGGCGGTCAATGAGAGTCTGCGGGAAGGCCTCCTTCAGCTTGAACTCATCGTAGAGGGCGGAGACGTCCTGAATCTGCCCAGCATCGATGTAGTCCGCCAATTCTGCGCCCGCGTGTGCCTGGAAGGTGTCCGGCGGGTTCTGGTTTTGCAGATCAGAGGCAAGCTTCTGCTTGGCCTGGCTACCGCCGCCACCAGCCACGGCAGCATTCTTGAAGGTGAAGTCGGAGTGGTCCTTCTTAAAGACCTCTTCCAGAGCTTCCAGGCCCTTCTTTTCCGAACCGGCTTCCCACCATGTGACGACGGAAACTTCCTTCGAGCCACCGTCTCCACCGGAAGATCCGGCCTCTCCAGCTTTTCCTCCTCCGCCACAGGCGGCCAGGAGGAGGGACAGCGCGGCAGCGCCGGCTGCTAGGGAAATGCGTTTCATTCCATCTCCTTGGAACATCGTCGTTCAGATGTGTGTCAACACTGCCGCCCTTGGCTGTGTGCTGAGTGGTTAAGCGAATAACCTCAACGGGGCCGGTGCGGGTCCGGGTGGGGTCACCAGGACCTTTTCATTTTAAGCGGCCTGCCCATCATTTCTCGACGAATCCGGCAGAAAGTAACAAAATGTGACGATAATGAAATGAAGCAAACAGTCAAGGGAACAAAAAACACCGGCACCGCGGTGGTACCGGTGTTTTTCGCGTAGTAATCGGTGATTCTCAGGCGATCTACAGAATGCCCAGCGAGCGGATCTCATCCGCTTCAGCCTGCAGCGCGTCGATATTGCGCTGGATGCCGGCCTGGGATGCCTCCGAGATCTCCAAATCCTTCACAATCGACCATTCACCGTTCGCGGAGGTGCAGGGGAAGCCGTAGACGAGCCCTTCGGGCACCCCGTAGGAGCCGTCGGAGGGCACACCAGCGGTCACCCAGTCACCCTCGGGCGTGCCGTTAACCCAGTCAAAGACGTGGTCAATAGCAGCATTGGCGGCCGAGGCGGCAGAGGACGCACCGCGGGCTTCAATAATGGCGGCACCGCGCTTGGCTACGGTGGGCACGAAGTAGTCAGCCAGCCAGGCATCATCCACGAGTTCCGGTGCCGGCTTGCCGGCCACGGTTGCCCAGGAGACATCCGGGTGCTGATCGGCGGAGTGGTTACCCCACACCACCATCTTCTTGATGTCGGTTACATCCGCGCCGGTCTTGGTGGCCAGCTGGCTAACCGCGCGGTTGTGATCCAAGCGCATCATGGCGGTGAAGCGTTCGCGCGGCACATCCGGGGCCGAGCTGGCAGCGATATACGCATTCGTATTAGCCGGGTTGCCGACTACCAGGATGCGTACGTCGTCGGCAGCGCGATCGTTGATGGCCTTACCCTGGGGCACAAAGATGCCCCCGTTGGCGGCCAGCAGATCAGCGCGTTCCATCCCCTTGGTGCGCGGGCGCGCGCCTACGAGCAGACCCACATTGGTGCCGTCGAAGCCGTCCTCGGGGTTATCGAAAATATCGATGCCCTTCAGCAGCGGAAAAGCGCAGTCATCCAGCTCCATCGCGGTGCCTTCAGCGGCTTTAACGGCCTGCGGGATTTCCAGCAGACGCAGTTTAACGGGAACGTCCGGGCCGAGCAGATGGCCGGACGCGATACGGAAGAGAAGGGCGTAGCCGATTTGGCCGGCAGCGCCGGTAACGGTGACATTCACCGGAGTGGTCATAGCGGTAAGCTCCTTTGCCCAGGTAGGCACTCGGGGATGCGTACCCTTTAGGTATATCGCGCTCACGCTACTCGCGTACATCGATTGGTAGGGCGCGCCCACCTTTACGGCGTTCTATGCACCACTATCCTTCACTGCCGGTACAGCTGCGCGATACCGGCCGCCACCGCCAAATCCTGCCAGGACATCCCAGTCCCCTTAAACACATTCACCCGCTCTGGATCACGCTGCACCCGCCCCGCAACCAGCTCAGCCATGGGATGCAGCTCGGCTTCCGTCACCGCGCCTTCCGCAATCGCCATCACCACATCGCCCGCCTCCCGCACCGCGGTGGCGCGATCTTCCACGACGACGACGCTGCCGCGCAGGAGCGCGGCAGGTAGCTCCCGCCGGTCTGGTTCATGCGACCCGACTGCAACCACACACGTACCCGGTCGTACCTGCTCAGCAGGTACGACCGGCTCGCTGGCCGAGGTGGCACAGACAATCACATCTGCGGCGGCGAAGTCGACCTCCCCCGCGCTGGCGGGCAGGCCCTCGGCCTGCAACAGCGCGGCGGCGTCGTCGGCCGAACTCGCAGTCCGCGAGGTAAACTGAATCCGCTCCAGATCCCGCACCTCGGCCAAGGCCCGCGCATGCCCAAGCGCCTGCGGGCCCGCACCCACAATGATGGCGTGGCGTGCGTCCGGGGCAGCCAAGTGGTCAATGGCGACCGCGGAGGTGGCCGGGGTACGAATTTCGGTGAGGACGGCCCCGTCGATGAGGAGCTGCGGGGTGAGGGTGGCTGCATCGAATAGGCAGTACACCCCCTGGATCGTAGCCAGCCCGCGCTTCGCATTATCCCGGGCTACTCCAACGATTTTCGCGCCGGCGTAATCGCCCAGGCAGGACGGCATCAGCAGGAAGTGTCCCTGCCCGGCTGGCACCTGGCTGCGTTGCGGATCGGTGGCCGGATCAAAGACGCGCAGCGCCCCCTCAATAAACTCGCGGGCCTGGCGGGCGCTGACGAGCGCACGCACCTGCTGGGCATTAATGAAAGGAATGTTTTCTACCATGGTGTCTTTCTTCCGCCGGCCGGCACGGTGCAGTGGTGACCTACGATACCCCTATATGAATATCGATACTCATCCCGTCTCCCGCCGTGAGCCGAGCTTTTGCGCTGGCCCTAACCACTGTCGTGGCAGTGGTTGCCCTCATCTCGGTGGGCCTGTTCGCCTTCGGCGCGCGCCATTATTGCCGGGCTATTGGCCCGCGTGCGGCAGGCCCGCAGCCTAGTACCGCTCACTATTGCCTCCGCCTTTCTAGGAAACGTCACCACCGGTGAGGCCTATATGTCGATCGTGCTCGGCGGCCAGTTATTCCAGCAAAAGTACGACGACGAAGGTATCGACCGGGCCGTGCTCTCGCGCAGCCTAGAAGAAGGCGCGACATTGACAACCCCGCTGATCCCCTGGACAACCGCCGGAGTATTCTTCGCCTCCACCCTGGGGGTCTGGACCGCAGCCTACGTTCCCTTTGCCTGGCTCAATCTCCTGAACCCGCTCATGGGGATACTCTTTGCGGTGGCAGGCTGGGGCCTACTACGCCAGCGCGGCTAACTGTTCAGAGCGCGCGCAAGGCGCACTTAACCTTTCAGTGCGCGCGCAAGACGCGCGACGCCGTCGTCGATGGTCTCCGCCCCCACCGCCGAAAATGCGAGCCGCGCATGGATGCCGGGTTCGGGCCCAACGTAACAGCCACTCCCTGGAATCACTACGACCTTTTCGCGCAGCCCGAGCTCGAGTACGTCTACGCCCGGCGCGGTCACACTCTCGGGCAGGCTGAGCCACAGGAAGAAGCCTCCGGCGGGAACATGGTAGGTCACCTCGGCTGGCAGGTGGGTGCGTACCGCCGCGACTGCCGCCTGGCAGCGGTCCTCATAGGCAGCTAACTGAGCGGCGAGCCCCTCGCGCCATGCCGGGGTTCCCACATAGGCGGTGACGAGCTCCTGGGCGAGCACACTCGGGGTAATACATACCGACTCGCACGCCACCTGGAGGCGTTCGCGCAGCGGGACCGGCGCACTGATCCACCCCACCCGCGCGCCCGGGGAGAAGATCTTGGAATAGGAGCCTAGGTGGATCACTTGTTCGGCACTCACTGAGGCGAGCGCGGGGCGGCGGGTTTCCGGCACTGTCCCGAACCCCAGCAGCCCGTAAGCGTCGTCTTCGACGAGCAGCACACCGCGCCGGGCACATACCTCGATAAGGTCCTCATAACGGGCGGGATTCAAACACCGTCCAGACGGGTTTTGGTAGGCCGTAATCGTGTACACGAACGCTACCTTGCGCCCCTCGGCTTGGGCCTGGTCGATTGCCTCGGCCACCGCTTGCGGGTCGAGCCCGTCCTCATCCAGGGGCACCTGTCGCACGTCGGCCTCATAAGCGCCGAATGTTCCTAACACCCCAACATAGGTGGGTCCCTCAGCGATAATGACGTCGCCGGGATCGCACAGCAGTTTAGTAACCGCGTCCAAGCCGGCCTGCGAGCCGGAAGTCATCTGGATTTCGGGCACACTGCGGGGGGCACCAGCCCAGCGCATCAGTTCGGCCGATAATTCCCGGGCCGCGTCGGTGCCCGCCCCGGAGCCGTACTGGAGGATATCCTCTCCCCGCTGCGCTAACAGATCGGCGGTAAGGTCAGCGATCAGACTATGCGGGAGGAAACTCAGGTCCGGATTCCCGCCCGCCAGGGACACGACGTCGGGGCGCATGGCCGTTTCGAATACGGCACGCACCGGGGATGGGCGGAAATAACTTTCACGGCGAGCGAGCACGGGCGCGGGTGAGTCCATGACGTCACTGTAAACCCAAGGACCGACGTGAGCACACTGCCACCGCCCGGTATTAATAAATATTCCACCCAGTGAATAAATGTTGTCTGCCCTACAGTCGGTCGGTAAGCTTGCCCACATCACAGCCGCCCGGTTGTGGCCCCACCCCCCCTTTAGGCAGGTGCGTATGTACGCCGTCATCACGATCATTATTTATCTGCTGCTCATGGTCGGACTGGGCCTGTGGGCCACCCGCCGCTCCAAGAACGTAGAAGACTACCGCCTGGCCGGCAGGCAGCTGGGGCCGCTGATGTACACCGGCACGATGAGCGCCGTCGTCATCGGTGGCTCGGCCACGGTCGGCGGGGTGGCACTCGGATATCAACACGGTATTTCGGCGCTGTGGATGGTCACCGCAATCGCCGCCGGCCTGCTGCTGCTCTCGCTATTTATTGCCGGCCCAGTACGTCGGGTGAAGGTATACACCATCAACCAGGTGCTCGATCTGCGCTACGGCAAAGGCACCACCTCCAAAGTGTCCTCCCTCGTCACCGTGCTCTACACCCTCACCCTGGCGATTAACTCCACCTCCGTCTACGCCACCATTTTCGTGGTGCTCTTCCCCAATATGGGGCGCGGCTGGGCGGTCTTCTTGGGTGGGTCCGTCGTGGTGCTGTACTCGGTATTCGGTGGCATGTGGTCGATCACCTTGACCGACATGATGCAGTTCATCTTCATGACGGTGGGCATGTTCTTCATCCTGCTGCCCTTCTCTCTCTACCACGCCGGCGGTATCTCCGGGCTCACCGCGGCCCTGCCGGACACCTTCTTCTCCCCCACCGGCATCGGCTTCCAGATGGTGGTGACCTACTTCGTTACGTTCACCCTTGGCATGCTGATCGGCCAGGATATTTGGCAGCGCGTGTTCACCTCCCGCACCCCGGCGGTAGCAAAATGGGGCGGGACCGCCTCGGCTATTTACGTCACCCTGTACGCCATCACGGGCGCGATTATCGGCATGGCCGGGCGCGTCATTATCCCGAATGTGGAAGAGGGCAAGTATGGGGAGGTCTTCGCTATGCTCGCCAACGGTTACCTGCCCCCGATCCTGGGCGGGATCGTCCTCGCTGCCGGTGTGGCGGCGATGATGTCGACGGCGTCGGGCACCCTCATCGCTGCCGCTACCGTCACCCGGGTGGATATTGCGCCCGTAGTTAAGTCACTGCTGCGCGGCGGTGACGCCTCCGTTGAGCACCCCGACGACGGCGGTATCAAAGCCGATCGAATCTATGTGCTCATTTTCGGTATCTTCGTGACCTTCATGGCGGTCTTCCTCACCGACCCGGTCATGGGCATGGTCATCGGTTACGACTTCCTCGTCGGCGGCCTGTTTATTCCGGTACTTGGCGGTTTGGTGTGGAAACGGGCCACCGGGACTGGGGCGTGGACCGCGATGCTGGCGGGCGTCGTCGCCGTTACGATCGGGATGTTTATCTTTGGCCCGCTGGAAAACGAACCCATCTACGTGGGCCTGGCGGCCAGCCTCATCGTCTTCGTTGTGGTATCCCTGGCCACCCCGGCCACCCCGCACTCCGTATGGGAAAACTGGCAGGCCCGTCTGGCCAGCCGGCACCACCAGGAGGTGGACGATCCAACGGCATAAGCCCGTGTTAAGAGGTCGTTAAGAAACCTCCCCGGGGCGTTAGCAATACGTTAGTAGCCCCCATCTCGCAGCCACAGGCGGGAGTCGAATAAGGAGTAGAAGCGTGAAAGCCACGCTCTACCCAGAAAGGACTCCCCCTGTGGCTGATCTTGTTGCCGTAGCTGTAACTATTGCAGTCTTCGGGTGCTTCTCCTTGCTGTCGAAAGGAGTGAGCCGACTGTGAACGCTCTCGACATTATCGCGATGGTTCTGGCGGTCGCAGCGCTGGGATACATGTTCCTAGTCCTGTTGCGTCCAGAGAAGTTCTAGCCGCACTCGGATAGTCCCCACGCACTATCCCCTCAACGTGCTCCCCTAGCACAGGCTCACTATTGACCACGGAGATCAGATGATTATCAACGGCCTCATGCAGATAGGCGTCGTCTTCCTGTTATTGGCAGCCGCCTATCGGCCGCTCGGTTCGTATATGGCCCATGTCTTTACCGCGCCGCGGCATTTAGCCGTCGAGCGCACGATCTATCGTCTCTGCGGCGTCGATCCGCATAGCGAACAGCGCTGGCCTGCCTACTTTGGCTCGCTCATCGCTTTCTCACTCTTATCGGTCCTTGGGCTCTACACCCTCCAGCGCGTCCAGCAGTGGCTGCCGCTGGCCTACGGGATGGAACCAGTAGCCCCAGACCAGGCATTTAACACTGCCGTATCCTTCACCACGAATACCAACTGGCAGTCCTACTCTGGGGAGGCGGCGATGAGCCAACTCACCCAGATGGCCGGTTTGGCAGTACAAAACTTCGTGTCCGCCGCAGTCGGTATCTCGGTCGCGATCGCCCTGGTCCGGGGCCTGGCCCGCACCCGCACCGGGCACCTGGGCAATTTCTGGGTGGATCTGGTACGCACCTGCCTGCGCATCCTGCTGCCCATCTCCATTGCCGGCGCATTCCTGCTCATCTTGGGCGGGGCGGTCCAGAACTTCAGTGCCCCCACTGAGATCACCACCCTGACTGGTGGCACCCAAACCCTCCCCACCGGGCCGGTCGCCTCCCAGGAAGTCATTAAGGAACTCGGCACCAACGGGGGCGGCTACTTCAACGCCAACTCCTCCCACCCCTTCGAAAACCCGGCCGCCTGGACCAACCTGCTGGAAATCTTCCTGATCCTGCTCATCCCGGTGAGCCTGACCCGCACCTTCGGGATTATGGTGAAAGACCTGCGCCAGGGCTGGGCGGTTCTCGCCTCCATGGCCGTCATCTTCGCCATCTCGCTGACCGTGACCGTCAGCAGCGAGATCGCCAATAGTGGCAGCGCTATCAGCCAGGCCGGGGCGGCGATGGAAGGTAAGGAAGTGCGTTTCGGCGTCATCCCCTCGGCCTTCTTCGCCACCGCCACCACCCTCACCTCCACCGGGGCGGTGAACTCTTTCCACTCCTCCTATTCCGCCTTCGGCGGCGCTATGCTCACCCTCAATATGCTGCTCGGTGAGATTGCCCCCGGCGGCGTTGGTGCCGGCCTGTACGGCATGCTGATCGTGGCGCTCCTAGCCGTCTTCATTGCCGGCCTCATGGTGGGCCGCACCCCCGAATACCTCGGTAAGCGGATCGGCCCGCGCGAAATCAAACTCGTGAGCCTCTACATCCTGGCGATGCCGCTGGTGGTACTCGCTGGCGTCGGGATTGCTATCGCGCTCCCCTCTGCCCGCGAATCCATCCTTAATGCCGGCCCGCACGGTCTGACAGAAGTGCTTTACGCCTTCACCTCCGGCGGTAATAACAACGGCTCGGCCTTCGCGGGCCTGAACGCGAATACCGTCTTTTACAACTACAGCATTGGCCTGGCCATGTTGCTCGGCCGTTTCATTCCGATCCTGTGCGTCCTCGCGCTCGCGGGCAGCCTGGCTGAACAGCCGGGTGCAGCCGTCACCTCCGGCACCCTGCCCACCCACCGGCCCCTCTTTGTATCCGTGATGGTCGGGGTGGCGTTCATCGTCACCGGCCTCACCTTCCTGCCGGTACTGGCCCTTGGACCGATCACTGAAGGACTGCTATGACCACCCATACTCACAATAAGAGCGCTCCGGCAGGCTTCAGCCTAGCCCAGGTCGGAGTCGCGCTGCCGGCTGCCTTCCGCAAACTGGCACCGCAGCGGATGGTGAAGAACCCGGTGATGTTCCTCGTCGCTGTCGGTTCGCTCCTCACCCTGGTACTGGCCATTAAAGAACCCAGCCTCTTCGCCTTCTCCATCGTGATCTGGCTGGCCGCCACGGTTATTTTCGCCAACCTGGCCGAAGCTATCGCCGAGGACCGCGGTAAAGCCCAGGCGGACACCCTGCGCCGCACCCGCACCCACACCACCGCCATGCGTAAAACCGAGGACGGCACCCTGGAGGAAATCCCCGCCTCCCAGTTGCGCCCCGGTGACATCGTGGTCGTGGCTGCCGGCCAGGTTATCCCCGGTGACGGCGACGTAATCGACGGGGCCGCGAGCGTGGACGAATCCGCTATTACCGGCGAGTCCGCCCCGGTTATCCGCGAATCGGGTGGCGACCGCTGCGCCGTCACCGGTGGTACGACGGTCCTGTCCGACGAGATCACCATTAAGATCACCTCCGAGCCGGGCGAAACCTTCATCGACAAGATGATCGCCCTGGTGGAAGGGGCCAGCCGCAAGAAGACCCCCAACGAGATCGCGTTGAACGTCTTCCTCGCGGTACTGACGATCATCTTCCTCATGGTGGTCCTCACCCTGCAGCCGATGGCTATCTACTCCGGCTCCCGCCAGTCCATCCTGGTTTTGGTGGCGCTGCTCGTATGTTTGATTCCGACGACGATTGGCGCGCTCCTGTCCGCCATCGGCATCGCCGGGATGGACCGCCTCGTGCGGCGCAATGTGCTGGCCCTGTCCGGCCGCGCCGTGGAAGCCGCCGGCGACATTAACACCCTGCTGCTGGACAAGACGGGCACCATCACGATCGGTGACCGCCAGGCAACCGAATTCCTGCCCGCCCCCGGGGTGAGCCAGGATGACGTTGCCGGTGCCGCGGCGCTGTCCTCCATGGCCGACGAAACCCCGGAGGGCCGCTCCATCTTGCGCCTGGCCGAGGAACAGCATAAGACGGTGGCCGACAGTGACTATGACGGCGCCGAATTCATCCCCTTCTCCGCCACCACGCGTATGTCCGGGGTGCGTCTAGCCTCCGGCCGCACCCTGATGAAGGGGGCAGCCTCGGAGATGATCGACCATGCGGCTCGCGGCGGCGTCAGCAATGACGTCCTGGAGGCGGTCCGCACCGACGTCGAGAAAATCTCGCAATCTGGCGGCACCGCTCTGGTGGTGACCGCCGAAGAAAACGATCAGATTCGCCTGCTCGGCACGATTCACCTGAAGGATATCGTCAAGCCCGGGATGAAGGAACGCTTCGACCGGCTGCGCGCCATGGGTATCCGTACCGTCATGATCACCGGCGATAACCGGCTCACTGCCGCGGCGATTGCCGAGGAGGCCGGCGTCGACGACTTCCTGGCTGAGGCCACCCCGGAAGATAAGCTCGCGCTGATCCGACGGGAGCAGGAATCGGGCCGTATGGTCGCGATGACCGGTGACGGCACCAATGACGCCCCCGCCCTGGCGCAAGCCGATGTGGGCGTGGCTATGAACACGGGCACCTCGGCCGCTAAAGAGGCTGCCAATATGGTGGACCTCGATTCCGATCCGACCAAGCTCATTGAGGTGATCGAGATCGGTAAGCAGCTGCTCATGACGCGCGGCGCGCTCACCACCTTCTCGATTGCCAATGACGTAGCCAAGTACTTCGCGATCATCCCGGCCATGTTCATGGTGCAGATCCCGGCTCTGGCAGGGCTGAATATCATGCGGCTGGCCAGCCCCGAATCGGCCATCCTCTCCGCCGTGATCTTCAACGCCCTGGTTATTGTGGCCCTCATTCCGCTGGCGGTGCGGGGCGTAACCTACACGCCCACGACTGCGTCGAAGCTGCTCGGCCGCAACCTGGCGATTTACGGGCTAGGCGGTTTAGTGGTGCCGTTTATCGGTATCAAACTGATCGACCTGCTGCTCACTTCCGTCCTGCACCTGTTCTAGCCTGCGAGTGGTAAAGGAAAAACAATGACGACTTCGGTACGAATGCTCAGCACCGCACTGCGGGCTCTGCTGGCCCTCACCGTTATTCTGGGGCTCGCCTACCCCGCCCTCATCGTGGGGATCGGGCGGATTGTCCCGCGGGAAGCGGACGGGTCGCTCATTTACGACGGCGAGACCGTGATCGGCTCGAGTTTGATCGGGCAGGATTTCTCCTCCGATCTGAGTCTATTCCAATCACGCCCCTCCGCCGCCGGCGATAACGGCTACGACCCGACCTCCTCTGGGGCCTCCAACCTGGCGCCCACCAATGAGGAGCTAGCCGCCAATATCGCGTCTGCTAAGGAGGAGATCGCCCAGCGGGACGGCGTCGATCCGGCCCAGATTCCGGCCGACGCGCTGACCGCCTCTGCCTCTGGACTCGATCCACATATCAGCCCCGCGTATGCTGAATTGCAGATCGCCCGCGTGGCCGAGAGGAACAATATGAGCGAGTCCGATATCCGCGCCCTGGTCAGCGCCCACACCGAGACCCCTGCGCTCGGATTCGTGGGGCAGCCGCGAGTGAACGTGCTCGAGCTGAACCTCGCCCTGCTCAAGGCCCGCGGTGAATAGCGAGCAGACCGCCACCGGCGGGCGGCCTCCGGTCGCCCGCCGCGGCACCCTGAAGGTTTACCTCGGCGCCGCCCCCGGGGTAGGTAAGACCTACGCGATGCTCACCGAAGCCCGCGAACTGGTCAGCCAAGGGCGGGACGTCGTCGTCGCCCTAGTGGAAACCCACGGGCGGCGGGAGACGGCACGGCTGGTGGAAGGCCTGGAATGTGTGCCGCGCCGGCAGGTGCACTACCGTGGCTCCACCTACGACGAACTCGACGTCGACGCGGTCCTCGCGCGCGCCCCCGAGATCGCCCTCGTGGACGAACTCGCACATACGGTGGTGGGTAGCGAGGAAAAACGCTGGCAGGATATCGAGCGGCTGCGTGACGCCGGCATCGACGTCATCTCCACGATCAATATCCAGCATCTGGAATCCCTCAACGACGTGGTCCGCTCGATTACTGGCACCCACCAGCGTGAACGCGTCCCCGATAAGGTGCTGCGTGCCGCCGATGAGATCGAGCTGGTGGACCTCTCCCCCTATGCGCTCCGGGCGCGGCTATCGAAGGGGCTGATCTATAAGGCTGAGAAGGTCGATGCGGCGCTGTCGAAGTATTTTCGCGCCGGTAACCTCACCGCGCTGCGCGAATTAGCGCTGTTGTGGCTGGCTGACCGGGTTGATGAGGGCCTGGAACAGTACCGCAGCCAAGAACGTATTGAGGACGTGTGGCCCGCTCGGGATCGTATCCTCGTAGCCGTAGCCGGGGGTCCCGACGCCGCTGCCCTCATCAGGCGCGGGGCGCGTATCGCGGGGCGTATGGTGGGTCGCGAACTGCACGTGGTGCATGTGGTCCAAGAAAACGGGCTGCGTGACGTGGGCAGTGCCGACCTGCAGGCCGCCCGGGAGCTGACTGAACAGCTCGACGGCACCTGGCATACGGTCTCCGGGGATGACGTTGCCGCCGCCCTGATCGAATTCGCACACGCCCTGAACTCATCCCAGCTAGTGATCGGCACCTCCCGTTCCGGATGGCTAGAACGCATGCTGGGAGGTGGGGTTTTTTCCCGCATTATCAACTCGGCCGGCAGTATCGACGTCCATATCGTCACCCACCAGGGCCGCGGCCGCGGCCGCCGCCCGCACCGCAAACCCGCTCCCCTGGCACTGCGCCGCCGCATCGCCGGATGGGTGGCGGCATTCGTACTCCCGGCGATTCTCACGGCGGTGCTTATGCTGGTTGGTCGAACCGACACCTTCCTACCGATCGGTTTCCTGTCCTATATCACCGTCGTGGTGGCGGTGGCGATTATCGGCGGATGGTGGCCCGCATTAACAACCGCTTTGGTCGGTACAGCTGCCTTGAACTGGTTCTTCACCATCCCCATCGGCACCTTCACGATCGCGCAGTGGGAAAATATCATCGCCCTCATCCTGTTCATTGCAGTGGCTGGGATGGTGGCCGTCGTCGTCGGGTCGGCGGCCCGTCGGGCCGATGACGCCCGCAACGCGCGGGCGCAGGCCCTGGTCTTATCTGAGCTGGCCGGCACCGTGATCCGGGAAGGCACCGATGTGCAGGCCCTGCTGGTCGCGGTGGCCGAAACCTTCGGGCAGAGCGCAGTTTATCTGCGCCGGCGCGATGAGGATGGCCAGTGGGTAGAGCGGGCGGCAGCAGGCCCCGATGGGGAAGCCCCCAGTGAAATTCCCGACGGCGTCACCACCGAGTTGCCCCTGGATGATGACCACATCCTCGTGCTCCACGGGCGGGTGCTCTCGGCCTCGCAGCAACGCACGTTGAACGCCTATGCCGGGCGGATCGTGCAGATTCTGCACGAGGAAGAACTACGCAAAACCAAGATCCACGCCCAACGGCTAGCGGCCGGCAATGCCGTGCGCACAGCCCTGCTTACCGCCGTCTCGCACGACCTACGCACCCCGCTGGCGGGGATTAAGACCGCTATCTCCTCACTGCGGATGACGGACGTGGAACTACCCCCAGATATTCAGCGGGACTTATTACAAACGGTGGAAGATAGTGCGGACCGGCTGACGGCGCTTATCTCCAACCTGCTGGATATGAGCCGCATCCAGTCCGGCGCGCTAGTGGTAAACCCCGGAATGGTTCACGCGGCAGACGTTATCGGCTCCGCCATCAGCTCGGTAGATCCCTCCCTGCTGCCGGCCTCCATTCAGGTGGCTGTTCCCGAGGGATTGCCGCCGGTGAAGGCCGACTACGGGCTGCTTGAGCGAGTACTGGCAAATCTGATCGAGAACGCGAAAAAATACGCGGGAGATCGCGTCGTTGTTGACGCTGGCATGGTTGATGACCAAGTAGCGATCCGCGTGATCGACCACGGTCCCGGTATTAGCGATGAACAAAAGGCAACCATATTCCAGCCCTTTAAACGCCTGGGAGACCGTGATAACCGGACCGGTTTAGGCTTAGGATTAGCCGTGGCTCAGGGATTGGCGGCAGCCTTCGATGCTACCCTCACCGCGGAAGACACCCCCGGTGGAGGCCTCACCATGGTCATTACTTTAGAGACGGCGACTACAGCGGACACCCCCGCGGCCTCCGCCACAACTGAAGGAGGGCTATGAACCGCATCCTCGTGGTCGAAGACGACCCCACCATTGCGCGCGCCCTCATGGTGAATCTGCGAGCGCGCGGCTACGAAGCACTACATGCCACCACGGGAGCGGAGGCCTTGGCAGCGGCCGCCGACCGCAGTCCCGACGTCGTCCTCCTCGACCTGGGCCTACCCGATATTGACGGGCTGACCGTGATCGACGGAATCCGCGGCTGGTCCCAGGTACCGATTATCGTGGTCTCCGCGCGGCATGAGGCCGAGTCGAAGATTGAGGCACTAGACCGGGGTGCTGATGACTTTGTGACCAAGCCGTTCTCCCTCGGCGAGTTGCTCGCCCGCCTGCGGGCCGCCCTGCGGCGCAGTGGCGGGGAGGAAAGCCAGCCCATCGTGCACACCGACGATGGTCACCTGTGCATTGATTTGGCAGCAAAAACAGTCACTCGCGCCGGTGAGAAAGTCCACCTGACCCCGCACGAATGGGGCGTCTTGGAGGTGCTGGTTCGGCACGCTGGCGGGCTGGTGAGTCAAAGCGACCTGCTCCAACAGGTGTGGGGGCCCTCCTATGGGAAGGAAACGAATTACCTGCGCGTCTATATCTCGCAATTGCGGCAGAAACTGGAGGAGGACTCCTCCGCGCCGGTCCATCTCATAACCGAATTAGGAATGGGGTACCGGTTCGTACCCTAGCCGCGCGGATTGTCAGGGTAGCTGGAGGGGTCGATCCAAACCCGGTCCTGCATAGGGCAGGAAGAGGAATACGACGAATGCCAGCCCCGCCAAGACCGCCACGTCGAACAGCTTTGAGCGTGCGCCGGGGACCGCACCGTCGGGCGCAATCAGGCGCACCAAAGCCGCGACGACGCAGCCCGCCCCTACCCAGGCGACGCCGCTGCGTGCCCCCACCAGGTAGGTGGAGGCAATCGCAACTGCAACCATCACCGCAACTGCCACAATGCTGAGGCGATGCAACCAGGTGTAGGTCAGTGCCGAAGCGACGGGCATATCGACGGTCATGGGACTTGCGCCGGCCTGTGGGTCTCCCAGCGGGTTAATACCAGCCGCGGATTCCCGTGTGTCTGCCGCTTTAAGGCGGGCATGGCGCCCGGCACTGGGATGCTGACTATTCTTCATGTGTCCTCGCGGCTACTGGCGGTGCTGACGGTAATAGCTGATGAGGGCACGGGTGGAGGGGTCCGCGCTGGCCAGGGCTTGTTCATTGCCGGCGACGGCGGGGGTGAGTTCGCGGGCCATCTGCTTACCCAGTTCCACACCCCACTGGTCGAAGGAATCAATCCCCCATACAGCGCCCTGGACGAACACAATATGTTCATACAGTGCGATAAGTTCACCGAGGACTCGCGGGGTCAGTGCCGGCGCCATAATCGACGTCGACGGTTTATTACCTGGGAAAACCCGGGCCGTCACGATCTGCTCAGCCGTCCCCTCAGCACGCACCTCGTCTTCTGTTTTCCCGAAGGCGAGCGCCCGAGTTTGGGCAAAGAAGTTCGCTAAGAACAGCTCATGAACGTCGTCGTTCCCATCGCGCAGCGGGTAGGCCGGGTTGGCGAACGCGATGAAATCGCACGGGATCAACTGGGTACCCTGGTGGATGAGCTGGTAGAAGGCGTGCTGGCCATTAGTGCCCGGCTCCCCCCAGAACACTTCCCCGGTGTCATAGGTGACCTCGCTGCCGTCAGCGCGCACCCGCTTACCGTTGGATTCCATCGTCAGCTGCTGCAAGTAGGCCGGGAAGCGGTGCAGCAGCTGAGCGTAGGGCAGGACGGCGTGGGTGTTCGCGCCGAGGAAGTTGGCGTACCAGATATTCAGCAGCCCCATGAGCAGCGGCATATTCTCGCGCGGTGCAGCGGTACGGAAATGCTCGTCCATGGCGTAAAAACCGGCCAGGAAATCATCGAAATTCTCTGGCCCGATCGCCACCGCCAGGCTGGTGCCAATGGCGGAATCCACCGAGTAGCGCCCGCCTACCCAGTCCCAGAACCCGAAGGCGTTATTGGGGTTGATCCCGAATTCTTCAACCTTATCCAAAGCGGTGGAGACGGCCACAAAGTGGGCGGCGACGGCGTCTTTCTCATCCCCGTCGTCCAGGAGCCCCTCCTGACGTAGACTCTCCAGCAGCCAGGTGCGGGCCAGGCGCGCATTGGTGAGCGTTTCCAAAGTGGTGAAGGTCTTGGACGCAACAATAAACAGGGTCGTTTCCGCTGGCAGGTCAGCGGTGGTCTGACCCATATCGGTGGGGTCGATATTGGAGATGAAGCGGCATTCCAGCCCACTCTGAACGTACGTGCGCAGGGCCTCATACGCCATATAGGGGCCGAGGTCTGAACCGCCAATACCGATATTGACCACATGCGTGATCGCCTTACCGGTGTACCCCTTCCACTCCCCGGAGCGCACGCGCCGTGCAAAGGCGTAGACCTTCGCCAACTCGGCATGAACATCGGCGACGACGTCCTGCCCGGCAACCGTCAACTCATCGGTGGCGGGACGGCGGAGCGCCGTGTGGAGCACACTGCGGCCTTCGGTCACGTTGATGACCTCGCCGACCATCATGGCGTCGCGTTGCCCGAGCACATTGGTTTGTTCTGCGAGCGCGAGCAGGTCGGTTAAGACGGCGTCGTCGATGAGATTTTTTGACAGGTCAATGTGCAGGTCGGCGGCCTGCCCACTCAGCTGCTCAGCCCGGTCAGGGTTGTTAGCGAAGGCAGTGCGCAGGTCGATATCGAAGACGTCCGCTGTCTCGCTCAGGGACTGCCAGGCAGGGGTGGTGGTGGGGTCGATAGACATGTAATTCTCCTCAAATATGGCAGTGGGCGGGTTTAGTCGTGGGCAGAGATAATCGGGATCGATTCGGCGCGTTCGGTGCCGGGTAGGGAGACCACCTGGCTGACCGGGTCGAGGTCTCGCCACCACTGGTAGCGGGGCCGGCGGTTGGGGACGTCCAGCTCTTCGAGCATATGTTCCACGGGGCGCAGCTGGTGGGAGTTGGCGGCCATACCCGTGTAGTAGGCGCCGACACCGCCCTCATCCAGTTCTTGTTGGAGGGCGTCCAGTGCATGGGCCACCAGGCGGGTGGCGAGCAGACGGTCGAAGGGCGTGGGGCTGCCGCCCTGCTGCAGGTGCCCGAGGACGCTTTGCCGGACGTCGAATAGCCCACCGCCCTCTTCCTCAAAGGCGCGCGCCATAAAGTCCATGGTGTACAAATCTGAGACTTCCTCATTGCGCAGCACCACGAATAGTCG
>JAEWHO010000049.1 GCA_023387755.1 Actinomycetes bacterium | reverse complement strand
CTTGAGCGACGAGGCGGCGGTGGAGGTAGCGTCCTCTATTTGGGACCGGATTAACGCGCCGAACTTGGTTCACAATATCGCCCCCACGCGGGGCCGGGCCACCCTAGTTCTTACCAAGGACAGGGATCATTCCATTGCCCGGGTGCGCCTGCGTAAGCTCTAAATACCGCTCCGCGGGTGCTGATGCACACAGCCGCGGCTGCTAGCTCAGTTATCTTCGGGCTGGAACTTCGCCACCTTAGCCTGCAAGATGCGGCCGTAGATTCGTTTAAGGATGAAGTCCACAATGAATCCGATGAGCACGCCACCGGCAACGCCGATCAACACTCCCAGCAGCGGCGTCTCTTTAAGGATCTGCCCGAAGACCAGCCCTAAAACAACGGAGTAGCAAGCCCAGAAGATGGAGGCGATCACGTCGATGATGACGAAGAACACCAGTGGGTAGCCGACCGCTCCCGCGGTCATATTGACAGCTACCCGCCCGACTGGAATGAATCGGGCCGACATGATGAATACCGTCGCCCGTTGACGCAGGGCCTCTTCCGCCCAATGGCGCGCTTGCACAGCTTTGGCGGTATTGAGCAAGCGGATGCGATCAATCGGCAAGATCCGCCCGAGCCCGAAAGCAACAATATCCCCCACGAAGGCACCTGCCGCAGCAGCAACGATCAAGAATATGAGAGACGGACCTTGCCCCGAAACGATGAGCACGGCGGCCGCAATCACGACCGATTCGCTAGGAATCGGAGGGAAGAAACCGTCGATGACGGTCATGACGAAGATTGCTACCAGAATCCAGGGGGTATCAACCAGCCCCAGAATAGTCTCTTGCAGCAGATAGAAATTCTCGATCATAGGCCGCTGCTCATTGCCCCTCCTTAGAGCGCGAGCCGCTCCTTCACAACGTCCGCGAGTCGCTGAGCTACGCCGTCGGCCTGGTCCTGAGTGGCGGCCTCTACCATGACTCGCACCACCGGCTCGGTGCCGGAGGGGCGCAGCAACACTCGGCCGGTCTCCCCCAGGAATTCCTCAGCCTGCTTCACTGCCTCCGACACACCCTCGTCAGTGGCAGCACGGGCCTTATCCACACCCTTCACATTGACCAGGATCTGTGGCAGGCGCTGGACGACGCTCGCAAGTTCATGGAGGGGTTTACCGGAGCGAGCTACCTTGGAGGCGAGCATGAGAGCGGTGAGCAGGCCGTCCCCGGTGGTGGCGTGGTGGGCATTGATAATATGGCCGGACTGTTCGCCGCCGAGGCTGTATCCCCCCGCGCGCATCGCTTCCAGAACGTAGCGGTCACCGACGCCGGTTTGCATCGTCTGGATGCCGTGGTCGCGCATCGCCAACAGTAGGCCCAGATTGGACATCACAGTGACGACGAGCATGTCATCAGCTAGTTCCCCGCGCTCTTTCATATCTAGCGCAAGTAAGCCCATGATTTGATCTCCGTCAACCATATTGCCCTGTGCGTCGACGGCGAGACAGCGGTCGGCGTCGCCGTCAAACGCGACCCCCATGGCAGCATCGGCTGCCACGGTGACGGCCTGAAGAGTTTCGGGGTGAGTGGAGCCACAGTCGGCGTTGATATTAGTGCCGTCAGGTGAGGCGTTAATGACGACGACGTCGGCGCCAGCCTCCCGCAATGCCAACGGTGCTACATCGGAGGCGGCTCCATTGGCACAGTCAATGGCAATGCGCAGGCCTTTTAGCGGTTGATCAACGGCCTGGAGCAGGTGGTCAATATAGACGCGGTCAGCGGTAACGTCGTCTTTTCCGATCCGCCCAACCTCCGGGCCGATAGGCCGGTCCCACTCCACCCCGAGGTTCGCTGCGATCTCGTCCTCGACGCTATCTTCGAGCTTGTATCCGCCATGAGCAAAGAACTTGATCCCGTTATCCTCCATCGGATTGTGGGAGGCCGATACCACCACGCCAAGGTCCACGTCAGTGGCGGCGGTGAGGTGCGCGATAGCGGGAGTGGGCAGAGTGCCAACCCGGGTGACATCCACCCCGGCAGAGGCCATTCCGGCGCACAGAGCTGAGACGATGAATTCACCGGATACACGGGTGTCACGCCCGATCACTGCCCGGGGGCGATGGCCAGCATTAGAAGGCACTCGCCCGGATAGGACGCGGGCCGCAGAGACGCCGAGGCCCAGGGCAAGTTCTGGGGTGATGTCACGGTTGGCGAGGCCACGCACGCCATCAGTGCCAAAGAGACGGGACACAGTTGGTTCCTTTCGCAAGCTATCGCACTTATTGTGCCATGTGCGATGGCACTACACGGGACAGCGGGGCCGGTGGGGCAAATGTCACGATGGCCTGCCCCGTGGGGGCAGGCCATCGTGGTGAAGCGGAAAGTGCGCGTTAGCGCTTCGAGTACTGCGGAGCCTTGCGGGCCTTCTTCAGACCAGCCTTCTTGCGTTCCACAGCACGCGCATCGCGGGTGAGGAAACCAGCCTTCTTCAAAGCAGGGCGGTTAGCTTCCCGATCGATCTCGTTCAGCGCGCGGGAGATGCCCAGGCGCAGCGCACCTGCCTGGCCGGAGGAGCCACCGCCGTGGATACGAGCCACGACGTCGAAACGGCCTTCAATGTCCAGCAGGGCGAAGGGGGCATTAACAAGCTGCTGGTGCAGCTTATTGGGGAAGTAGTCGTCTAGTGCGCGACCATTGATCTTCCATTCGCCCGAGCCCGGGATGAGACGCACACGCGCAACGGCGCGCTTGCGGCGGCCCAATGCCTGGCCGGGGGCGGTTGCTGAGGCACCCGAACCGGTGTTCACGTGCTCAGTTTCGGTGGTGTAGGTGCTGGGGACTTCTTCCTCCAGCTCGATATCTGCGGTGGTCTCAGCCACTGTTCTCCTCAAGTCTGCTTTCGGTGCACGAAGCCCACTTGGGGCTTACTGGGCCACCTGGTCGATGGTGTAAGGCTGCGGCTGCTGCGCGGTATGCGGATGCTCCGGGCCGGCGTAGACCTTGAGCTTACGCATTTGAGCACGCCCGAGCTTGGTCTTGGGGACCATACCCCGGATAGCTTTCTCGACAGCGCGTTCCGGATGCTTGGCCAACAGCTCGGCATATGAGGTGGCCTTGAGACCACCCGGGAAACCGGAGTGACGGTACGCCATCTTCTGCTCGAGCTTGGCACCGGTGAGGGCAACCTTTTCAGCGTTAATGATGATGACAAAATCACCCGTGTCAACGTGGGGCGCGAAAGTTGGCTTATGCTTCCCACGGAGCAAGCGGGCGGCCTGAGCGGCCAGGCGGCCGAGAACAACGTCGGTGGCGTCGATGATGTGCCACTGCTTGTCGATGTCCCCGGGCTTAGGGGTGTACGTACGCACGGACTCTGCCTTCGTTCGTCATCAGCGGGAGCGCGGGCTGTTCCGGGCGCAGCAAAGATACGCTGGCTGAAACGAATCTGAGCCGACTCACCGCTGGGATGGTCAATGCACGTTGGCGCACCGAAAAACATTCGGCGAGTGGGAGGCACCAAATGGTGGGCGCACAACAATGACTAAGATTATCGTGGGGCTGCGAGGAGGTCAAAGACGCACCCGTAGCTGTGCCTAGACTCACATAGCCACTTCGCTGCTCTCTCACCCCAGCGGCGCTGTACCGCTCCAGTGTGACTCGCCTGCGCTGCTGCCTCACCCAACCCGCCTTCGGACCTAGCTATCCTGGCCTCACCCCATCTCTCGTTTACCCTCCGCTTCTGGCTGTGGAGTGAGACACTAGAACTATGGACACCAACCGCGATGACTTCCCCGCTGACGAACCCGACGCTACGTTCCAGGGGCAGGGAAATGATTTAGCCTCCCGCCTGGCTCAAGAAGAACCCGAAGATGATGGGCCCCGCGATCTGCCCTATGACCGCGCCCCCGGTGCGGTGGGCCAGCTCGTTGCCGAACCGGATAATGACGGCCCGGAAGACGAGGAGGGTGAGGCACAGGACGTCCTCGCCCAGGCCTATGGCAAACCGCGGCGGGATGCTTCCGCAGAGGAAGCCGCCATGCACTGGGAGAGCAGCATTGATGAGTCCCAGTGGTATGACGCTGCTGATGAGGACAGCGCTGAGGACGACGATGATGACGCTCCCCGCCGCGATGATTCCGCCGCCGATTTCGCCTTCGACGAAGACGAGGACGACGAACTAGCCTAAGGGCTCTCCACGCAGACGGCGGGTGCGTTGCTGCTGTACCTGCCATTGCTCTGGGGGCGGATAATCAACGTGTTCTAGCGTTAGACCGTGGGCGGGCGCGACGGCACCGGCTAGGCTGCGATCACGCGAAGCCAACACCTGTTCTAACCATTGGGGCGGTCGATGCCCGCGCCCAACATCGACCAAACATCCGACGATTGAGCGCACCATCGAGTGACAAAACGCGTCGGCGTGCAAGCCGATTTCAATCCCTCCAGCGCCATTGCGCCGCACCTCGGCTTGCCGCAGTTCTCGAATCGTCGTCGCCCCCACGCGCGGCCGGCACAAGGCCGCAAAATCCCACTCCCCCAGCAGGTAGCTGG
Organism: Actinomycetes bacterium; assembly: GCA_023387755.1. GTDB lineage: Bacteria > Actinomycetota > Actinomycetes > Actinomycetales > Actinomycetaceae > Bowdeniella. The sequence continues at coordinate 3 of JAEWHO010000049.1, read as the reverse complement.
CAG
>JAEWHO010000046.1 GCA_023387755.1 Actinomycetes bacterium | reverse complement strand
AGCAGGTCGGGGTCGTTACCGAAGACCGAGGGGTCGCCGGGGGCGAGGACGACGTCGAACTGCGGATCGTCCACATCGGTGACGTTGGAGTACATCGCCGCCGATGCCGACGTCTCGATAGTGGCGGTTACGCCCACCGCGGCCAGCTGCTGCTGGACGAGCGGAGCAATAGCCGTGATATTGCCGTGGTCGGTGGTGTTGAGCTTGATATTGAGGTTGCTCACGCCAGCCTCGGCGAGCATGGCCTTCGCCTTCTCCGGGTCATGCTGGTAGACCGTAGCCGCCTGGTGGTAATTCGGGTGATCCTCTTGCAGGAACGAGGTAGCCGGGGTGCCTTCGCCACCGAGGGCCTTATCGATCAGCTCCTGGGAATCAATCGCGTACAGGAATGCCTGGCGCACCTTGGGGTTGTCGAAGGGGGCCTTCTTGGTGTTGAACATGATGAAGTCGAGGCCAAAGGCCTGCATGGACTCCATCTTCGCCTTGCCCTCGAGGGTGGACTTGGAGACGGCCGGAACCTTATCCACAGCCATCACCGATCCTTGGGTGACGGCGGTGACGCGCGCGGTGTCATCCACGAGGATGTCCCAGTGCATCTTGTCAGCCTTGGCGGCGCGCTTGCCGTTGTAGTTCGGGTTCTTCTCAAAGTCCACATTCTTGGACTTCACGGCCTGGGTCATAATGTACGGGCCGGTGCCGGTGGGTTTGGATTTGCGTTCCTCAGCAGACTGCGCCTTGGGGAAGACCTTCACCAGGGAGAGCCGTTCCGGGACCAGGGAGAAAGGGAAGGCAGTAGTGATGGTGACGGTCTTATCGTCCTTAGCTTCGACCTTCTCAATGAAGGACAGCATAGGCTTGTAGAAGTCCTTGGTAGTGAGTTCGAAGGCGTTCACAACGTCGTCGATGGTGACGTCAGTGCCGTCAGAGAACTTCGCGCCATCGCGCAGGGTGGCTTCCCATTCGGTGTCGCTGACCTGTTTGGGCAAGTCCGCTGCCAGCGCCGGCGAAACCTCGCGGGTCACTGGGTCAAGTTCGGTCAAGCCCTCGAGGGTGTGCCAGTTGGCGGCTAGAGCGAGAGCTGAGGTGGTGGAGACCGGGTCGAAGTTATCGCCGTCGTAACCGATAGCAGCGGTAATGACGTCGCCTCCGCCAGCTGTTGAACCATTGGTGCCGGGCTTTTCTTGGCCACCGCCACAGGCAGACAGCGCCAAAGCTGCCGCAGCGATAACCGAGACTATCCCCAGACGCTTTCGTGACATGGATACTCCTCGTCGAGTCGTGTGTACACGCAGGCGGCGGCCTGCATATCCTCACGGTACCAAACTCCAACTTGTCTGACAAGTGATGCTGGTGGGATAGTGCTCATTTTTCACTGACGCCGCCTCATTGGATGGTTTCACCATGGTATTGCCCACGAACAGGTCAGACACCACACCTTCAACTCAAGGGTAGTCGGAAGCATATGCGAGTACGCTGAGGGCATGGCAGCAGTAGCGCGGGTACGGACGACCGACCAGGTCTGTGAACAGGTGAAGCAGTTTATTCTCGACCAGGGGTTAGGCCCCGGTGACCTATTACCTGGCGAATTTGAACTAGCCGAGCAGCTCGGTATTTCCCGCCCCTCTGTACGCGAGGCAATGCGCCGCCTCCAAGCTCTCGACATCGTTGAGGTGCGGCGCGGTCGCGGGAGTTTTGTGGGGAACCTGTCCCTATCTCCCCTGGTGGAAGCCCTCGGCTTTCGTTCCTTGGTTAATCAGGGAGACAATTTCTCCACCCTGCGGGAGGTGGTGCAACTGCGCCATTCCTTGGATCGCGGCATAGCCGACCACCTGTGCACCGCTTTGCAGGGCTCGCAGCACACCGCTCTGGAAATACTGGTGGAGGCGATGGTGCAAAAGGCGGAGGCCGGGGAAGTTTTCCCACGCGAGGATTTTGCTTTCCATGATGGCCTGCTAGCCCTCAGCGGGAACGAGATTATGCGCCAGCTCGTGGCTTCCCTATGGAAGGTACACGCCTGGACGCTGCCGAAACTCGGATTGCCCACGGCCACCGATCTGCTGGTCACAGCGCGAGCTCACGGCGATATTCTCAGCGCGGTCACTCAAGGCGATACAGGCGCGTATTTGAAAGCGATTGACGCCCACTACTCCCCGATTTTGCGTGCGCTACAGGCATAATTGCGCAGCTCGTATAAAAGTGTCGGCCCGGTTAGTGATTAACCGGGCCGACACTTTACGGTGCTACGGAGTGCTTAGGAGGCATCTTCCGAAGTGAGGTTGCGCGTCTTAGTTGCGTCCAGCGGGATGCCGGGGCCCATGGTGGTGGACATGACGGCCTTGCGGATGTAACGGCCCTTGGAGGAGGCCGGCTTCAGCCGCAGGATCTCATCCAGGGCGGCAGCGTAGTTCTCCACCAGCTTGGTCTCGTCGAAGGAGGCCTTGCCGATAATGAAGTGGAGGTTGGCGTGCTTGTCCACCCGGAACTCGATACGGCCGCCCTTGATGTCATTGACAGCCTTGGCGACGTCCATGGTGACGGTGCCGGTCTTGGGGTTCGGCATCAGACCACGCGGGCCGAGAACGCGGCCGAGACGGCCAACCTTGCCCATCATGTCCGGCGTGGCAACGGCGGCGTCGAAATCGACGTACCCGCCGGCGACCTTGGCGATCAGTTCATCGCCACCGACTTCGTCTGCACCCGCGTCCAGTGCCTGCTGGGCGCGTTCCCCGACGGCGAAGACCAGGACCCGAGCGGTCTTACCGGTGCCGTGCGGCAGATTGACGGTGCCGCGCACCATCTGATCGGCCTTGCGGGGGTCGACGCCAAGTCGGAAGACGACGTCGACGGTGGAATCGAACTTGGTGGTGGCGGTTTCCTTAGCGATACGCACCGCCTGGAGCGGGGCGTACACCTCGCCGGCGTGGATCTTTTCCGCGCCCTTGATGTAGTTCTTACTGCGCTTTGCCATCTGCGTAAATCTCCTTGCAGGTGTGGTGCGGAGCTGCGCGGCTCCTGCCACGGGGGTGGTTAGTCTTCGACCTCGATGCCCATGGAACGGGCGGTGCCGGCGATGATCTTCGCGGCGGCGTCGATGTCGTTGGCGTTGAGGTCGGGCATCTTGGTCTGCGCGATTTCCTCAACCTGGGCGCGGGTCAGCTTGCCCACCTTTTCGGTATTGGGCCGCCCGGAGGCCTTCTTCAGACCGGCCGCCTTTTTAATCAGCTCCGCTGCCGGCGGGGTCTTGGTGATGAAGGTGAAGGAGCGATCTTCGTAGACGGTGATTTCAACCGGCACGACGTTACCGCGCTGCGATTCAGTAGCAGCGTTGTACGCCTTGCAGAACTCCATGATGTTGACGCCGTGCTGACCGAGCGCGGGGCCGATCGGCGGGGCGGGGTTAGCCGCACCGGCCTGGATCTGCAGCTTGATCAGACCGGCGACCTTCTTCTTGGGAGGCATGTCGGGTCCTATCTTCTTAGTGTTCTCAGTGTTCAGCCGCCGGCAGGCACCGGCGGCCAAGGCTTGGGTACAGGAGCGCGGTTAGTCCTTGCGCACCTGATCGAAGCCCAGTTCGACCGGAGTTTCGCGGCCGAAGATTGTGACGAGCAGCTGCAGCTTCTGGGCAGCTGGATCGATATCGGAAATGGTGGCGGCCATCGTTTCGAAGGGGCCGTCGGTGACCGTGACCGCTTCGCCAATTTCGAATTCTACTTCGATAGGCGTGTCGGCGGCGATAGGGGAGGTCTTGTCCTGGGCCGCAACTTCCTGCTGTACGGAAGGGGCCAGCATGTCAAAGACTTCGTCCAGCGTCAACGGCACCGGGTGGTAAGCATCGCCCACAAAACCGGTCACACCCGGGGTGTGGCGGACGGCGTCCCAGACCCGATCCCACGTGGATTCATCGTCATCGAGGCGCACCAGTACATAGGAAGGAATACGCACACGCGAAACCTTCTTCTGCTTGGTGTTCTTGATTTCGATGACATCTTCCATGGGCACCTGGATCTCGTGGATCTTGTCCTCCAGCTGGAGGTATTCGGAGCGAGTTTCCAGATTAGCCTTCACCTTGCGCTCATAGCCGGCGTAGGTGTGGATGGCGTACCAGTTGCCGTCCTGCATGCGCAGGGTGCGGCGCAGGTCTTCGAGCGGATCCGGCTCGGATACGTCAGCAGAGACGACGGGAGGCGTCGTCTCTTGCTCGGGCGTGGTCGATTCGGCCACTGGTGTCTACCTGCTTTCTTCTTGCTTCCTACGGGTCAGGCGTTAGCCGGTCAGCCCCCGTACATCAGCATGACCAGTTTACCGAAGGCCAGATCGAGTACGCCCACGAACGCCATAATGGCGATCACAAAGACGAGCACTACCGCAAAGAACGTCCACAGTTCGTTCTTGGTAGGGCGGACAGTCTTACGTAACTCCGCGATGACTTGGCGGTAGAACAGGGCTATACGCGCAAAAAGCCCACGTTTGTCACTGCTCGCGGCGGGGTGGTTCTTGGCCCCCTCGGCCTTGGCGGGCTGGCTCACGCTGGCTCCTTATCGCTTTCGGCATCTGTCTTCAGGTTCCCTCGCGAACGCTAAGCGAGGACCGTACGCGTCATGCTCGGCCGATCCGCGAGCTGTTCCTGGCAGGGCAGGAGGGACTCGAACCCACAACCGCCGGTTTTGGAGACCGGTGCGCTACCAATTGCGCCACTGCCCTACTCACCTTTTCGGTGAGCACTCGCACGAGTCTACCTCATTCCAGGCGCACCTGGGTTATCGGATAGATCACGTGCGGAAATCAGTATAGGGACTCCGGTGGCTCCGCGTCTAATTGAGCCCTACGCTACCGCCCGTATACTGGGCATTTTCCGCCCTAACCCCGCCAGGTGAGACACTGGGATTGTGAGCATGAATACTGCGTTAAGCCTGTCGCGGCGTCTGTCTGCCATCCCCCCTTCCGCCACCCTTGCCGTTGATAGCCGAGCTAAAGCCCTGCAGGCCGCCGGGCGGTCCGTCGTCGGATTTGGCCCCGGAGAACCGGATTTCCCCACCCCCAGCTATATCGTCGACGCTGCGGTGGCAGCCGCCAAAGATCCGGCCAACCACCGCTACACCCCCGCCAAGGGCCTGCCACCGTTGCGCCAAGCGATTGCCGATAAGACCTTGCGAGATTCCGGCTACGAGATCGATCCCGAGCAAGTAATTGTGACCAACGGTGGCAAGCAGGCTGTCTTCCAGGCGATTAGTGCCGTGGTCAATGACGGTGACGAGGTATTGCTGCCCGCTCCGTACTGGACCACCTACCCCGAGGCGATCCGCTTGGCCGGAGGCGTCCCGGTGGACGTCGTCGCCGACAGCGCCGCCGACTACAAGGTGACTGTCGAACAGCTGGAAGGGGCCCGCACCGATCGCACCAGCGCGCTCATCTTCTGCTCCCCCTCTAACCCTACCGGCGCGGTCTATTCCCCAGAGGAAACCCGCGCGATTGGGCAGTGGGCGTTAGAACACGGCGTCTGGGTGATTACCGATGAGATTTACGAGCATCTCACCTATGACGGCGTCCCCTTCTCCCCCATCGTGCGCATGGTGCCGGAACTCGCTGATCAGACTCTCGTGGTTAATGGGGTGGCGAAAACATATGCCATGACCGGGTGGCGGGTTGGCTGGATGTTTGGTCCCGCCCGGGCGATGGCTGTCGTGGGTGCGTTCCAGTCACACCTGACGTCCAATGTTTGCAACGTCGCCCAGCGCGCTGCCATTGCAGCCCTGGAAGGCGGATTGGATGCGGTGCACCAGATGCGCTCCGTCTTTGACCGCCGCCGCCGGCTCATGGTGGATATGCTGCGGGAGATCGATGGTTTTCGCGTGCCGCTGCCGCAGGGAGCCTTCTACTGCTACCCGGATGTCAGCGCGCTGATCGGTCGTGAGATTGCGGGCCATACACTCAGATCTTCTGCCGATATCGCCGACGTATTTTTGCAGCAGGCCGAGGTGGCGGTGGTGCCCGGCGAGGCATTCGGGACGCCGGGACATCTGCGCTTCAGCTGCGCCGTCAGCGACGACGATATCGTCGAGGGCATTACCCGCCTCCAACGTCTGGTCGGCACGGTATAGCGGCCTCTGGCGGCCGCCAGAGCGCTAGATCGTTACCGCACTGACCTGGGTATAGCCGGGCGGCACCGCATGCGTGGGCACAATCACCTTCCCGAAGGGGAAGCAGGTGACCGGGATCAGTTTGATATTCGCCAGCGCCAGCGGGATCCCAATAATGGTGATCGCTTGTGCAATGGCAGTGGTGAGGTGGCCAATTGCCAACCACACGCCGAAGAATATAAACCACAGCACGTTAGAGACCGCTGAGAAACCACCCGCTTGGGGGTCAACGACAACAGTGCGCCCGAAAGGCCACAGGACGTAATTTGCCATCCGGAAACACGCCACACCAGCGGGGATTGTAATGATGAAGATGCAGGCCAGCACCCCCACCAGGAAATAGGCCAAGGCCAGCCAGAAGCCGGCAAAGATTAACCAAATCAGATTCAGGATAACGCGCATAATTCCCCCTTAGTGGACGCGTTGTCTACTGCTACTTAACTCAACAGGGGCGGGCATGGACTTATTCCCTGCGGCCACTACCGTCCGATCCGGCGGATATATTCGCCGAGTCCTTCGACGGCTGCCTTATACGTGGCCGGGATCTCGCGGAGCACGCCGTAGCGCCACGTCGAGCCGTAGGCACGTCCTCCTTCGTCGGCCCATCCGTAGGTATCCACCCCAACGGAGCGGCACAGACTGATTGCTCGCGGCAGATGGTAGCTCTGGGTGACGAGAATAGCCTGACGGCCCGGGTAGTGTTCGGCAACGAAGCGACAGGTGGCCACCGTATCCAGCCCGAGTGGGTCATCCACAATATCTTCGTTCGCCACCCCGTGATCAGTCAGCCACTGCCGCATCACGGCTGTCTCCGACCAGGTCTCATCACGCCCGTCCCCCGAGACAATCACCACCCGGCCCGGCGTCCATAGCTCCCGTGCAGCTTGCAGTCGGAGTTCCAAATACCGGGAAGGGGTAGTAGGCCCCCAGATGGCGGCCCCCAACACTACAATCGGGGCAGCATCCGACGGCGCAATATCCCCACCGTCGCCGGCTGCATAAACTGCTGGCAGCTGCGCCGTCGTCGAATCCTCTAGTGCGCGTGCGGATTCGATCCGGCCGGCACTCATGCCAAACCGCCACGCCTGGGCGGCCACCAGGACAGCAAGCGCGGTAATACCCACGGCGAGCACACGGCGTTTCATATCTTCACCCTACCCGCCGGCGCCCGGCTGAGCAGAGCGGCATGAGACGTACCTGGCGAGTCAGGCGCACCGCGGACGTGCGTCGCATTAGCGAGGTGGGTCAGCCTGTAGCCAGCGGTAGGCAAGGTCTACGCGGTAATTGGCTAGGGCGAGCTGCGCGGCGTCTTCTCGACGCTGGTCGCGGCGAGCACCGGCGACGAGAGTGAGGATAATTCCGGCGGTGCGGACAGCTAGGCGGTGCGGGGTGGCACCGGCGCAGGCCTGCCACAACTCCTTCACCATGTGGCGGTGCTCCGCAGCGGCGCTGCGGCGAGGGCTCACCGCTAGATGGCCGAGTAAGCAGGCGTAATCATCAATGCGGTGGCCAGGGCCGGCGGTATCAATATCGAGCAGCCCGGTAATGGTATCCCCGTCAGTAAGAATATTGGCTTCGTACAGATCACCGTGGGTAGGCACGACCGGCCCGGGCGGGTGAGCGGCTTGACGCGCAATATCCTGGCGGACCTGCGCCGCAATGTGGTGAATCAGGTCAGTTTTGGTGGGCGCTGCCGCAGCTGCCATACGAGCGTGATAGTCGATGTGCGCGCACCAGGAGGGGCGCACCGGATTGGTGAGCAATGCGCTCGGCAGGATGTCGAGCAGCTGTTCCACTCGCTCAGCGGTGTAGTGGGGACCGTGTTTATCAAGCATCGCCAGCAGGTTGGTGCCCGTGCGGCGCGTGACGACGATATGATGCTCAGCCCGCTCCACGATCTGCGGCACCGGCAGGCCCGCAGTCGCACAAACCTCATGGTTATGAGCCAAGCGGGCAAAGGTGTGCGGCTGCGTGGTTTTAGCGTACGTTCCGTTCGGGAATTTAACGACGGCGCGGCGGCCGGGCCGGTAGGCGACTAACTGCCCTTCGCCGCTCATAATCGCGGGAAGCCCGGGAAGAAACGGATCGTGCGGCAGGCGGAAGGCCACGAGTTGCCCGACCGGGCTAGCCAGCAGTACGAGATCGGAGCGATTATGCGGCTGTGGCGGTATCCGGTTTCCGATAACGATCTGCTCCTCCCCCACCGCATAGATGGCGAAGCTGTAACGGGCGGAATACGCCCGCTCGACGCGGGTTGTGGCGACAACAAGCCCGAGCGCCTCGGCAGCATGGGTTGCCAGGGTGAGGGCGTCCCGGGAGGTGAGGAAATCGCGAACTGGCACCGAGTCGGACACGTTGCCTTATTGTAGCGGGGCCACGTATGAGCCACCTGGCTGCATGCAGTCTGATATAAATGCTGCCCCGGCCCTCGCCACGAGAATGCCTGCCCGCCTACCTACCGTAGACGCTGGCGAAGGCCCGCACGGGAATCTGACACAATATATCCGTGCGCGATCTGACGAAACTTCCCAAGGCGCACCTCCACCTGCATTTCACCGGGTCACTGCGACCGGCCAGTTTGGAGGACCTCGCTCACCGGATCGGAGTGCGCCTACCCCACGGGCTGATCTCCACCGATGCGCTGCGGGTGCCTGCTGATAAACGCGGCTGGTTCCGTTTCCAACGCAACTATGATGCCGCCCGCGCGATTGTCCGTAGTGAAGAGGCAATGCGGCTGATCGTCGCCCAGGCCGCCGCAGATGATGCGGCCGAGGGGTCACGCCGCTTGGAAATCCAGGTGGATCCAACCTCCTATGCGCCTTTCGTGGGCGGTATTACCCCGGCGCTGGAAATAATTCTCGATGAGGCCGCGAAAGCGTGGCAGACCACGGGGGTGGAAGTCGGCGTGATTGTGGCGGCGTCGCGAATTCGCCACCCGCTTGATGCTCGGACTTTGGCTCGCTTGGCGGCCCGCTATGCCGGGGAAGGGCCGGGTGGCGTCGTCGGGTTTGGTTTATCCAATGATGAGCGGGCCGGTACGACCTCCGATTTTGCGCCTGCTTTCCGTCTGGCCCGCCGGGCTGGCCTGCCGGGGGTTCCGCATGGGGGCGAACTCCTCGGCCCGGACCATATCCGCCAGGTAGTCGCCCACCTGAAACCACGCCGCTTGGGCCACGGAGTGCGTACCGGGGAGGATCCGCGGCTGTTGGAACGTTTGGTAGAGGACGGTATCGCCTTCGAGGTATGCCCGGCGTCGAATGTGTCCCTGGGGGTGTACCCAGAGCCGGGGCACGTGCCGCTGCGCACGCTGATTGACGCCGGCGCGGAGATTGCGCTCGGGGCCGACGACCCGCTGCTTTTCCATTCTCGGCTCGTTGACCAGTACAAGATCGCCCGCGACCATCACGGGCTGGATGATCATGCGATCGCTGAGCTGGCACGCTCCTCCATTCGCGCCTCCTTCGCCTCCCCCAGCTCCAAGCGGCAGTGGCTCGCTGAGATTGATGATTGGGAGGCTACCCCGTGAGCCGCTCGCTGCGTCTGCGCCCGATTATTCGGCGGCGTGACGACCCGTTGGACCGTTTGAGTGCCGAACTGGTCAAAATTGACGACTGTTGGGTGCGGATTCATCGCAAAGCCTACGATGACGGCACCCTCGGGGATCGTTTTCCCGGCCTACCGCTGCAGGCCGAGCACGGCGAGTCTTCCGAACCTGGTGCCCCCACCAGCTCGGTCCCCACCTTCGTGCTCATTCACGGCATCGGGGTCTCGTCCCGCTACTTTGTGAACCTGGCCGAGGATCTGTGCCGACTCGGTGATGTTTTTCTGCTAGATCTGCCCGGTTTCGCCAATCTCCCCCATCCTCCCCGGCCACTGTCAATTGCCAGTTTTGCGGCTCTCGTCCATAAAGTTTTAGTCAGCCACGGGGTGCGCAATCCGGTTATGCTCGGTCATTCCATGGGCGCGCAGGTGGTCACAGAGCTGCTGGCACAATGCCCCGGATACGCCAGCCGCGCGATACTCATCGGCCCGCCCGTCAACGACTGCGAACGTACCTTCACGCGCCAGCTCATCCGTTTCACGCAGTCGTCAATCCACGAAAATCGCCGCCTACGTCTGATCGCAATACGCGCCTACCTGCAGTGTGGTTTTAGCTGGTTCTTTGACATCCTGCCCCATATGATGCGCTACCCGATTGAGGAGCGGATTCAAGAAGTGACCGAGCCGGTGCTGCTGGTGCGCGGTGAACACGACTACGTCTGCCCCACCCCGTGGTTGGGCCGGCTGGGAGCGGAGAACCCCCATATCGTTTCCGGGGCCGCCCATTGCGTTATCTGGGCTCACGACGACGACGTGTTCCGCCTAATCGAGGACTTCGTGTGAGTCTACGAGATATCGTCCGGGACTTGCGTGCCTCATTGCCGCACTGGCGGGAATGGGGTGCCGACTACCGCTCTTTGAGTCGTCTACGTCTGCGCGCACCCGCGGCGCGGGTGCGCCGGTTATGGCGACGTCGTCGGAAGTACTGTACCCCCAATCCTCGCACCGTTATCCTCCTGCCGGGGATCTACGAAACCGCGGCGGATATGCGGGTACTCGCGGCTGCCCTGGCGCGGCGGGGCCACCGTATTCGCCGGATCCGGCTGGCCCGGCAGCTGGTACCTTTACCCCTGTTACGGACGCGAGTGGAGAGGTATTTGCGCAAACATGACCTGCGTGACGTCGTGGTGCTGGCACATTCGAAGGGTGGGCTGCTGGGCAAGCACGTCATGATGGGCCCAGAGGGGGAACGTATCGACCGCATGATCGCGCTGGCTACCCCCTGGCACGGCTCGCAGTATGCGGCGCTATTTTGGCCAGGGCTCGGGGTACGCTCACTGCGTCCCGGGACCACGCTTATTGCTGCGGCCGAAGCCCCCTCCCCATCTGATGCCCGCATTATCTGCGTGCAGCCACGTTTCGACCCGCATGTGCCGCTCGGGTCGCATCTGCCCGGGGCCCGCAATATCGATGTAGATACGGCCGGGCATTTTGCCGTTTTAACCGCCCCTGCGGTGGTGGAGCTGGTGGTGCAGCTGGTGGAGGAGCGCAGCTAGAGCAGGATTGGTTCCGGCACCAGCGCCACCCCGAAGGCATCCTGTACCCCCGCAGTAATTCTGGCCGCGAGCGCGCGCACATCTGCGCCCGTGGCGCTGCCACGGTTGGTTATCGCCAGCGTGTGTTTGCTGGATAATGCCGCCCCACCCAGCTTGTATCCCGGCTGGAAGCCGGCCTGACCGATGAGCCACGCTGCACTGGTTTTTACCAGGCCCGGCACGACCGGTGGCTCTTGGCCGATATTAGAGATTTTAGTGGCGTCAGTGACCGGGAAGCGGGGAGCATCAGCGGGAAGGTGGGTAGCGACGTCGTCAGAAATGACCGGGTTGGTAAAGAATGAACCGGCGGACCAAGTGTCATGATTGGTCGGGTCGAGAACCATTCCTTTACTGCGACGCAATTCGAGGACGGCAGCACGCAGCTCAGTAGCAGGGGCGCGGTCGTGGAGTTTGACGCCCAGGCGGCGTGCCAATTCTTGATAGCGGACCGGCTCGGACAGGCTGGCTAGACGGAATTGGAAGGTGACATCCAGGACGACGTACCGCCCGGTGGGGCCCCAGGTGCGGCCTCCGCCGGCGGTCGGGTCGCTGAGGGTGCGTTTGAGGAGCGAGGTGCGGTAGCCGAACTCTAATTCGCTGAGTGCAAGCTGCCGGCGCTGCCGGGTGAGGCGGTCCCACACGGTCAGGGAGCTGATTGTGCCGGCGACCTCTTGCCCATATGCACCGACGTTCTGCACCGGAGCTGCTCCCACACTGCCCGGGATACCGCTGAGGGCTTCCACACCCATCCAGCCTTCGCTGATGGTGTGGTGGACGAAAGCGTCCCACGGGTGACCGCCAGCAGCACGCACCAGTGCGCCGCCGCAGCCATCCAGTTCGAGGCGGGTAAGGTCCCGGCGCATATCGCGGACCACGGTGCCGGGGAATCCCTCATCGGCTCCCACCAGGTTGGAGCCCCCTCCCACGATTAACAGGGGAACGCCGGCGTCGTCTGCGGTTACCACCGCATCGATCAGTTCCTGCTCGGTTTGGGCCTCCACATATTGCCCAATAGGCCCACCCACTCGCATCGTGGTGAGGTCAGCCAGGGTGGGGTTGGTGAGGGCAGCTGGCCGGGGGGCCGAGGAATCGACGACGGGTGGGATGTCGGCGGGTGCGGGCGTGGGGCTGGGGATCTGACAACTCATACTCCCAGCCTACGCTGTCAGACGTCCCTCTCCGCAGCCGCCACCGCATCACGCTAGCTGGGACCGGGTGGAACCGGGGAGACAAACCCCCTACCGAACAGCTTTACGCGCCGCCAGCGCGCCGGATGGTGGCCCGAGCTCCGGCCAGCACGGCTTTGCCGCCGCACGTCACTTGGAGGTCAATACGGACCGTATCCGCCTCAATGGTTTTCACCTTCCCGGTGATGGTGAGTTCCGCTTCGCCGTCGCCGGGTACGACGACGGGACGGGAGAAGCGGGTGCTGATGTCCTGCACAGCCGCGGCGCTGCCCGCCCACTCCGCTACCGCGGTGGCTGCCAGCCCCATGGTGAGCATTCCGTGCGCGAGGACGCCCGGTAGTCCAGCTGCTGCCGCAGCGGCATCATTGTAGTGGATCGGGTTATGATCCCCGCTCGCCGCGGCGTAGGCCACCAGACTGCGCCGATCTAGGCGATGCGTGCGAGTGAACACGATACTGCCTACGGCCAGCTCGCCCCTGGTGCTTAACCCGTCTGCGGTCATTGCATCGTTCATGGCTTTGTCATTCATGCTGTCTCCCCTCGTACTGCCAGGGTCGACGTCACTTGGCATACCGGGCCGTCACTGTCGGTAATATCGGCACGCGTGGTTACCAGGCAGATTGGCCCGCGCTGGGTGATTGACTGCACCGTGACGGTCGTGGAAAGGGTGTCCCCGGCCTGTATGGGGCGGGTGTGGGTGAAGGATTCGTCGGCGTGGACGACGCGAGAGAAGTCGATGCCGGCTCGTTCATCCTGAATGTAGGCGGCCTCAGCGGCTTGCGCAATAACGACGGCGAAGGTGGGCGTGGCCACGATATCGCGGTATCCCGCCGCTTGGGCGGCAGCCCGGTCATAATGTTCTGGTTGCTGGGCCCCGACGGCGGCTGCGAACTCGCGGACCGTAATTGCCGCAACCTCATACGTGAAGGGCCCATAGCAACAGCCCACGAGGTCGGGATTGACGCTCGTGGGCTGGCGTGAAGTTGATGTCATACCCTCTAGCCTACGGTGGCTGTCGGGGTGACGCCGTCGTGGCTGCCGCTAACTTTTACCCGCTCTTTTGTGGGATTCAGCTAGGGTGGCCGACTGCCTTAGCGGGTTTCGCGGTGGCTGGTCTTCTTATTGCAACGCGGGCAGTACTTGGGCAGTTCCAAGCGATCCGGGGTGTTGCGACGGTTCTTCTTGGTGATGTAGTTGCGCTCTTTGCACTCACCGCAGGCAAGGGTGATCTTGGGGCGCACATCCGCAGACTTGCTAGCCACGCTTCTTCCTTACGTTCGCTGGTAACCGCAGAGCGGTCTCATCGTTCTTGTAGCGGAGGCGGGGATCGAACCCGCGACCTCACGATTATGAGTCGTGCGCTCTAACCATCTGAGCTACCCCGCCGGGTGTCCGGCTAGTGCCGGTAGCTTCGCCCGGCGTCAAACATTCGTAATGCTGACCGTGAGCAAAACCAGAGCCCCGAAAGGGAATCGAACCCTTGACCTTCTCCTTACCATGGAGACGCTCTGCCGACTGAGCTATCGGGGCGGCGTAGACGACTTTACCCAACAACTCGGCAGATACGAAATCCCGGAGCCGTGTTATGGCACACACTTCTAATAATCGCGCCGCTCACCCTCTTCATGACGCCCGTCTGCGCTGACTCGACGTTCAGTGCGGGTGCCTGAGCGGGCTCCCATAATCAAGCCGACAAGCACCATAACGCCGCCAGCCTTCATCAATTCCTGCGTTCAGGGGTGGCAGGCCGCGCTTGCCGAGGGGTCAATTGGGTGCGTTAGCGCGCACCTATGCCACCTCCACCACCGGAGCCGCCTCCGCCCCCGCCAGAGAAACCTCCTCCGCCTCCACTGGAATCCAAAGCTGCGCAAACCTCGGCCTGTGCCGAGGCAAAGGCAGCGGAGACAGCCAGGATACACGCGAGGTACGCAAGCACCATGCAGGCACGGGGTGAACTGGAAAGGACGCATCATGCACCCCATCACAGGCAGCGACCTATTTTCGTAACCCACGCTATCCGAGACCCGCAACGATACCCGGGGCGCAGAGATTTTCGCGCATATCAGCCTCGCTAACGCACGTGGCTTAATTACTCCTCATTAAAATCCGAAGAGCCCCATAATCACGGGCAAAAGAACACGAAAAACCCCCTCCCGGAAGAACCCGGAAGGGGAAAAGTGGCGGGTGAGGGATTCGAACCCCCGAAGCATTCCGCAACTGATTTACAGTCAGCTCCCTTTGGCCGCTCGGGAAACCCGCCGTCGCACCGTAAGGTGCGCACAAGTGAGTGTAGCAGCCGGGTAGGGATACACGCCAATTAGACTTTTCCCCCGCAAGTAGGCCGAAAGGCGCGATATTGTGGGGGTTGGGAAGCAGCCGCTTCAGAACGTGACCCAATCCACGCAGGAGGTTAGTGTGGCAGCAACATCATCATTCGACGTCGTCAGCAAGGTGGATCGGCAGGAAGTCGATAACGCACTCAACCAGGCCGCCAAAGAGATCTCCCAGCGCTACGACTTTAAGAACGTGGGTGCCTCCATCTCTTGGTCTGGTGACTCCATCCTTATGGTTGCGAATTCGGATGAGCGGGTAAAAGCCGTACTAGATGTATTCCAGTCCAAGCTGGTCCGCCGTGGCGTCTCCCTCAAAGCCCTTGATCTAGGCGACGGCGAACCGAAGGCGTCCGGTAAGGAATACCGCCTGCAGGCAACCCTAAAGGAGGGGTTGAGCCAGGAGAATGCGAAGAAGCTCTCCAAACTCATCCGCGATGAGGGCCCCAAGAGCGTCAAAGCCCAGATCCAGGGTGACGAGTTGCGGGTGACCTCAAAGTCCCGCGATGACCTGCAGGAAACCATTGCCCTGCTCAAGGGTGCGGATATCGACGCCGCCCTCCAGTTCGTCAATTACCGGTGACGACGACGGCGCTCAGCCGTTATCTCTTATAGTCACTGCCGCCCCGCAGAGGCGGCAGACGCCCCGGATGGGGGGCGCTTTCTCAGCGCGCCCCCACCCGGGGCGTCGTCGTCCTAATAGCCGGCCATCTTCTCTAGCCGAGCAATCCGGTCTGCCATCGGCGGGTGGGTGGAGAAGAGCTTGGCGATGCCGCCACCCCTGAACGGGTTGGCGATCATCAAATGTGAGACGGTCTGTAATTCCGGTTCCTGTGGTAGCGGGGCTGCTGCCACCCCGGATTCGAGTCGTTTCAATGCCGAGGCCAGCGCAAGCGGGTCGCCGGTGAGCTGCGCGCCGTCTTCATCCGCGTCATATTCCCGGGTACGCGACACGGCTAACTGGATAATCGTCGCTGCGAAGGGTGCCAACAGCGACATTGCCAGTAGCGCCAACGGGTTCGCCCCCTCGCGGTCACGCCCGCTCCCGCCGAAGAACATGAGGAATTGCGCGATGGACGTAATCACCCCACCGATCGCGCTGGCAACCGAAGACGTGAGGATATCGCGGTTATACACGTGCATCAGCTCGTGCCCCAACACGCCGCGCAGCTCACGCTCATTGAGCAACTGCAAGATTCCCTCAGTGCAGCACACGGCGGCGTGCTTCGGGTTACGCCCGGTAGCGAACGCATTGGGCTGCATCGTGGGGGCGACAAATAGACGCGGCATGGGCTGACCGGCTCGCTGCGACAATTCCCGCACGATCCGGTACATTGCCGGTTGCTGTTGCTCAGTCACCGGGTAGGCCCGCATGGACCGAATCGCGATCTTATCGGAGTTCCAATAAGAAACCGCGGTCATCACCAAGCCGCCGAGCGCAAACAACCAAATGATGGACGGCGAGCGCATCCCCTGTGCTACCAGCGCGCCGATGCCCATAAGCAGCGCCCACATCCCGCCCAGGAGTAGGGCGGTCTTTAACCCGTTGTAATGCTTGTGCATATTCACCTCAACACCGCCCAGGCGGCCGTTATTCCGGACCTCCTACGCACACGAGACGGGTGCGCCTAGTACAGCCGCCCGTCATGCTCTTCGCCACGGGAGATCGCCGTCATGGTTTCGCGTTCCACAACTTTGATTCGCTCTCGGCCGCCGCGCCCCTCGGGCAGTTCACCAAAATCCTCCCCGAGTTTGCGCTCATAGGCGTCTAGGAGTTCCCAGCCCTGCCAGGTGGTGTACCGCACCCCGCGTGAGTCTAGATCCGCGATCATGGCATCGTGGCCTACCGCATCCGAGTTGGCGTGCAGCAGCCCGGCTTCGGCATCCTCCACCAGGTGGGCAATGGTCTGTTGGGCGTCGGATTTCGTGGAACCAATCAGGCCGACCGGCCCGCGTTTGATCCAACCCGTGGCGTATAGGCCCGGCACGCTGGCGCCGTCGTCGCCAATAATCCGCCCCTCCTCGTTGGGGATCACGCCGCGTACCTCATCGAACGGGAGGCCGGGGACGCGAGCACCGTAATATCCGACGGCGCGGTAGACGGCCTGCACCGGGGTGTCCACGAACTCTCCGGTGCCGCGTACGGTCCCATCCCCCACCAGCTCGGTGCGCTCGGTACGGATCGCCTCCACGCGGTCGGTGCCGAGGATTTCGGCGGGGCGGTGGAAGAAGTGCAGGTGAATACGACGGGAAGCGGTCATTTCTTCGCGGTCCTTGAGCGTCCAATCCACCAGCGTCTTAACAACCTGCTTCGTCTGGTTTGAGGTGCGGATCGCTTCTTCACTGCCCTCGTCAAAGTCGAAGTCTTCCTCGTAGACGATGACGTCCACATCGGGCACTTTGCCGAGCTCGCGCAGCTCCAGGGGCGAGAATTTCACCTGCGCCGGGCCACGCCGCCCGAAAACGTGCACATCGGTAACCGGCGAGCGCCGCAGGCCCTCCTCCACATTCGCGGGGATTTCGGTGGGCATGAGGTCATCGGGGTGTTTGGCGAGCACGCGGGCTACGTCCAGGGCCACATTCCCGTTACCGATGACGGCGATCTCTTTGGCTTCCAGCGGCCATTCGCGCGGGTAATCGGGATGGCCGTCATACCAGAACACGAACTTGGAGGCACCGTAGCTGCCGGGCAGGTCAATCCCCGGAATTGGCAGCGGGGCGTCGTCATCGGACCCAGTGGCGAAGATGATCGCGTCATAGTGGGCGCGCAGATCATCAACGGTCACATCCTTGCCGACCTCCACGTTGCCGATCAGCCGAATATCGCCGCGCTGCAAAATCTTGTACAGCGCCACAATGATCTGTTTGATCCGCGGGTGATCCGGGGCCACCCCGTAGCGCACCAGCCCGTAGGGGGCAGGCAACTTCTCGAACAGGTCAATAGCCACATTCAGGCCGGATTTAGACAATATGTCCGAAGCGTAGATGCCGGCGGGGCCAGCACCCACCACGGCAACAGACAGCGGGGAGTCAGTCACGGGCGTCCTTTCGGGTTTTAAGCAAACACTGGTTAGTGTATATCCCGGCTAGGACTTCTTCTTCGCTTGGCCCTTCTTAGCTCGTTCGGCCTTCACCACATCTTTTTGTAGTGGGCCGGTGATGTCCTCCACATACTCGTAGTTACTGCGGTCCAGGCGCTCATATTCGCCGTCGCCGTCCTCCTTGGAACGGTGCGGGATCTCCAAAGGTTCAGGATCGATTCGCTTCCACGGAATACGGTGCAGAATATCGTTGATTACGTTGATACGGGAACGTTTCTTATCCTCGCTTTCCACCGTCAGCCAGCGGGCCCACGGGGTGTCAGTGGCCGCGAACATGGCGTCTTTGGCGCGAGAGTAATCATCCCAGCGAGTCATCGACTCGATATCCATCGGGGAGAGTTTCCACCGCCGCATCGGGTCTTGGGAGCGGGAGCGGAACCGGGCTTCCTGTTCGGCTGCTGACACCGAGAACCAGTACTTAATCACGCGGATTCCGTCGTCGACGAGCATACGTTCAAAATCGGGGGCCTGGCGTAGGAAGCGGTGGTACTCCTCGGGGGTGCAAAAACCCATGACGTGCTCCACACCGGCCCGGTTATACCAGGAGCGATCAAAGACCACGATCTCTCCGGCCGCCGGCAGGTGCTGGATATACCGCTGGAAATACCACTGCGTCTTTTCGCGCTCGGTAGGAGCGGGCAGAGCGACGACGCGCGCATGGCGCGGGTTCAGGTACTGGGTAACCCGTTTAATGGCGCTGCCCTTCCCCGCGGCGTCGCGCCCTTCAAAAAGGATGCAGATACGTTCGCCGTTGGCGATAACCCACTGCTGCATCTCTACCAGCTCGGCTTGGAGTCTGCGCAGCTCTTTCTCGTAGGCATCTTTATCGAGTTTGGGCAGGGAATCGGCGCTAGCGTGATCGGTTGTCGGCATACCCCCAGCCTACGTGGCAGTATCCGGGCACGCACGGTCAGAGGCGGGTATGTGCGGCCTCTTCCTGCTCGGCCCGCTGCTGATCGGCACGCAGGTTCGCGCGGTAGGGGTGGGCCGGGTAGCAGCCGAGCACCCGCAAATCGGTGACAAAGAACCGCAGTTCCTGCAACGCCAGCATCACGCGATGATCGTGCATGTGCCCGTCAATATCGAGGTAGAACTGGGAGGCGCAGAACGTGGCGCCGAGCTGGTAGCTCTCAATTTTGGTGATATTCACCGAATTGGTCGCAAATCCGCCCAGGCATTTATACAGCGCCGCCGGCACGTTACGCACCCGGAACAGGAGCGTGGTGATGGCTTCTTCTACCCGCGTGATCTCCTCTTCCGGGCTCAGCAACAGGAAGCGGGTGGCGTTGGAGGCGGAGTCTTCCACGTGTGAGCGCAGCACCTCCAAACCGTAGCGTTCAGCCACGCCCGACGGCGCTAATGCGGCTACTGTTTCATCGCCCAGGTCCGCGACTTCCCGGGCAGCACCAGCGGTATCGGCGCTGATATGCCGGGCCCAGGAGCGGTCCCGCAGCAGCTGGCTGCACTGCCCGAAGGCGTGGACGTGGGAGCGGACGGTGCGGATGGTTTCTAAAGCCGCCCCGCGCACCGCTACCAGGTCAAAGTGGATCGGCATGAAATGTTCGCCGATGATGTGCAGCCCGGCGTCCGGTAGCAGGGCGTGCGGGTCAGCTACGCGCCCGGCAGAAGAGTTTTCTACCGGTATCAGCGCCCGATCCGCTTGCCCGTCCCGCACGGCGTCGAAGGCCGCCTGAAAAGACTCGCACGGCACCACTGTGGCCCCGGGCAGGATTTGGGAGGCGGCCATATCGGAGTTAGAACCGAACTCTCCTTGAACGGCAACACGTAGCGGACTGGTCATAGGGTCACTGTAATAGAGCGCGCCGGGCAGGTTGGAATCTGCCTACCCAGTGGAATCCGCCAACGCAATGGGGAATCTGCCGACCCAATGAGCGGGACGGCGATGGATACCACCAGCCGCTCGGCACACCTTAACGCTCGTAGAAGACTGGGTGATCAGGGAGCAGTTCGCAGCATGGTTTTACGAGTGGCTTGATCTTGTCCTGTAACTCGAGGCTGGGTTCCTTTTTATTGGCTAAGTTATTTTCAAGCTCTGCCAATTCCGCATCGGACAGCGAGTCGTAGTAATGGTCCACAACGCAGGTCGCACATTCTTGAGCTAGGGCGATCAGCTCTGCAAGGGGCGTCTCAGAATCGGAGCCTGCGGCGGGGTGCCCGATAACGCCGTCCATCCAAGCGTCGATATGTAGCTGTTTGGAGTCTTCCTTCTTCGCCGTAGACTCAGCACTTTCGGAGGCCGGAGCGTTAGAAGCAGAGGCTGCCGCCACCGGCCCGCCGGTGGCATCCGAACTCGGAGCAGCTTCCTGGCCGGCCCCCCTAGAACACCCCCTATCACCAAAGCGGCAAAGGCAATGTATATACGGGTCGTTTTCATTTTCCACTCCTTATACAAATCTGGGAGACGCAAGTAGGAATCGCAAAATCGCTTGTATATAGACCTGGCCAGCCTCGGAACCTAGACCCTACCTTTTGCACAATTACCTTCACTGCCCACCACGGGGTAGCTCACGGCAAGGCGCACTCAGCTCGGCCATTTTTTGGAAAAGGGCTTCATCAGTAACTGGTGTCCCCTGCCTAAATTCGCGGTATACCTCCGCTAATTCTTCATCGGTTAGCTGATTATAGTAATGATCGCCGTAACAGGCTGCGTACGCTCGCTCTAGTGCCTTTTCTTCCTCGGTTGCTTTCCTTGAAATATGACCCTGCAGATGCGCGAGCTGTATGTAATAGAACTCTTCGATATGCTGCTCCTTGGCGACCTTACTACTGGGGACTAGGCGTTGCGATGAGAGGAGCGGCCACAGCATATCTCCTAAGCAGTTATATTTAATAACGCACAACGATGGGCCCGCCAAAGTGGCGGGCCCATCGTCTGCAAAAGGCTATGCGGTACCGTTTATTCGGGAACTACTTACATTCCCCAATGGCACCATCCATCTTGGTCTTCAGGCCTTCACTGGGATCGGTTTGGAAATCTGTATTCCACATTTCCTTGACCTCAGCGTCGGATAGCTGATCGTAGATTTTGTCCACCATGCAGGTTATACGTTTCTTGGCGTTCTCAAGCTTTTCTGGGGATAGAGACTCCCCCGCTTGTGCGAATTTTTCCTTCGCGCCGGTGAAGAGCCGGTCAGCCAGCTCTTCCTTGCTGGGCCGATCGCCTGCTTGCGACGCGGGAGAAGTGGTCTCCCCTGCCGGAGCACTGGTGGTGGCTTCAGCGGTGGCGGGAGCACTGGTGGTCGCAGACGCGTGAGTCTCGGTTGCAGGAGCCGTCGTGCTCGGCGCGGGGGCGGGGTTATCGCCACTGCAGGCTCCCAAAGAGGCCCCTAGGGCCAGGGCAATAGCAGCGATAAAAAGGCGGCCGGTCTTCATCATGTTGCTCCTCAAAGCAGAGACATCGGGTCGCCATATCCTAAAAACAGCCACCCCCGCCTTCGCAACTTGGCGTGTGCGCGCCACCGCTGTGGGCGTACTAGACGTCTCCCCGTTGCGGCCGGGACTTACCCGCACTCAATATGTATGTATCAGCGTGAGGGCCCGCTACACATATGGCCCCTCTTCCACAAAATGCGGCCGGCCTACCGCTGGGAGCGGTAGGTTGCGATGAGTGGCGCGGCAGCCACTAGTTGCGCCAGGTCCGCATTGATATTGAAGGGGATATCTCGCTCCCCTATGCGGCGTGCGGCCTCGATCAACGTATTGAGCCGCGCTAGATTATCGTCAGCCCGCTGCACTGCTGCCGCGATCCTAGCAGCTTCCCGCGCCAAATCTGCGGGCAGATCCAGGCCCTGGATACCGTTGGTAAAAAGCTCTAAAACCTGCCGCGGCACGTCGAGGGCGAAAGTTGCCCCCGCCACCGATTCGGCACTGGCTGAGGCCAGGTTCCGGGTGTCACCGAAGCTGGCGCGCATCTGCTGCATTCCGTCCCGCAGGGCCACCGTGAGCGCTTCGATAGAGTGGGCGCTCGCGGCGGCGTCGGGCTCCCCATCAATTAACTCAACCGTAAAATTCGCGATCATCGTGGTGTGCAGGCGGGAGAGCGCAATCCGGAACCGGGTGCGCGCCGAATTGTCGGCTAGTGCGGTTAACCGTTCCACCATGGTAGTAAGTGCAGCCGTGACGATAGGTTGCATCTGCAGCCACAATTGCAGCGGCTCTACTACCTGGTCGTACTGCGGCCCACACGACCGGAAGGCCACAATGGTTTCTTCCTTCACGGCTCCATCGGTGAGATCCGCGGTGATATCGGCGGCGACGGCGCGAATCTGGGTGGTGAGGTCATGTAGTTGTTCGGCTGCATCCATCCACATATCTAACTCGCCCATAATCCCGCGGGTAATGGCGAGCGCCTGGCCGAGGATACCGGGCTCGTGATCACGCCCGGGTAGTCCGTCCAACTGGGCTTCCCGGGTGGTGACTTCGGCAGGCAATGCTTGCCACATGAAATGCTCGTAGTTGGGGAACCCGGCCTCGTTCAGCTGTTCCACCAGCTTCTCCACGCCCCGCGCGGCAACCTCGCGCCGATTACTGCCCTCGCTGCGGTAATTCTCTTCCGCACGGTGCACGGATCGGTAGAGCCGGATCGCAGCCGAAAATAGCTTCTTGACTACTGGGCGGGTGCGTACCGATAGGTAGCCGCCGCCAGGCAGCGGCGTGACCGTTGCGAAAACTACGTATTCTTTGCCGTCTGCCGCCATATTGCGGACGTACCCGACGAAGGGCTGCCCGGCCTGCAGCGTATCCCACATAGCCTTGAAAACCGCCCCGGGCATCGCCGGGTGGCGAACGATATTATGCGGGGCACCGATGAGTTCCGCGCGCGAAAACTGTGCTAACCGCCCAAAGACGACGTTGACGTCCGTGATGATCCCGCGGTCGTCAGTGGTCGAAAAGACGATGTCTTTAACGGGCATCTCCCGGAACTGCCATGCACCTTCGACCACGTCACTTACCCCATTCGGTTAACCAGAAGAACAGCGAATTCGGTCAGCGCATCTTTGACATCCGACGACGGCAGACCGGCCAACTCTGCAACAGCGTCGTCGGCCCACTGCCGCGCCATCGTGCGAGCCTCCCCTACAACCTCATGCTCGCGAATCTGGCCGACCACGCTGCTGAGTGCATGGTCGGTAGACAGATCATTTTCCAGGGCCGCTAGGATAGCCTGCCCCTCGGCGTCCAAGGTGCCGGCCGCAGCGCGCTGACGCAGCAGCAGGATCGGCATAGTGTCTACGCCTTCGCGCAGGTCCGTGCCCGGGGTTTTCCCGGTCGCGGCTGAGTCCGAGGCCAGGTCGATGACGTCGTCGGACAGCTGGAAAGCTACCCCAACCTTCTCTCCGTACCGCTGCAGCATCTCGATATAGGCCGGATCGGCACCGCCGAAAATCGCACCATACCGGGCGGAGGTGGCGATCAGGGAACCCGTCTTATCAGCGAGCACGTCGATATAGTGCTTCACCGGATCCTGCCCGTCTTGTACGCCCAGGGTTTCGTGCAGCTGGCCCAGGCATAGCCGCTCGAACGTCTCGGCGTGGATGAGGACGGCCTGCGCGCCCAGCGACGCGATAATCTGCGAGGCCCGCGCGAACAGGAGGTCACCGGTAAGGATAGCGGCCGAGTTCCCCCACACTTCGTGAGCTGCCGGGGCTCCGCGGCGCAGAGCCGCGGAGTCCATAACGTCGTCGTGGTAGAGCGTGGCCAAGTGGGTGAGTTCCACCCCGACGGCGGCCTTTTCAACGGCCTCGTTCACGCCTTCACCCAGCTGGGATGCCAAGATCACCAGGGCTGGGCGCATCCGCTTGCCACCTGCTTTAGCCAGGTGCGAGGTGGCTTCGTCAATCGCGCGTTCCTCATGGGAGGTTGCCTCCCGGAGGCGCTCCTCGACGGCATCTAAATGCGCGGAGAGGGCATTGAAATCAAATGGTGGCGTCACGGTAATAGCTTACTGACTTCCGCTGCGAGACTCAGAGCAGAGTTCGGGATAATGCCGAGCACCACAGTCGCGATCGCGCACAGCGCCACCGCGATCGTGGCGGGCCCTTCAGAATGAGCCACCTCAACCGTGTTCTCTTCGGCGTCGTCGAGGAACATCACCACGAGTACGCGCACGTAGAAGAACGCGGTGGCGGCCGAGGCAATGACCGCCAGGACGACAGCCCAGGTGTATCCCCCACCGATGGCGGCCATGAAGACCACGAACTTGCCGATAAAGCCGCTGGTGAGCGGAATACCCGCAAAGGACAGCAGGAAGATCATCATGGCTGCAGCCAGCAATGGGTGACGACGGCCGAGCCCGGCCCACTGGTCGATGCGGGTAGCTTCGGCAGTCATCGAGCCGTCTTCGTCCACCTCGCGTACTAGCGAGATCACCCCGAACGCGCCGACGGTCGCCAGACCATAGGCGAGGAGGTAGAACATGATCGCGCTGATTGCAGCCTGGTTGGTGGCGATCAGCCCGAGTAGTAGGAAGCCCGCATGAGCGATCGAGGAGTAGGCGAGCATGCGCTTAATGTCGTTTTGCACCACACCGAGAACGGTGCCGACCACGATCGTGAGTACCGTGGCCCCCACCAGCAGCGGCGTAATATCCCACGTCAGGGCGTAGCCGATGACGTAGAAGAACCGAACCAGCGCACCGAAAGCGGCTACCTTCACGCCAGCAGCCATGAAGCCCGTTACCGGGGTGGGTGCACCCTGATAAACATCCGGGGTCCAGGTATGGAACGGAGCGGCACCAATCTTAAACAGCAAGCCCACCAAAATCAGCACCACGCCCGCGAGCAGGAGCGTGTCATGCCCGGAAACAGTAGCCGTGGCGGCAGCAATATCGCGGTAGGTGAAGCCACCCGAGAAGCCATACACCAGGGCGATACCAAACAGCATGAAAGCGGAGGAGAACGCCCCCAGCACAAAGTACTTGAGTGACGCTTCCTGGGAGAGCAAGCGCCGACGGCGAGCTAAGCCGGCCAGGATGTACAGCGGCAGGGACATCACTTCCAGAGCGATGAACAGGGTGACGAGATCCCCGGTGGCCGGGAAGACGAGCATACCGCCCAGAGCGAAGAGGCTAAGCGGGTAGACCTCGCTGACGGCGAAGCCAGCCCGGGTATAGTCCTCCTCTTCCGGGGAGCCGGGGCGAGTAGCACCGGCGGCGACAATAGCGCCGTCCTGCGCCGTGGTCCGGTCAGAGAGCACCATAACCGCGAGCAGGGCAGCGATGAGCGCTACGGCCTGCACCCCGAGGCTGAACGGGTCTTCCTGCAGGGCACCGCCCAGCACCGACTGCGGGCCGGCGACGGCGATGGTGGTCCACCGCCACACCACCGCAACCAGCGCGGCGGCGATAGCGACCAGTGCCAGCACCATCTGCACCGACCGGCGCGGCTGACGCGGCACAAAAGCCTCCACTAGCACGCCGAGCACGGCGGCCGTGAAAATGATGAGGATCGGCGTGAGGGATGCCCACGCGATCTCGGGAGCTACGAACTGCGTCACTTCTCGCTCCTATCAGTGGCGATAGCCTGCGGCGCTACCTCAGCGGGGGCGCTGATGGTGGCGTCAGTGGTTATGGTGATCGTGTCAGCGACCGGCTGGACGACGTTAATCAGTAGCGATGGCAGTACCCCAAAGACGACCATGGCGACTGCCAGCGGGGCAAGCACGGTCTTTTCTTGTCCGTCCAGATCAGCGGTGCTGGTGAGAGCCTCGGTGTTCTCCGGGCCGGTGAATACCCGCTGGTAAGGCAGCAGCACGTACAGGGCCGCGATAATGACGCCGAGCACGGCGAAGCTAGCAGCCCACACATTCGCACCGAAGCTACCCATGAGAACCATATACTCCGGTACGAATCCGGACAGGCCCGGCAGGGCAATGGAGGCGAGACCGGTGAACAGGAACAGGCCCGCCAGCACCGGGGTGGTGCGCTGCATGCCGCGGTAGTGCGGGATCTGGACGCTGCCGCCGCGGCGGGAGAGGAACTCCACCAGGAAGAACATACCGGCCGTGGTGATCCCGTGGGCCACCATGTACACCATCGACCCGGTCATGGCGACCGAAGAGCCAATGAAGATACCCATGACGATGAACCCGAAGTGGGAGACCGAGGTGTAGGAAACCAGGCGGAGCAGATCACGCTCAGCCACGGCCATGAGACCACCCCAAATAATCGAGACCACAGCCAGCACGATAATCACCGGCGCTGCCTGGGCGCTTGCCTGCGGGAACAGGGGCAGGCAGATCATCATCATTCCGAAGGTGCCTACCTTATCGAGGATGCCGACCAGCAGTACCGAGGTTCCCGCCGGGGCTGCCTCCGCGGTATCGGGCAACCAGGTGTGTACCGGCACCATCGGGGCCTTAATCGCGAACGCGATGAAGAAGGTGATAAACACGAACATCTGCACCTGCGGGGGTACCGAGCCTGCGAGGTTGTCCAGGTGGAAGGTGCTTTCGCTGTGGGGCGCGTACACGTACAGGGTGATAACACCCACCAGCATGACGAGCCCGCCAGCCAGCGAGTACAGCAAGAACTTAATCGCGGCCTGCCGGCGCTTGGCCGAACCGTAGCGGCCCACCAGGAAGTAGACCGGGATGAGCATCGCTTCGAAGACGACGTAGAACAAGAACAGGTCACGGGCCGCAAAGATGGCCACCATGAAGGCGGTCAGAGCCAGTACCCAGGCGCTGTAGCCGCGCCCATGCGAAGCGGAGGCGGCGTCGTCGGATACTGCCGTTGCGGGGCGGTGAGCCAGCAGCACGAGCGGAACCAACGCAACAGCAAGCAGGATCATCACCAGCGCCAACCCGTTAACGCCCAGCGCCCAGGAGACTCCCAGGGCCTTAATCCACGGCGCCGACTCGGTCAGCTGCTGGGTAGCTGCCTGACTGAAATCGAATTGCGTGGCCGCGACAATCGCGATGACGAGCTCAGCGACCGACACCCCGAGGGCGAATGGACGGGCACTGGCCCCCATCTGCGGGAAGACGCCGATCACGAGGGCACCTAGCGCCGGCAACGCGATCAAAATCGTCAACCAGGGTAAGGAAATCATTCGTTTTTCTACCTTTCCCGGTTAGATCCGTGACAGCAGCAGGACTGCCAGCGCCACCACGACGCCGAGGACAGTCAGGGCTGCATAGGAGCGGATATAGCCGTTGTGAACCCGGCCGAGTAGGCGGCCAAGGCCACCGGTCCCCCGAGCCAGACCCATCACCGCGCCATCGACGGCGAGGTGATCGGCTTCTTGCACACCCCGGGTCAGCATCTGACCGGGGACCATAAAGACAGCTTCGTTAATAGCGTCTTGGTGGAGGTCCGCGCGGGCGGCCCGCACGAGCGCATTAGCGGCCGGCGGTTCCGTGGCCACCTCGCGGCGGGCGAAGAGCACAACCGCGAGCAGCACACCAAGAATCACCACCGTGAGCGTCGCCCCCATAATCACCGGCACCGCGAGCACCGGTTCGTGGTGCTCAACATGCCCGACGACGGGTTCCAGCCAGGCCGCAAAATCCCACACGTAGGTGAGTACGGCCCCCAGGCCAATGGAGAAGACCGACAGGATGATCATCGGCACAGTCATGAGTGCCGGGGATTCATGCGGGTGCTGATCTTCGCCGGTGCGGGTCTTGCTCCAGCGCTTCTGGCCATGGAAGACCATGAAGAACAGGCGGGACATATAGAACGCGGTAATACCGGCACCGATTAGGGCGATCATGCCGAAGATCCACGGGCGTATCCCCTCGCCCACGAAGGCGGCTTCGATGATCTTGTCCTTGGAGAAGAAACCAGCAAACGGCGGGATACCCAGGATCGCGAGCCAGCCGATAGCGAAGGTAATCCAGGTGACCTTCATGTACTTGGATAGCCCACCGAAGCGGCGCATATCGACTTGGTCATCCATCCCGTGCATCACCGAGCCGGCACCGAGGAACATTTGGGCTTTAAAGAAACCGTGGGTGAGCAGGTGGAAGATCGCAAAGGCAGCGCCGATGGGCCCCAGCCCCGCGGCCAGCATCATGTAGCCGATCTGGCTCATGGTGGAGGCAGCCAGCACCTTCTTCATATCGTCCTTAGCGCAGCCGACGATAGCACCGAAGAGCAGCGTGATCGCACCGATAATAGCGACGGCGAGTTGGGCGTCCGGTGCACCGATATAGATCGGGCCGGACCGCACCACCAGGTAGACGCCCGCGGTCACCATGGTGGCCGCGTGGATCAGTGCGGACACCGGCGTTGGGCCAGCCATAGCGTCACCCAGCCAGGCTTGCAGCGGGAACTGCGCCGATTTACCGCACGCACCCACGAGCAGCAGCAGGCCGATGACGGTCAGCCACTGGGTGGAGGCGCCGCCGGCGGCCGCGAAAGCATCGGAGTACTTCACCGAACCGAGGGAGGCAAACATAGCCCCCATAGCCAGCAGCAGTCCCGCGTCACCAACGCGGTTCATCACGAAGGCCTTCTTGGCAGCGGTAGCGTACTCGGGTACGTAGTTCCAGAAGCCGATCAGCAGGTAGGAGGCCAGGCCCACACCTTCCCAACCCACAAAGAGCAGGGCGTAAGAGTCGGCCAGAACCAGCGTGAGCATCGCGGCGATGAACAGATTGAGGTAGGCGAAGAAGCGACGGCGGTCGGCGTCATGCTCCATATAGGCCACGGCGTAGACGTGGATGAGGGAGCCAACGAAGGTCACCAGCATCACGAACGTCATGGACAGTGGATCGACCAGCATGCCGACGCCGATATTCAGTGGTCCGGTAATCCAGTCGTAGACGTGCACACCCAGCACCCGCTGGCCAGGTTCCATGCCAAAGAGCTGGAACAGGATGAGCGCGCCGATGACGAAGGACGACCACGATGCGACGACGGCTACCCAGTGCCCCCACCGATCCGTGGTACGCCCGGCCAGGAGCAGAATCGCCGCCGCTGCCAACGGGATCAGGATCATCAGGGGTGCCATGCTGGCTGCACCCTGAGCTGCGGCCGGAGTGAGCGCCGCACCTGCTGGAAGAAGCATGGAGTGCATTGATTCCCTCCTCTAGTTCTTCAGCAGGCTGACGTCGTCCAGCGACGCGGACCTGCGGGTTCGGAAAATGGACACGATAATCGCCAGACCGATCACTACTTCGGCAGCAGCTACGACCATGACGAAGAAAGCCATAACCTGGCCGTTGAGATTCCCGCTCATGCGGGAGAAGGTGACCAGTACGAGGTTAGTCGCGTTGAGCATCAACTCGACCCCCATGAACGCGATAATCGCGTTGCGGCGTACCAGAACAGTGATAGCTCCGACGGTAAAGAGGATCCCCGCCAGTACGAGGTAGTTCAGCATACTCATGAATCCTGACCTTCTTCCTCGCTAGCGGTATCCGCCTCAGCGCCGTCGGCGCCGGCAGCGGCGCCCGGCAGAGCTTTGGGCCGTCGGTGGTTGGTGAGCTCGGCGGGCAGTTCCACAGCCGGCTGGCCGGGCATATTCTTAGCCCCGCCCTGAGCGACGTGATCATTCACGTGCGCGGCCGGGTCCAGGGCGAACTCGCCAATATCGCGCTGCTGGCCACGTACCCGCAGCACCTTCGGCACCGAATCGGTGATCGGGCTACCGTCGGCGGCTAGAGCCGGGACGTCGGCCGCATTGTGGCGAGCGTAGACGCCGGGGGCCGGCAGCTGGGCGATCCGCCCGTTACCACGCGCCCAGGCGCGCATCTTGGCATCGGCGACGTCGCGCTGCGTGATACGGCGGTGGAGGCGATCGCGGTGGGTGAGGGTCAAGGCCCCCAGAGCGGCGGTGATGAGCAGCGCGCCGGTGAGTTCCATCGCGAAGACGTGCTCCCCGAAGATCACCTGGGCAACTCCAACCGGGTTGGTTTCCGCATTGGCGATCTCTAGGCCAGCGGGGGGTGCGTAGGTGACCCAGCCGAGGGTGGCCACGATGACGATGAGAAGGCCGAGCCCGGCGAGGACCGTAATCCAGCGCTGGTTTTTGATGGTTTCAATAAGCGAATCTGAGGCGTCCACACCCACGAGCATGAGCACGAAGAGGAACATCATCATGATGGCGCCCGTGTACACAACCACCTGCACCACCCCGAGGAAGGGTGCCTCCAGGGCGATGTAGATGGCGGCCAGGCAAATCATCACGAAGACGACTGAGACTGCCGCGTAGACCGCCTTGCGGGCAAAGATAAGGCCGAGCGCGAAGATCACCATCAGCGGGGCGAGGATCCAGAAGAGGACCGTCTCCCCCGTGCCAATGGCCTCTTGCGCGGCCTGCGCTGCCAGAGCGGAGGTCACTTGTGTTCTCCCTTCTGAGCTGGCGTGAGGGTGGGATCATTCGGACGGTGCTGTTCCACCCATTCGCGCTGGGCGCTCGTGGGGGCAGTGACATCACCGCGGTAGTAATCGTCGTCGGTCATCCCCTCCACCATTGGGTGGGGGGCTGCCAACATGCCTTCTTCCAGCGGGGCCAACAGGTCCTGCTTTTCGTAGATAAGGCCTTCGCGGGTGGGGCCAGCCAACTCGTATTCGTTGGTCATGGTCAAGGCCCGCGTGGGGCAGGCTTCAATGCAGAGGCCGCAGAAGATACAGCGCAGATAGTTGATCTGGTAGACGCGCCCGTAGCGCTCTCCCGGGGAGTATTGCGCATCCGGCGTGTTGTCTCCAGCCTCAACCAAGATGGCGTCTGCGGGGCAGGCCCATGCACACAGCTCACAGCCGATGCACTTTTCCAGGCCGTCGTCGTAGCGGTTGAGCTGGTGACGGCCGTGGTAGCGCGGCTGGGTGGGAACCTTCTCGAACGGGTACTGTTCAGTCACCGTCGGCCGGAACATCGAGGTGATGGTGATGCCAAACCCGGCTACCGGAGCGAAGAAGCGTCCAATGGGGCCCTTTTCATCCGGGGCAAAGCGCATTGGCTCGTGCTTGGTCACGTCCCCCGAGGTGCCTTTCGATATGTCCTTCTTAGACATCAGCTTCCTCCTCAATCACAGTGTCAACCGCCCGGCGCTGGGCGCGCGGGGAGGGCGGTAGCTGCTGCCCCGGTAGGGGCGGCACTGGATAGCCGCCCGCGAAGGCGTCGAATTCGGCATCCGGGTCGACGACGCCGTCGGTGTCGTTCTGGTAGTCGTCGGCGGCTTCATCCTTCTCTGGGATCAGCAGCATGATGATCATGATGACGACGAAGATGCCGCTAATCGTGTAGAGCAGGGTGGACAGCTGTAGATCGGTGAACCGGCGAATGCCCTGGACGACGGAGACCAGCACCAGCCAGCCGAGCGAGACCGGGATCAGGACCTTCCAGCCGAGCTTCATGAACTGGTCGTAGCGGAAGCGCAGCAGAGTGCCGCGCACCCAGATCATGAAGAACATGACCGCCCACACCTTGATGATGAACCAGAGCATCGGCCACCAGCCGGTATTCAAAGCGCCGTCGAAGAGCGCTGACAGTGGCCAAGGGGCCCGCCAACCACCCAGGAACAGGGTGGCACACACGCCGGAAACATTGAACATATTGATGTATTCGGCCAGGAAGAACCAGGCGAATTTCATGGAGGAGTATTCCACCATGTGGCCGGCCACGAGCTCACCTTCAGCTTCGGGAAGGTCGAAGGGCAGACGGTTCACTTCCCCAACCATCGAGATCACGTACACGACGAACGCGGGGGCTAATGCGACGAACCACCACAGCCGTACCTGCGAATCCACGATCTGCGAGGTGGACATTGACCCGGCGACGACGAAGACCGAGACCAGCGACAATCCCATGGCCAGTTCGTAGGAGATGACCTGGGCGGAAGAACGGACCGAGCCGAGCAGCGGGTAGGTGGAGTTGGATGACCACCCACCCAAGACGATGCCGTACACACCGAAAGCGGTAACCCCCAAAATGTAGAGGACCGCGACGGGGAAGTCGGTTAGCTGCAGCGGCGTAGTGATACCGAAGAGGTTGACTTCCGGCCCGAACGGCAGCACCGCGTACACCATGAAGGCGGAGAAGGCGGCGATAGCGGGGGCCATGATGTAGATGACCTTATCCGCGCCCTTGAGCATGAAGTCTTCCTTCAGCACCAGCTTGAGCGCATCGGCCAGGGCCTGGAACAGACCGAAGGGACCGTGGACGTTCGGGCCGGGCCGGGTCTGCATACGGCCGAGGCCGCGCCGCTCCACCCACAGTGCCATGAGAACGGATAGCAGCAGGAATACCAGGATGAACACAGCCTTGATCAGCGTGATCCACCAGGTGTCATTGCTGATATCCGCGACCGGATGGGCGTTCATTGGCACGGCGAGCGCCGTCGTTAGGGCACTCATCGGGTGACCTCCTTTGTTGCCAGCGAGACGACGTCTCCGGCCTGTACTCCGAGGTCTTGGTAGACCGAGCAGCCGGGTGAATGCTGGGGCAGCCACACCACATGATGCGGCATATCGGTGATGACTACGGGCAGGCTGACCTCGCCGGCCGGGCCGTTAACGGTGAGCATTGCGCCGTCCTGGATGCCAACCTCCGCGGCCATCTCCGCGCTGATGCGAGCCACCGCGCGGCGGGCCGTACCAGCCAGGTGGGGTTCGCACTGTTGCATGCTGGCGTTATCAAGCATCATGCGCCAGGTGGCGAGAACCGCGTCAGTGCCGGAGGCGTGCGGGATTTCGCCGCGTTCGCTGGCGGCAAAGACCGGGACGGCACCGTTCCAGTCGAGTAGTTCAGTGAGCTGGCCGTGCACATCCTGCAGGGTAGCGACGCCGAGGTCGATCCCCAGGTAGTCCGCCAGTTCGGCCAGCACCTGCCGGTCGGACTGGTGATGGGAGGTGCGTACCTGCCCGAAGGGACGGTAGCGGCCTTCCCAGTTGAGGAAGGTACCAGCCTTTTCGACGGGCGGCGCGACCGGCAGCACGACCTGCGCCAGTGGCGTAATCGCGGTACGCCGGACTTCTAGCTGCACCACGAATGCGGTTCGCAATGCGCGCTCGGCCAGGACGGGATCGGGCAGGTCTGCCAGATCCATACCGCCGACGACGGCGCCCGCCAGCTGGCCACTGGCCAGGGCGAGGAGAATCTCGGTCATATCCCGGCCGGGTTCGCTCGGCAGGGACTCCCCGCCGAAGACGGCATTCACATCCACGCGGGCTTCGGCGTCGGCACTGGGGCGCCCACCGGGCAGGAGCCCGGGCAGCAAGCCCGCATCAATGGCGGCCCGCTCGCCGGCGCGGCGCGGAATCCACACGATCTCGGCACCGCTGCGTTCCGCGAGTCTCACGACGGCGGAGAGCAGCCCCGGCACGGTCGCGGCGCGTTCCCCGACGACGATCACGGCACCGGGCTGGGTGAGCCGGCCAGAGAGCGAATTCAGTTCGGCGTGGCTGGCCCCGTCAACGATGGCGTCAATTATTTCAGTTTCGGTGCCGGGCGCGGCCTGCAGAAGTTCAGCGGACAACTTATGGGCGCCATGCGACAAATACGGTGCCACCGTGGTGACGTGTACCTTACCGGCAAGGACGCCCTTGCGTAGGCGTAGGAACACGTTGCCGGCTTCTTCTTCCGCCTCAAAGGCCACTAGGAGCACCTCGGGGGCCTTTTCCAGGTCGGAGAAGGTGACGCCGAGCCCCCGACCGGCCACATGAGCGGCCAGGAAGCTGGCTTCTTCCTGACTGTGAGCCCGGGAGCGGTAATCGACGTCATTGGTACCCAAGGCGAGCCGGGTGAACTTGGACCAGGCGAACGCATCTTCAATAGTGAGACGGCCGCCGGGCAGGGCCGCAACACCACCGTTAGCGCGGGCCTTGGTCAGGCCTTCAGCGGCCACCTCGAAAGCTTCCGCCCAGGAGGTTTCCACCAGTTCACCAGTTTCTTCATTGCGCACCAGCGGCATGCGGAGCCGGTCCGGGGCGTCCTGCCAGGTGAAGGCGAAACGGTCCTTGTCGGTCAGCCACTCCTCGTTCACCTCGGCGTCTTCCCCGGCCAGGCGCCGCAGGATAGTGCCGCGACGCATATCCACACGGATGGCGGCACCGGAGGCGTCATGTTCGGCAACAGACGGGGTAGAAACCAGGTCGAAGGGGCGGGAGCGGAAGCGGTAGGTGGCGCTGGTCAGCGCGCCCACCGGGCAGATCTGGATGGTGTTACCAGAGAAGTAGGAGGCGAACGTGCGGCCAGACTCATCGCGTTCAGCTGCCCCGACCGGGCCGGCCGCCAGACCAGCAGTCATACCGGCTTCTCCGGCCGGGCCGGCGACGTCGCGCGCAAAAACGGGCTGTTCTCCATCCCCTGTGGCCGCGAAATCGAGGACCTGCTCATCGAAGGTTCCGATCTGGGAGCCGTGCAGGCCGTGGACCTCGTAACCGGGGGTGCCGCCACCGCGTCCCTGCAGCGCGATGAACGGGTCACCGGCGATCTGGGAGGAGAAGCGGGTGCAGCGTTGGCACAGGATGCACCGGTCGCGATCCAAGAGAATCTCGGTGGATACGCGGATGGGCTTGGGGTAGGTGCGCTTAATGTCGATGAAGCGGGAGCGGGCGCGCCCGTTGCTCATAGCCTGGTTCTGCAGGGGGCATTCGCCGCCCTTGTCACACACCGGGCAGTCCAGCGGGTGGTTGATGAGGAGGAACTCCATCACGCCGTGCTGGGCCTTGTCCGCCACCTCGGAGCTGTGCTGGGTTTTCACCTCCATACCGGGGGTAACTTCCATGGTGCACGAGGCCTGTGGTTTCGGCATCGGGCGGACGTTACCTTCGCGGTCCGGCATGGCGACTTCCACCAGGCACTGGCGGCAGGCACCGGCAGGTTTGAGCAAGGGGTGGTCGCAAAAACGCGGGATGGTAATACCGGCCTGCTCAGCGGCCCGGATGATCAATGTTCCCTTGGGGACCTCCACGGGGATACCGTCAATGGTGGCTTTCACCATTTCAACGGCCGTGCGGTCTGGGGACGCAGTAGGGGTGGTCATTAGGCACCTGCCTTAGCAAAGACGGCGGTTGCTTCATAGGGGAACAGTTCCCAGGCTGGGGTAGTCAAACCTGCCTCGAATTCATCCCGGAAGTGTTTAATACCGGACTGGATCGGGGTGGCGGAGGCATCTCCGAGGGCGCAGAAGGAGCGGCCCAGGATATTCCCGGCGATCTCTTCGAGCAGCTCTACATCACCGGGCTGGCCCTTACCGGCTTCCAGGCGGTGCATAATCTGCTTCATCCAGAAGGTGCCTTCGCGGCACGGGGTGCACTTACCGCAGGATTCGTGCTGGTAGAAGTCGGTCCAGCCACGTACCACACGCACCACCGAGGTGGTCTCGTCAAAGACCTGCAGCGCGCGGGTGCCGAGCATGGAGCCGGCAGCACCGACCTGCTCGTAATCGAGCGGAATATCGAGCTCTGCTTCGGTGAAGATCGGGGTGGAAGAACCCCCCGGGGTCCAGAACTTCAACCGGTGCCCATTGCGGATACCGCCGGCCATCTCGATCAGCTGGCGCATGGTGATACCGAAGGGCGCTTCGAACTGGCCCGGGTTATTGACGTGCCCGGAGACGGAGAAAATCCCGTGACCAGCGCTTTTTTCCGTACCCATAGCGGTGAACCAGTCGGTGCCGTTACGAATAATGCCGGGCACGGAGGCGACCGTCTCCACATTATTGACGACGGTCGGGCGCGCGTACAGGCCCGCGACCGCCGGGAAGGGCGGCTTCAGGCGGGGCTGGCCGCGGCGGCCTTCCAGGGAGTCCAACAGGGCGGTTTCTTCACCGCAGATGTAGGCGCCAGCACCGGCGTGCACGGTGACCTCAAGTTCATAGTCACCGCGCGGGCCCAGGTTTTTGCCGAGCAGTCCGGCTTCTTTCGCCTCCCGCACCGCAGCCAGCAGACGGCGGTAGACGTGGACGACTTCACCGCGCAGGTAGATGAATGCGTGGGTGCAGCCGATGGCGTAGGAGGTGATCGCGACCCCTTCGATGAGCACGTGCGGGTTCAGCATCATCACCGGGATGTCTTTACAGGTGCCCGGTTCGGACTCGTCCGCGTTCACGACCAGGTAGCGCGGGCCGCCGTCGGGCTGGGGCAGGAAGGACCATTTCAACCCGGCTGGGAAGCCGGCTCCACCACGGCCGCGCAAACCGGCGGACTTTACCTTTTCGGTGATCTCTGCCGGGTCCATTGCCAGTGCGGTTTCGAGGGCTTCGTAGCCACCGTTCTCGCGGTAGGTAGCCAGCGTCCAGGATTCGTCCTTATCCCACAGATTGGTCAGGACCGGGGTGAGGGTGCCAGGTTGGGTGACGCTCACGGCTGGCCTCCTTCCTTACCAGTGGCTTCGCGTTCGGCCGATGAACCGGCCTCGCCCACGTATTCGGTTCCGGCGGTGGGATCAGCTGAACCGGAAGTCTCCTGCTGCGGAGCCGTCCAGTTGTGCTGCCGGGCAATGCTCAAACCCAGTAGGCTGGGGGCGCCGGCGCTGATCCCCTCCCCTACGTGGCCGTCTTCAAAGCCGGCCAGGACGCGGGAGATCTCCTTGAAGGTGTGCACCTTCTTAGGCCCGCGAGTGGGCTGAATATCTTTACCGGCCTGCAGGTTATCGACCAGTTCGAGTGCCGATTCGGGGGTCTGGTTGTCGAAGAATTCCCAGTTGACCATG
Source organism: Actinomycetes bacterium (assembly GCA_023387755.1). GTDB lineage: Bacteria > Actinomycetota > Actinomycetes > Actinomycetales > Actinomycetaceae > Bowdeniella. The sequence goes on along the minus strand of JAEWHO010000046.1, from coordinate 23,085 downwards.
ACTACGGGTGCGTAGTCACAGGCGGCGTTACATTCGAGCTGTTCCAGCGTGATGCAGCCATCTTCGGTGGTTTCGTTATGGCCCACGCCGAGGTGTTCGCTCAGGGTCTTCCAGATAATGTCGCCGCCCATGACGCCGCACAGCGGGTTGGTGCATACGCCGACGTTGTACTCGCCGTTGGGGCGGCGGCGGTATTGGGAGTAGAAGGTGGCGACGGCGGAGACTTCCGCGCGGCTCAGGCCGAGCATCTCTGAACATAGGGCGACGCCACGCGGGGAGACGTAGCCGTCCACCGACTGGATGAGGTGGAGCATCGGTCCGAGCGCCGAGCGGGACTGCGGGTAGCGGGCGATAATTTCGCTACATTCCTTCCGCAGCTGCGCCTCGACGTCAGCGGGGTAGGTGGATTCGTTCACCGGTCAACGCCTCCCAGCACAGGGTCGATGGAAGCCAGGGTGACGACGACGTCGGCGAGCATGCCGCCTTCGGTCATCATGGCCGTTGATTGCAGGTTCGAGTAGGACGGTTCGCGGAAGTGTGCCCGGTAGGGGCGGGTGCCGCCGTCGGAAACCAAGTGCACACCCATAACTCCCTTGGCGTGTTCGATCATGGAGAACGCCTGCCCGGCCGGAACCCGGAAACCTTCGGTTACCAGCTTGAAGTGATGGATCAAAGACTCCATAGACGTACCCATAATCTCGCGAATATGAGCCAGTGAGTTACCTTGGCCGTCCGCGCTGATGGACAGCTGGGCGGGCCAAGCGATCTTCTTGTCCTCCACCATCACCGGTTGCCCTTCGGTCCGCTCCAGGCGATCCAGGCACTGGCTAATGATCTTCAGCGACTGGTAGCACTCGTCAAAGCGCACCATGGTCCGGTTGTAGGGATCGGAATAGGTGCGGGTGGGCACCTCGAAGTCGTAGGTTTCGTAACCACAGTAGGGTTGGAGCTTGCGCATATCCAGCGGCAGGCCGGCAGCGCGCAGACACGGCCCAGTCAGGCCCAGCGCGAGCGCCCCGGCAATCGAGATGTAGCCGACCTTTTGCATCCGCAGTTTGAAGATCGGGTTCTGGCCCACCAGGTCGAGAAGTTCCCCGATGTCACGGCGCACATTCGGCAGCAGTTCGCGGATGTAATCAACTGTGCCCGGAGGCAAATCCTGGGCCACGCCGCCCGGGCGAATGTAGGCGTGGTTCATGCGCAGACCAGTAATGCGTTCGAAGATCCGCAGGATCTCTTCACGGCCACGGAAACCGATGGTCATCACCGTAGTTGCGCCCATCTCGTTACCGCCGGTACCAATCGCTACCAGGTGGGAGGCGATGCGGTTCAGTTCGGCCATGAGGACGCGGATGATCTGGGCGCGTTCGGGGATGTCGTCCTCGATGCCCAGTAGCCGCTCGACCGCTAGGCAGTAGCCGAGCTCATTGTGGATCGGGGCCACATAGTCCATCCGGGTGCAGAAAGTCACGCCCTGCGTCCAGGTGCGGAACTCCATATTTTTCTCGATCCCGGTATGCAGGTAGCCGGTACCGACGCGCAGTTCCTTAACCGTTTCACCTTCGATGTCGAGGATCAGACGGAGAACTCCGTGGGTGGAGGGATGGACCGGGCCCATATTGACGACGATGCGTTCCTCGCCCATCCGTTCGGCTTCGGCCGCGATATCTGCCCAGTCTCCCCCGGCGGCGGTGTACTCGCTAAGGGCGGCATCTTCAAATGCGGGGCCTGTTGCGTGGATGCTCATCAGTTGTACGACCTCCGAGTGTCAGCCGGGGGCACGGTTGCGCCCTTGTATTGCACCGGGATACCGCCGAGCGGGTAGTCCTTCCGCTGCGGGTGGCCGACCCAGTCATCCGGCATCGCGGAGCGAGCCAGGGAGGGGTGTCCATCAAAAACGATGCCGAAGAAATCCCAGGTTTCCCGCTCGTGCCAGTCATTGCCGGGGTAGATTTCCACCACCGAGGGGATGTGCGGATCCGAATCCGGTGCGGCCACTTCGAGGCGGATAAGGCGGCCCCCGTGGGTGATAGAGAGCAGATGGTAGACGGCGTGTAGCTCGCGCCCGGCCTCGTGTGGGTAGTGCACACCGGATACGCCCAGGCACAGCTCGAAGCGGAGGTCCTGGTCATCACGCAGATGCCGGCACACATTGGTGATGTATTGGCGGGCGATGTGGAGGGTTATCTCCCCACGGTGAATGACCACCGCTTCGATAACGTCGTCGGGGTTGAGGCCGTCCTCGGTGAGCAGCTCACGCAAGACTTCGATAACGCCGTCGAACCACGAGCCGTAAGGCGGCTGACTGGGGGCGGGCATCCGTACTTCCCGCACCAGACCGCCGAAACCGGAGGTGTCGCCGCTACCGGTGACGCCGAAGAGCCCCTGGCGGGTGTCAACGATCGGTAGCTGCTGGCCGGGGGCGGCTAGCGACTGCTGGTCAGTGTGTTCTTCGCTCACGCCAGAAGTCCCTTCATATCGCTGGTCGGGGTGGCTCGCAGGGCGGCTTCTTCCGCCGCCTTCGCGGCGGCCACACGGTTGACGCCGAGCGGGCTGTTGCGCACCTGTTCGTGCAGTTCCAAGATCGCGTGGAGCAGCATCTCGGGGCGGGGCGGGCAGCCGGGCAGGTAGATATCGACCGGCACCACGTGGTCACACCCCTGCACGATGGCGTAGTTGTTGAACATGCCGCCTGAGGAGGCGCATACGCCCATGGACAGAACCCATTTGGGTTCGGGCATGGAGTCATAGACGTTACGCACGATGGGGGCCATCTTGTGGGATAGGCGCCCGGAGACGATCATGAGGTCAGCGTGACGCGGAGAGGCACGGAAAACCTCCATACCGAAACGGGAGATGTCGAAACGCGGGGTACCCGTCGCCATCATCTCGATAGCACAGCAAGCTAGGCCCATGGTCACCGGCCACATCGAGGCTTTGCGGGAGAGCCCGACAATCTTCTCGATGCTGGTGAGCATGAAGCCGGCGGGGGCTTTTTCTTCCAGTCCCATAACTACCTCAATCCCACTCGAGTCCGCCGCGACGCCACTCGTAGATGAATGGCACGGTGATCAGGAAGATAAACGTGAGCATGGCAATCAACCCGAACAGGCCGAGCTGATTGAAGGCCACCGCCCACGGGTAGAGAAACACCACCTCGATATCGAAAATGATGAAGGTCATCGCCACCAGGTAGTACTTGATCTGGAAGCGGCCCGCATGGGCGGCCCGCGGGGTCGGCGAGACGCCACATTCGTAGTTGGCAACCTTCACGCGGTTGTACCGTTTGGGGCCGATGACGGCGGAGGCCCCCAGGCCACCCAACGTCATGGCGGCGGCGACTGCCATCATCACCAAGATTGGTACATAAGGATTCATGATGTCTCTCTTACTCCAGTCACGAGGCGGGTGCGATCCGACTCAACGTGACGATTATGCGATCCATCGCGTCGCCACCACGGTGTTCATACCCGTCTGATAACAGCTTATGCACGAAGCGCATCAACGTGGGGCGGGGTAGCCCGTGACGTGTGCACACCCGCATGACTTCTGGATTCTCGATCAGCCTGACGAACAGACGACCGAGGGTGAAATACCCGCCGTGTTCAGCCGCCATAGCGGCCGGGTAGGCGCGCAGAGTTTTTTCCAGCCCGTAGGCGTTGGTGCGAGCCAATGCCTGGTGGATAATATCGGCGGCAATACGCCCGGCTTTTAGCGCATAGGTGATGCCCTCGCCATTGAATGGGGAGACCATCCCACCTGCGTCTCCGACTAGCAGCAGTCCTTGCTGATAGTGCGGTTTGCGGTTGTAAGCCATAGGCAGCGCCGCACTGCGCAGCTGACCCACTTGATTCTCCGGGGTGAACTCCCACTCTTTGGGGGCATTTGCCATCCAGGCTTTGAAGATAGCCCGGTAGTCAAGTTTAGTGGCGGCCGCAGTGGAGGACACCGATCCGAGCCCCACATTGGCGGTGCCATCGCCAAGCGGGAAGATCCACCCGTACCCGGGTAGAAGATTCGATTCGCCGCGCGGACCATCCCACAGTTCAAGCTGGGACTCCATCCACTCATCATCATGCAGTGGCGTACGGAAGTACGTACGCACCGCCACCCCCATCGGGCGGTTATCGCGTTTCGCGATTCCCATTGCCGTCGCTATCCGGGCTGAGACCCCGCCGGCGTCGATCACAATGGGGGCGCGGTATTCGCGTTCTTCCCCGCGGGTGCCGTCGGCGTTGCGAGTGCGCGCTTTAACCCCGCAGATTCGCCCGGAGGGCAGGGTGATGGGCTCGGTGACGGTGGTGTTTTCGTGCAGGATTGCGCCGGATTTCACGGCGTGCCGAATTAGGGTCTCATCGAGCCCCATGCGGGCTTTAGCCATCCCGTAAGAGGGGTAGGTGGTGGATTCGGGCCACGGCAGGTAGATCGTGTGGCCACCCCCGACGACGCGCAGCCCCTTATTGCGCATCCAACCGTCGTCGTCGAGATCAATGCCCATCTTGAGCAACTCGCGTACGGCTCCCGGAGTTAAACCGTCACCGCAGACTTTATCGCGCGGAAACTCGGACTTCTCCAGAACGATAACGTGGCGCCCTAACTGAGCGAGGTAGTGAGCGGCGGCGCTGCCGGCAGGACCGGCACCGACGATAAGGACGTCAGCGTCCCCCGATGACTTCCACTCCACGAATTTCAGCTCCCAGTTTTAGCAACGTCAGGCGGCGCGCATACGCACTTCAAAGCATACAAACCGGACACCGCCACTTCTTGTAAGGTTCTCCTAAACCAATATCAACACGGTTTAATATTGATATTTTTAGGTCAAAATTTTATGGGCGCGATGGAGCACCACAAAGCCCCCCGATAGCCCGCGCCATTTGATGCCGCGCCAACCAGCCTCGTGCATCATGCGAGCAAGCTCACGCGGGGCGGGCCAGGCCAGGATCGATTCGGTGAGATAGTCGTAGGCATCCGTATTTGATGACGAGACCTTAGCGATACGGGGCAGTCCGTGCTGCAGGAATAGCCGCGCCGGGGTGCGTAATGGCTCGCGTTCGGGGCAGTTCAACTCAGCGATCACGATGCGCCCCCCGGGTTTGGTGACCCGCCGCATCTCGCGCAGCGCCCTATCAGTATCCTGCACATTCCGCAGACCATAGGAGATAGTGACGGCGTCGAAAGTGTTGTCCGCGAAGGGCAGGTGGAGAGCATCACCAGCGATGAATGGAATATCGGGGCGTCGCTGCCGGCCCACCTGCAGCATGCCGATGGAGAAGTCGCAGGCGATCACGTCGACGCCGGCGTCCGCCCATTCTTGAGTGGAGGTACCCGTGCCAGCCGCCAGGTCGAGGACCTTCTGCCCGGGTTCAGCTCCGACGGCGGTGCGGACCGCGACGCGCCAGATGCGGTCCTGCCACAGGGTCATAAGGTCGTTAGTGAGGTCATATCCTGCTGCGACGCCGTCAAACATTGACGCGACGGCAGCAGGGTTTTTGTCTAGTTCAGCGCGCGTCATAGTGGCATTGTCTCACGCCGCAGCGGGGCGGGTGATCACACCCGCCCCGCTGCCGGCACTACCATTCGATTCTGCTCGTAGCTACGCGCATTAATGGGAGTTGCCACCTGGGCGTTGCCATCGTCATAGCGTTTCGCGCCAATGGAGATATCGCCGTCGTCGGATTGGGCCCACCCAATAAGCAGGTAGGGCTGCCCAACCTTCGGAACCACAACCTCGTTATTCTCCGAGGTGATACCGCGGTTACCGCCGACAGCCTGGGCTCGCCCACCGGAGACCGCTTGCTCAGTGCGCGAGTTATTGGACCACACTGTGTTGGTGTAGGACTGGAAAAGAGCCGTCCACCATATAGTCCTCTACCACCTCGAGAGCGATGTCATCCACCGGCCCGGTTCCGATGGCCCACTTCCTCGCGTTTATTCGCGGGGTGGATATGGTCTTGCTCCTCCATTGGATCAGCAGCAGTTACACAGTGAGGCGTCCCACTATGGGAACTGCTGACTGTCCAGAAGTTCTAGGACCTAAGCGCGATAAGTTGTGTTCACACCTAATTGAACTCGTCACCGCGCACGGCGAGCTTAGCTTTCACCTCGGCGCTCTTTCCGTCTCGTACGTAGGTGATGGTGATCTCGTCGCCGGATTTATACTGCCGCACGTAACCGACCAGGGAATTGTCCGAAACCACCGGATTGCCGTCGATCGCAGTGATGACGTCGCCCTCCCGAAGTCCGGCAGCGGCAGCCGGTCCGTTTTCTTCTACCGCCCCCAGGACGGCCCCCGCCCGTACCTCATCGTCAGTCTTAGCCTGCCCGGTAACAACCGAAACCCCTAAATAGGCGTGTTCTGCTTTGCCGTTGGCGATGAGCTGATCGGCAATATTGCTGGCCAGGTTAGCCGGGATGGCAAACCCCAAGCCAATGGAACCGGATTCTCCTTCAGGACCGAGAGTCACAATAGAGGAAGACAGCCCAATGACATTGCCGTTGGTATCGAATACGGGGCCGCCGGAGTTCCCGGGGTTAATCGATGCGTCGAGCTGAATGGCATTGGTGATGACTTTGCCAGCCACTTGCTGGAAGTTACCGCGCTGCACAATCTTCTTGGTGGTTACAGGGCGATTGAGCGCTGAAATAACACCCGTGGTAACCGTATTAGACAGCCCGAGAGGGTTGCCTACAGCCACCACATCCTGCCCCACTTTTAACTGAGAAGAATTACCGAATGTGGCAGCTTTGAGTCCACTGGGAGGATTATCGAGCGTAATCACCGCAAGGTCAGTTGAAGGATCGGTGCCGCGCAGGGTGGCCGGATACATCCGCCCATCGCTGAGAGTCACAACAATCTGATGAGCGCCGTCGATGACGTGGTCATTAGTGAGGATATGACCGGTGGTATCGAGGATAACCCCGGACCCGGCCTCCGCGCCGCGGTCAGTGCGCGTATTAATAGACACCACCGAATCGTGGACCTTAGAGGCTACAGACTCCCAGTTGACGTTTCCCGCAGGTACTGCTGTGCTATCTGCTGAGGTAGCGCGAGTGGTCACGCCACTGTGGCTTTCTGATACCACCTCAGACCGTAGTGCCTCAAAACCTACCGTGGCACCGGACGCAAGGAGAGCAGCGGCGACGGCGGTAGCGGTGAGGGCGGCCCAGGAAGGTCGTTTCCTCTGTTTAATAACCGCAGTTGGAGGGATCGGAGCGGCGTCGGGACCTCCGGGTGTTACGCCTCCGGGATACCCGAATGCTTCACCTAAAGGTTGGCTTGGGCCTACTGGCTGTGCCGGGCCTACTGGCTGTGCCGGGCTTAGAGGTTGGCTTGGGCGCGCCCCTGCCGACTGGTACCCTTCGGGCCGGATCCACTCACGTTCATTATCCATCGACTGCTCCTTTCCAATAATTAGAAAAGCACGGCCTTCTGGGGGAGCACTTCGCTATTGCTGAACGTTACCTGAAGATTTCTTCAGGCACCGGATGGCCCCAATAAACAGCGGCACCACCAGCACTAACTGGATCGCGGCGGTGGGGACGCTGATATCGCCGCTCGCCGGCCCGGGAGTATAGAAAATACTGGTTAATGAGCCAGTCACGTTAAACACCATATGCAATCCCACCACCAGCCATATATTGCGGGTGCGCAGATAGATTGAGGCGAGCAGAACGCCCAGGAAGAAGGTATAAACCACCTGGGTTCCGGTAGTAATCACTGCCTCCGGTTGGGAGATCAGATTAGCGAGGTGACTGAGAGCGAATATCAACGACGACACAATAACGGCGCGCACTCGTCCCAGTGGTAGCACGATCGCCAGGATGAACCCGCGGTAGATGAACTCCTCAAAAGTTGCCGTTAGAAACATAGCCGCAATAAGCAGAAGCAGCCGCTGCCCCGCCCCGGCAGAATGTGAGTGCTCGGCCAAGAGCCCCACAGCCATCAGCAGGGCGGACGTCAACAGCACAGGCCACCCCAATCGCACCGCATCACGGAGTGTCCCGCTTCTCCACGCGCCGATGCTCCAGCATTGGGCCAAGCCAAGAATTACGCCCACTAATAGCAGCGGTATTACGTACGTGAGCAGATACTGGGGCGTATTTAAATACGGATCGCCAACGACTTTAGCTCCCAGAGCCAGGCTCATAAAAGCCATAACGAGAAGCACAAGGCTAGTAAGGATGGGATGGTTGTGTCGCAGGGTTTTCACGTTTTCCTTTGGTCGTTCCGGTTGTTGACCGATTCATGGTAGGCCGGGGCTGAGCGGATTGAGATCGCTCCCACTGACGAATTCTCTCGTGGAGATATCCGCTGCAAATCGAGGCTGGCAGCCTCCAAACCAACCCAATGGTCTGACCATACCATCCTTCTGGCGGAGGAAGAGCACAGGGGCTATGAGGGGCTGAATGTTAGTCGGTGCCAGGTAGCTACGAGAAAAACGAGCAGGTGGCTGTGAGAGGGGCGGATTCGTGGAAACCTTACAGCGTCGCAGGTGGCAGATTAACGATCACGACGTTCAACCCGCGCACCGGTTCGGCGAGGACTGCGCGTAGGTCGGTGAGCGCCGTCGTCGAGGTGACATCTATAGCTCGGGTGGGTACGCCAAAACCCCGGGCTGCCGCCGCTAAGTCGGTGCGTTGCGGGGTGAGGAAGTAGCGCTCAAAGCGATGCCAGGCCGCTGGGCTGGTGCGGGCTAGCTCGCCGTGTTCGAGGCCGTCGAATATTGATCCGCCGGCGTCATTGAGGACGACGACGCTGAGGTCTGGTTCTTCTTCTAGGCAGCCGAAATTGAGGGAAGCAATGTCATGTAAGAAGGTGAGGTCGCCCAGCAGTAAACGTACGGGCTGACCGCTGGCCAGAGCGATTCCCCAGCCGGTGGCGATACTCCCGTCGATACCGGCTAAACCCCGATTGGCCCAGACTCTGCATGGTCCGCGAGCGCCGCCGGGCAGAGCGAGATCCAGGCTGCGAATAGCTGAGGATGCGCCGAGGAGGAGCTGCTCCTGGCCGGCCACAGCCTGTTCCCACACCGCCAGCGCAGCACGGTCGTAGGGGGTTAGCGTGGGGCCCGGCAGGGCGCGGGCAGCCTGACTCCAGCGCTCGGCCCAATTTGGATCAAAGGAGGGGGCTGGCTCCGAGGTAGGGGCGGGGTCGATAGAGGGGGCCGGACCGCAGGAAGGGGCCAGCCTCGCCGCGTTCCCCGCCACCGCAACGAACGCGCGCCGCTGTGTGTGGTCCCCAGCTAGGCGGGTGGCGCGGTCATGGGTGCACCACACGTATTGGGGGCGGGTGGTATCGCTGAGCAGGGCCGTCACCGGGCGGTTGAGTGTGGGATGCCCCAGGGTAACGACGGCGCCGATGCTTTCAGTGAGCTCCGGGTTTGCCTGCAGTATCCGCGGCCCACCGGGTAGGGCATTCGGCAGGTGGCGGAGGTTTGAGGAGGGTTCGGCAATGACCGGAACCGGCAGGTCCGCAAGACCGCTCACCCCGGGCGTGAGGTCGGCTTTATCTCCGGCTATTACGAACGGACGCGGAAGTTCACGCAGAAAAGCATGCAGTTGCTCGGCCGCGTCGCCTTCACGCACCGTCGTGCGCGTGCCTGCCTCCGGCCCATTCGTGACGTGGGCTGCACCAGCACCGCCCACGCCCCCACCGCGGGTGTTTTCTTGCCCGGACGGGGCCGGTGTGAGAGGGATGTCGAAGCTCAGGTTTATATGTACCGGCCCGGGCGCGTTGATCCGCTCCCCCAGTTCCTGCGCTGTGGCGGCACCGATATCTGCGCTCGGCAGGTGCCCGACTGCCAGCTCATAGGCCGCCCGCACCACTGCCGGGACTGCGGGGGTGGCGGCGTCGTCGGGATGATCAATATGGAAGCTGGCGCGGACGATGGGCTCAAAAATCCCCCATTGCCGAGTGGTTTGGTTCGCGCCGGTATTCCATAGGCGGCGGGGCCGGTCGGCGGTGAGCGCGATGAGAGGGACCGCAGCCGCGTCAGCTTCAGTGAGAGCGGGATAGAGGTTCGCCACTGCCGATCCGGAGGTGGTAACAACGACGGCGGGGCGTCCGCTTGCCATAGCCATGCCTAGCGCGGTGAATGCGGCGGAGCGTTCATCGAGCCGGACGGTGGTGTGCAGCGGGAATTCGCCGCACACGTAGGCGAGCGGGGCGGAGCGGGACCCGGGACTGAGTACGAGATGTTCCACCCCGGCAGCCACGAGCTCGCCCAAAACGAGCCGGGCTAGGCGTAGGGAGGCCGGCTCACTCATCACGCACCTGGGCTTGGATAACGTCAGCGACATGCTCCGCATTGATAGTTAGACCGGGATAGGGTGAGGCGGCCTCGCGGTCGCCAGCCAGGCGGGCGACCCGTTCCAGCCGCTGCCGCCACCAGCGTTCGGTTTCCGCATCGGCACACACCTGCGCATCCCCGGCCAGGAGGCGGTCCGGGGTGATAGCGCGTACCGGCAGTTCACCCTGTTCCGGTAGGAGCGGCGTGCTGGTGACGTCGTCGTCGAATAGGTGCACGGTTGCTAGCCCGCATGCGAGCGGGCGTTTATCGGCATCGCGCGTCAATTCTGAAGGTACGCACGCCGCCAGGTGGACGCCCGCCGCGATCCCTACCGAACTCTCTAGGGCGGAGGAGATCACGGTGGGCAGGGCGAGGTCTTCGATTAGATTCAGTGCCGCGCGCACACCCCCCAGGGGTTGGGCTTTCACGACGGCGTAATCGGCTGCGTCTAGGCGCACAACTGCATGGGGGTCGCTACTGCGCCTAATCGATTCATCGGCAGCAATCGGTACATCAATACGACGCCGCAGCGCGGCCATATCGTCGACGCTACCAACCGGCTGTTCGGCGTATTGCAGGCCGCCCCGCCCACGCCCGCCGGCAGCGGCGCGGTCTAGGATCGGCAATATCTTTTCGGCCTCGTCCACACTCCACGCAGTATTAGCGTCTACCCGGATCGCTCCGCCCCCTCCTAGTGCGGCCCGCACGGCCTCCAGCCGGGCTTGGTCATCGGCGAGGGTCTGGCCGCCTTCGGCTACTTTCACTTTGGCGGTTTGGCAGCCGCCGCTGGCCTGCACAATCGCGTAGGCCTGTTCGGCGTCCACCGCCGGAACCGTGACGTTCACGGGGATACTGTCCCGCACCGGGCAGGGCAGCGGCTCAGCTAATGCACTGACTGCGGCGTACAGCCACCGCAGCGCATAGGCGTCGTCATACTCGGGGAAGGGTGAGAACTCGGCCCAGCGGTCGCCTAGCCGCAGTAGTACGCCGTCGCGCACGGTGATCCCGCGGAACCGGGTGCGCAAACCTGTGCGGTAAACCCTCATATTCCCTCCCCGCTGGCAGATAGTACGGAAGCGAGGGCATTGCGCATGGGCAACATTTTAGTCTCCGTCTCGCAGCGCTCCCGCGCTGGATCTGAGCCGCTGACGATCCCGGCCCCCGCAAAGAGCCGTATCTGCTCGCCGTGTATGCCGGGTTCGATCAGGCCGCAGCGCAGGGCGATCACAAATTCGCCGTCACCGCAGTCATTCACCCAGCCCACCGGCCCGCTGTAGCGGCCCCGGTCAAAACCCTCCAGCTCGGCCAACACGCGCGCGGCTTCTGCCCGTGGCGTGCCGCAGATCGCTGCGGAGGGGTGCAGCATGCCGGCGATTTCGGTGGCGGAGTGGGGGGTGCGCAATTCCCCGGTCACGTCAGTGGCCAGGTGCATGATGGTGGGTAGGCGTACCAGGTGGGTGGGGGAAACGTCTACATCGGCGATTGCCCGCAGAACTTCCACGATACTGCGGGCAGCGTAGGCGTGTTCGGACTGGTCCTTGGCACTGGTGAGCAGATCGTTGGCGGCGGCGTCATCGACGTCAATATCTCCGGTTACCGGCGCGGAGCCGGCCAGGGCCCGGGAGGATACCCGCGAATTTTCCACCCGCACGAGCCGCTCGGGGCTGGCCCCCACTAGCCCGTCCACGTGGAAGGTCCAGCACTGGGGGTAGGTGGCGTGCAAGCTGGTGAGGAGTTCGGCCAGGGGTACGGCACCGTTGAGGGCGACGACGGCGTCACGAGCCAGGACGGTTTTCGCCAAGTCTCCGCGCTCGATGCGGGCGGTCGCCTCAGCGACGCCCCGCTCGAAGTCAGCGGGGGTCAGCCACGGGGCGGAGGTGGGGACTTGCCCGGTGGCAGGCGGCTGGGGCGAAGGCTCAGGCCGGGGGTGGCCGCAATCGGCGTCGACGGTCATAGCGGTGAGATCAATACACCGTACCGAATCCCCCGTGAACTGCCACTGGATCCGCGGAACGATCAGTACTGAAGGGGTCTGGGAATCCGGGGAAAATGCGGCCGAGACGAAAGCCCGCACCCCGCAGGTGTGGGCTGGCAGGCGGTCACACAGGCGGGAGAAACGCTCCTGCAGGGTGGTGAAGCGGTCTGGGCCGACGGCTTCAAAGCGAGCGAATTCGCCGTGGCCGATGGTTGCCTGGAGTTGGTCTGCGTGGCCGTGCCACCACACCAATGGGCGAGGCGCAGTTAGCAGCTGAGCAAGTTCGTGCACGTACTATCCTTCCAGGGAAACCCTCCCCCACTGTAGCGCGTTCGCTACAGTAACGTGGGGTGAGTTGGCGCGCGGTGCGCCCGCAGTTATCGGCCCTCATAGCAAGGAGTAACCCCGATGGAGAATCAACCTTTCCGGCCGGAAAAATGGCGGAATATTCCCGGATTTGATTTCACCGATATTACCTACCATCGGGCGATTGACGGTGACGGCGCCGATCTACCGACCGTGCGGATTGCCTTCAACCGCCCCGAGGTGCGTAATGCGTTCCGGCCCCACACCGTGGACGAGCTCTACCGCGCGCTCGATCACGCCCGCCTCACCCCGAGTGTGGGCAGCATTATTTTGACCGGTAATGGGCCGAGCCCCAAGGACGGCGGTTGGGCGTTTTGTTCCGGTGGGGACCAGCGGGTGCGTGGGCGCAGCGGCTACCAGTATGAGCGCGACGGCGCCGACGCCAGTGCCTCCCCCGAGGTGCGTGCGGAACAGGTTGATCCGGCACGGGCCGGGCGGCTGCACATCCTGGAAGTCCAGCGCCTGATGCGCACCATGCCGAAGGTCATTATCTGTGTGGTGAGCGGGTGGGCGGCCGGGGGCGGCCATTCCCTCAATGTGGTGGCAGACCTGTCTATCGCTTCCCGCCAACACGCCCGCTTTATGCAGACGGACGCGAATGTGGGGTCCTTTGACGCCGGCTATGGCTCCGCGCTGCTAGCCCGCCAGATTGGCGATAAGCGCGCCCGGGAAATCTTCTTCCTGGCTCGCGAGTACTCGGCGGAGGACGCCGAACGCTGGGGTGTGGTCAATGAGGTGGCCGATCACAGCGAGATCGAGGAGCTGGCGCTCGAGTACGCGCGCATCCTCAGCACTAAATCCCCCCAGGCCATCCGCATGCTCAAATTCGCCTTCAACCTGGCCGACGACGGGCTCGCCGGGCAGCAGGTTTTTGCTGGCGAGGCCACCCGCCTGGCCTATATGACCGACGAAGCCAATGAGGGGCGCGACGCTTTTGTGGAGCGGCGCGATCCGGACTGGTCCCGCTTCTCTCATCCCTGCTGAGCCCTCGCGGGCTAGCGGCCCCTCGCGAGTAGCCAGACAAGGTGAAGGGGCTTGGCTCCTGTGAGCCAAGCCCCCCGCCCCTGATTTCCCCCTGCGGAAATCAGGAACGCAAGCTGCGAATGAAAACGGTGGGCCCTCCTCCCAACGTCGGCCAATCGCGCCGTCACCCCTATTCTGCCCAAAACTCGCCCCTAATCGCGGCCCGCACCTGGCTGATTTTCCCGGCCACCGCCTCCCTGCTGAGCAGGAGTCGGTATCAACCCGGGGTATGACGCGTACCATGACGGCGCGTACCATGAAGAGGTGCCCTGCTCCCCTCGATCCGAGTTGATTCACTGCTCTGCCGGTGCCCTCCTACCCACGACCGGCGGCCTCTGCGCCGCCGACATCGACCGGCTAATGGATCTGATCAAAGAGCGCCTGACCTGCCCCGGACTACCGCCGCTGCTCATGCGCGCCCCCGGAGCTACTTCGCTACCGGATACACTCGGACAATTGCAGTCCCTGCCTGAGCATTGCGTCGTCGTCATTGAAACCTCGGGATCAACTACCGGGACGGGATCGCTGATCGCATTGGGGGCTACCCACCTGCGGGCCTCGGCTGAGGCCACGCATGCGGCCCTCGCCCCCTCAGATGGCTCGCCCACAGGCACGCCGCGCTGGGTGACGGGCCTGCCGACGCATCATATTGCCGGGTTCCAAGTGCTGGTGCGCAGTGTGCTGGCCGGTACCACACCGGTGGTGGCCGACTTTTCGGGCGGCTTCTCCCCCGCGGCTTTAGCACGCGCCTGTGAAGAGGCCGCGGCCGGTGAAGAGTCTGCCGCGCACCGGAAACCCGGCGCCGCACATTCAGGCGGCCCCGGCTCCCTCCCCTACCGCGTGTACACCTCACTCGTCCCCACCCAGCTGCACACCCTGGTCGATCCCCGCCACCGCGCCGCTGCCGCCACCATCGCCGCCCACACCAGCCGGATCCTTGTCGGGGGCGCGGCCCTCCCCGCCCGCACCGCTGCCGCCGCGCAGGCATGTGGGTTAGCGATTGTGCGCACCTATGGGATGTCTGAGACGGCGGGCGGTTGCGTTTACGATGGCCGCCCGTTGGCCGGGGTGCGGGTTGCCATTGAGAATCCCGACGACGCCGGCTGCGGCCGGATTATCCTCACCGGCCCGATGGTGACCACTGGTACGCTGCGTACCGGTGACCGCGGCCACCTTAGCGCTGACGGCACCGTGAGGGTCCTGGGCCGGATGGATGACGTCATTATTTCCGGCGGCGTCAATGTGAACCCTGGGCAAGTGGAGAGCGCACTCGATGAGGCCGGGTATTCGGCGATTATTGTGGGGGTTCCCGATGAGCGATGGGGGCAGCGGGTGACGGCGGTCGTGCACGCTAACGACCCGGCTGTTTGTGACCTTGCGGCACTGCTAGTCCGGATGCGCGCTGACTTGGCGCTGCTACCCGCGGCCTGTCGGCCGCGGGCCGTCGTCGCCGTCGATCAGTACCCCGAGCGGGGGCCGGGTAAAATCGATCGGCGGAAGCTCACGGATCTGGCGGCTGCTGAACTGGCAGCCGGCCGCGGCGCTACGCACGAGCCGGATCGCGGTCAGCGGGCGTAAACCGCCCCATCAGGAAGGACATTATGGCCACGCTCAACGACTGGCTGGAAGGGGCGCGCCTACGCACCCTGCCCGTCTCCGTTGCCCCAGTGATAGCCGGCAGCGCCATCGCTGCGCAGATAGGGGCCTTTTCCTGGCCACGCGCACTGCTGGCCGCCGGGGTGGCACTGAGTTTGCAGGTGGGCGTGAACTTTGCCAATGACTACTCCGATGGGATCCGCGGCACCGATGATGTGCGCTCGGGTCCGCCGCGACTGACCGGCGGGGGCCTGACCAGCCCAGCCCGGGTGAAAGCTGCCGCCTGGCTCAGTTTTGCGCTTGCCGGGCTGGCGGGGCTAGTGCTGGTGGTGCTGTGCCAGCAGTGGTGGCTGCTTGCGGTTGGGCTGGCCTGTGTGGCCGCCGGCTGGTATTACACCGGCGGCTCACGCCCCTACGGCTATATGGGGCTCGGTGAGGTTTTCGTATTTATTTTCTTTGGGCTCGTTGCCACCGCCGGCACGACCTACACCCAGGCCCTCAGCGTCCCCTGGACCGGCTGGGTCAGCGCCGTCGGCATGGGGTCGGTGGCATGTGCCGCCCTGATGGTGAACAATATCCGCGATATTCCCACCGATTCGCAATGCGGTAAACGCACCTTGGCGGTGCGGTTGGGGCAGCGGCGGGCGCGGTGGGCGTTCGCCGGGATGATCGCCCTACCCGTCATTCTCACCGCGGCCCTGTTACCCGCCCACACCGGTGGGTGGGGTCGCTTGGGCGTGGCACTTGCCGGGTGGTTATTCACGACGGCGTGGGCTGCCGCCATCTGCCGACCGGTGCTCGCCGGCTTAAGCGGGCGCGGTCTGATCCGGGTGCTGAAGCATACGGGCTTATTCGAGGTGGCGTGGGCCCTACTGATTGTGTTGATCTTCGTTTAACGCGCTGCCTCGGGCAGGAGTCGTTTGCGTATCGGCGGTAGGGGTCGTCTGCGCATCGGGGGCAGGGGCAGTTTGCACATCGAGGACGGCGTCTTCCTCAGCACTGGCGGCGTCGGTTCGGGGCTGGCGGCGGCGCAGGGGATCGTGGGCAGCCATCTGCGCCACCACCTCCTGCCGAGTGCGCGGCAAGACCAGATACGACACTAAGGCTCCCAGGACTGCTGCCAGTGCCACCGCCAAGTACGGGTGGGCACCTAGCCAGATGAGAATAGCCGTGAATACGGCGATAATGAGCAGCCGGTAGAGGGAGTATTTCAGGAATGCCACGGCCCCACTCTACCGCGTTGCACGTAGGCAGTAGTGCCGCTGAGATGGGCCGCGCGGCCCGGGGGCTGGCTCCGGGTGAGCCACTGCTGGCAGGTGACGTACCCTAGAAGTATGCCCCGATTACTTCCGTTCATCCTGGCAGCCGCGTTGACCATCTATGCGCTGGTTGACTGTTCGCTAACCCCCCGCGACCGGATACCCCGAGGCCTACCCAAAGGCTTATGGATCGTGCTGATCCTGGTGCCCATTGTGGGGCCGGTGGCGTGGCTGCTGGTATCCCGCCTTCAGGGCAGCGCCGCCTATCAGGGCCCCAAAGCGAACCTGCGTGGGGTGCGCCCGCCGTGGGGGCGGCGGATGCAACCGGTGGCCCCTGACGACGACGCTGAGTTTCTGGCCGATCTGGACTGGCAGATGCGGAAGGCCGAATATGACCGGAAGAAACGCGCGCAGCAGCGTGAAGACAAACAACACCCCGAGCAGACCGGACATTCCGAGGACGATTCTGACGAACCCGGTGGGCTGTACGGGGATCTCAGCCGTGACGACGAGGACTAACTCGCGCACGCCTCCGGCCACTCAGGCGTAGGAGTGCAGTGACGGGAAGAAGTAGTTCACCACGAACAGGTTGATAAGTACGGCAATGAAGCCGATGAGGATGAGGTAGGCGGAGCGTCGCCCATCCCAGCCGCGCGTGGTGCGCCCGTGCAGGTAGGCGGCATAGATCACCCAAATCACCAGGCTCCACACCTCTTTCGGATCCCACCCCCAGGCGCGAGTCCAGGCCGAGTTGGCCCAGATTGCTCCGGCCACAATAGTGAAGGTCCACAGTACGAAACCGATGGTGGTCATGCGGTAGGCAATGCGTTCTAGGGCGTCCGGGGCCGGCAGTTTCTCCACCATGGCAGCGGCCTTGCTCCAGCCGCGTTCAGCACTGAAATCTTTCAGTAATTGCAGGCCAGCAAAGAATGCGGCGATACAGGACATCCCCACCGCGCCGATTGCAAAGGGAACGTGGATGATGAGCCAGTAGTGGCTCAAGATTGGCGCGACCCCGTCGGCACGCACATACAGGATGACGACGGCGATCCCGAGTGCGGCCAACGCCGGTAGTACGACGAAAATCCCCACATCGCGCAGATCTCGCCGCAGCGCCATCCCCAGGTAGACCACTAGTGCCACCAGGGTGAATGCCAGGGTGAACTCATACATATTTGACCAGGGCGCATGCTTTTGTTCGATCCCCCGCGTGACCATCGCCCCGGCTAAGAACACGGCCGCTAGACGCGTAACCATCATGGCAGCATTGGCAGCCGGGCGGCGAGTGGGCGCTTCAGCCCCGGGAACCTCGGCCTTACGTTTAGAAATGTCGAGGGCGAATGCAACCATCGCCACTAAGAGAGCGGCAATGGAGCTATACACCAGCAGCACCGAGATTTGGTCAAGATTATGCATGCGTATCCTTGCTGTTGTGGGGATCAGACCCTAGCCTAGCGCGTCCTTATTTCCCAGGGCACGATCGAGTTCACCTGCCAAACCGGCGTCGTCACCGCGGGAGAGGGCCGCCGCTTCTAAGAAGCGGCCGGCGTCGTCGTGAGAAATACGGAACCACAGGCGACGGCGGGGCATAAATAGGCTCACGCAAATACCCAGGATGGCGGCCACCGTGAACCCGAGGAGCCAGCGCAGGGAGGGGTTGTGGCTGACGTCCAGGGAGGCGAAACGCTCAATGCCGGTGAACTCGAGGGTGCCTAAACCCTCTGGCAGAGTGACCTTCTCGCCGGGGCGGAGTTGGAGTTTCGCGGGGGTGGTGCCGTCCATAACCTGCGTCATCTTCTCGGTGTGCAGCTCGTAGGCGTTGCGGGCGATGCCATCGTCTAGGCCGAGGTCCCCGCGCCACAGGTCGAGGACGAGCAGCGGGTCGAGCGGTTCGGGGTGGGCGCTGACGAAGGTGCCGTCGGCCTCCTGCGCGGCGACGGGCAGGAAGACGCCCGATAGGCCGATCTGATCTTGGCCGGGGGTGACGTCCGGGACCTTGATAACGCCGCGGGAGGTGTAGGCGGCGTCGCGTGGGATGAACGGCACCGGGCCGTCCCAGGCCACCTTGCCGGCTGCGTCGGTGACTTTCACCACCGGTGCGAAGCCGTTGCCGGTGAGGGAGATCTGGGTATTGGCGACGCCAAGCGGATGGTTCGGGGTGATGGTGGCAGCCCGGGTGCTGGGCGCGGCGGAGGCTTGGTTGGCAGGGCCTGCAGCGGGCGGGAATTCGGTGACGGTGACGTCGGCGCGGAAGGAGTCGGGCCGGCCGGATAGTGCAAACGTGGAGGAGAAGTGCTCCAGGGTGAGTGTGAAGGGGGTGAGGTCACCTTCGGTGAACCAGGCGCCATGTTCGAAGGAGTCGTAATCCACTAGGGCGTTGGCGAACCCTCGACCTTCGATGACGACGGCCTGGCCGCGGTAGCTTTCTAGTTGCCCCCACGCGAAGGACACGAGCATCCCCACCAGCGCGTAGTGAAATAGCAGGTTGCCGATTTCTTTAATGTAGCCGCGTTCGGCGCTGATCCCCTCTTCGCTGCGGTGGACGCGGAAGCGCCGACGCAGCTGGGCCTCGATGGCATCAAGCGGGTCAGTATCGGAGAGCGGCACGCGGCGGTAACAGTCGAATCGCGTCAGTCGGGTCGGTACCTGCACTGGCGGGCGGCGTAAACGCCCAGCCAGCTCGAGGGTGCGGGGAATGATGCAGCCGATCAGGGAGATGAACAGCAGCAGGTAGATGGCCGAGAACCATACCGAGGTGTAGACGGAGAAGAATCCGGTGGCGTCCAGGATCGCGCCAAGGCGGGGCCGCTGCGCTAGGAACTCCTCCACGCGCGCGGTGTCCCGGCCGCGCTGCGGCAGGATCGCGCCGGGTACAGCGGCGATAGCTAGGGCAAGGAGGAGGTAGATAGCTACCCGCATACTCGTTAGTTGCCGCCACGCCCAGCGCGCCCACGCTACCATCAGATCACCACCGCGCTATCACCGAATTGCTGTATCCAGGCGGTTAGGGGCGCCCACCAGCCGGTCACCAGCAGTGCGCCCACAATAATCAAGAGGATACCCCCGGCCCGCATAAGCGCCAGGCGGTGGCGACGCAGGGCCGCGAGCGCCGTGGTTGAGCGGTGGAAAAGCAGCCCAAAAACCACGAAAGGCACGCCGAGCCCCAGGCAGTAGGCGGCTGCGAGGAGCGCACCGCGCAGCGGGTGAGCGTCGGTCAGGGCGAGGGTGAGTACGGCTGCCAGGGTGGGGCCGATACAGGGCGTCCAGCCGAGCCCGAAGGTCAGGCCGAGAAGGAAACCCCCTGCCTTTCCGCGCGGGTTGAGGCGCAGCGTCCAGCCGGAGGCGCCACCCGGCAGCCAGCCGGCAAAGGACAGGCCCATGAGTATGACGACGACGCCGAGCACCGCCGTGATCACGCGCAGATAGGGTGCTAGCGCGTAGCCCAGGGATGCGAAAACCACGCCGAGGGCCACGAACACGAGGGAGAATCCGGCGACGAAAGCGAGCAGGCCCGCCAGGAGGGAGCCGGTGGAGCGACGAGTCTCTGCGGCGTCCGGTGCAGCTGCGGCGTCCGAGCCGGCGTTGGCCTGCCCCGCCATACCGGAGAGGTAGCCGACGTATCCGGGGAGTAGCGGCAGTACGCAGGGGGATGCGAAGGATAGGAAGCCAGCCAGCGCGGCAACCGGGAGTGCAACCAGAAGGGAACCGTTCATCACGGCGTCGGCAAAGGAGGATCCCACGGTTACGGTGTGCTCTCGGTGGAGGGCGCTGCGGGGCTCGCGCTAGGCCCAGCGTCGTCGTTTGCCCCAGCGTCGGTTGTGTCGGCGCCGACTTCGGCGAGCGCGTCGTCAATCAAGCCGGCCAGTATGCTCGGATCGATCCGCCCGAGAATACGGGCAGCCGGGCGTCCCTGCCCGTCTAGTACCACGGTGGTGGGCATGGCTTGCAAGGGCACGACCCCTTGAAAGCTCCCGACGATCCGCGCGTCCGGGTCCAAGATAGTCGGATAGGTGACCGCGAAGCTCTCCTCGAAGGCGGCTGCGGCGGCCTTATCGTCACGCGGATTTACCCCCACAAAATGCACCTGCGGGTATTTTGCCGCCAGGTCCACCAAATCGGGGGCTTCAGCCCGGCAGGGTGGGCAGGAGGCGTACCAGAAGTTCACGACGGTAACCTCGCCACTCCACTGGGAGGAGTCCACGCCCTGCCCAGCAAGATCCTGCCCGGCCACGGTTACGGCCGCGCCGCGTTCGTCTGGTTTCCACAGGGTGAAGGAGCCGTCCCCGGCCTGGTAGCCGGCCCCGCTAGTCGGCCCGGTGGTGGGGGTCGGTTGGGAGCATCCGGCCAGTCCGGCGAGCGCCGTCGTCGTGAAAAGTAACGCCGCGAGGGGGCGAACCCAGGCCCGCACTAACATTCCACCTCGGATTCTTTAGCCCCCGCAACCTGGGCGGCGGAGGTTCCCGGCACCATATCGGCCGCCTGCAGTAACAGATCCCCGGCGGGCTCCCAGTACGCGAGCCCCACCAGGCGGCGGTCGTCGAAGGTGAGGGAGGTGAGGGAGGCGAGGGAACATTGCCGGTTGCGCGGGTCGTGCGCCAGGGGCCGGCGTTCCAGGAATAGCCGCGTAACCCAGATGGGTAGCTGGTGGGAGACGAGGAGGGCTTCATGCCCGTAGGCACGGCCCAACGCCGCCTTGATAACACCGATCATGCGGTCCACTTGGCTACGGTAGGGCTCACCCCAGCTAGGTTCGAGCGGGTTGCGGTAGCGCCACCAAAAGCGCGGGTGTGCCAGCGCGGCCCGGTTGCTGTTGACGTCCATCCCCTCGAAGTCGTTGCCGGCCTCGATCAGTCCGGCGAAGGTGTGCACCGGCACCTGCATGGCGCGCGCGGTGGGGGCGGCGGATTCTTGGGCCCGCTCCAGCGGGGAGGCACCCACGAAGGTGATGTCATGCTGCCCGGAGGAGAGCACCTGCCCCACCCGTTCGGCCATCTGCTCGCCCAGCTCCGACAGGTGGAAGCCGGGGCGGCGCCCGTACAAAATCCCGTCCGGGTTGTAGACCTCGCCGTGGCGCATGAGGTGAATGATCGTCCGCGTCATACCTCCAGTGTCTCAGGTTGCGCGGCACATGAAAAGACGGCGCTTAACCGGCGTGCAGCCGGGCCCGTAGGGCTGCAAGCTGGCGGGCGGTGAGGCGATACTCGGCGATCTCCTCCCCCGCATACAGCACCACCGGCACCCGCATCCCGTAGCGTTGCTGCAATTCGGGGTCCGTATCCACATTCACGACGACGACGTTCGCTCCCAGTGCGGTTCGCAGCTGGTCTTCGGCTTGTTCGCATAGGCAGCAACCGGGCCGGCTCATAATCGTAACGGCACCGCTAGAGGTGGGGTCCGCGGGCGGTTGCTGGCCCGGAGCTGCTCCCCCGGCTGACTCCCGGCCTGGCGCTGAGTTACGGGTAGGTGAATTGGGGATGGCGGCTTGGTGGGTACGGCGGCGCTCTGGGTGGCGGCGGAACAAGGGTGGCATAGGCTTAGAGTGTGGGTAGTCAGATCGCGGCGTTCTTTGACGTCGACAATACGCTGATTCGCGGGGCGAGTGCATATTACTTGGCGCGCGAGTTATACCGGCGTGATTTCTTTTCTGCCCGGGATATTGT
Organism: Actinomycetes bacterium; assembly: GCA_023387755.1. Taxonomy (GTDB): domain Bacteria; phylum Actinomycetota; class Actinomycetes; order Actinomycetales; family Actinomycetaceae; genus Bowdeniella. Next base: position 917 of record JAEWHO010000046.1, on the reverse strand, counting down.
TTTCGCCGCCCGCCAGGCCACCTTATACAACCTGTTCGGGGAGGATTTAGACCGCGTGAATCAGGTGCGTGAACGCGCCTTGCAGGCTATCCGGGGGCACGCCGTCGCCGAGGTGATCTCCATTGGTGAGGAGGTCTATGCCGAGGTACTTCAGCCGCGGATTATGGCGGGAACGCAAGCGATTTTGCAGGAGCATCTGCACGCCGGGCATGAGGTGTGGTTGGTGACGGCCACCCCGCAGGAGATCTCGGATCATATTGCCGTGCATCTGGGGGCGACGGGCTCGCTCGGGACGCAGGCGGAGCATGTGGACGGCATCTATACCGGGCGGCTGTCCGCGCCGTTCCTGCACGGCCCGGCCAAGGCGGAGGCAGCCAGTGCGCTCGCGGCGGAGCGGGGGCTGGATTTAGCGGCCTGCTACGCGTATGGGGATTCGTTTAATGACGTCCACATTCTGGGGAGCGTTGGGCATCCGGTGGCAATTAATCCGGAGCGGCATTTGCGTCGGCATGCGCAGGCGCAAGGGTGGGAGATTATGGACTTCGACTCGCCTGCATCTCGCCGCTACCGGCAGCGGCTGGTGGGTGATAAGCCGGGGCGCAAGCGGCGGCTTGCGTCGGTGGCGGGGGCTGTGTGGGTGGCGGGTGCCGTGTGGCGCTCGCTTCGCTCCCGGCGGAGGTGACAGCGGGGCGACAGTGCCCCGCCAGTATGCCCCGATCGCGACGGCGGGGCGGCAACACGATCCACCTGCAACACGACCCACCTACGACGAAGGCCCGGGATTTCCGGGCCTTTCGCTTACTTCTTGTTGCGACGCTGGTGGCGCGTCTTGCGCAGCAGCTTGCGGTGCTTCTTCTTAGACATGCGCTTGCGGCGCTTCTTGATCACAGATCCCATGGCGTCCTCACAGAACTTAT
>JAEWHO010000051.1 GCA_023387755.1 Actinomycetes bacterium | reverse complement strand
GGAGGAATGTAGACACCCTCATGCACCATTTGCGCCACGCGGCGCAATGCCGTATGCCGGTTATCGTCCGGGCGGGGGTAGGGGGCGGAAACGGATTCCTCCTCGGTTTCTTCATATTCTTCCCGCCGAGCGGTGGGCAGGGTGAGTTCTCCGTCGATGCCGTGTAGCTGGCTGATGCGGGCATATGCTTCTCGCCCGTCGATAACTGCTGGGGGCTCGCCAAAGCCTGCCGTCCACAGGGGCGATATGTCAGTATCGGGGTCCTTGATGAGAGTAGCGAGGGCAGAATCCTCGTGCAGTGGGTGGCCGGCTGCGCCCGTAAGTTCCATGAGGAAGCGGGACAGATCCCGTCCGGAGGTGGCGGCTCGTAAGGCACCGGTGAGGACTAGCGTTTTTTTGGCGCGGGTCATGGCCACATAGGCGAGTCGGCGTTCTTCTTGCAGGCGGAACGCACCCATAGCTTTCTTATAGGTATTGAGGATTTTATTAGCGGGAACTGCCGCATAGGCTCCCATCGGATTGCCGATCGGGTCCGCACTTCCCCGGTACAGTGGGTTGGCTTCGCACAGGTGTGGGAGCACGGCCCGGTCTCGGCGGAGCGCCCAGGGCAATTCGGCCCAGTCGGTAAGCCAGCCGCTGTCGCCAGGGAAAGACTGGTTGGGGTTCCCGTTTGCGTCTGCCGATCCTCTGGAATCATGGTGCGGGAAGGTGCCCTCCTGCATCCCCCCAATGACGACGTGATCGAATTCGAGCCCTTTAGAAGCGTGGATGGTCATGAGTTGGACAGCGTGATCATCGTCGCTATCAGCCGGGTTTATGGCGTCGTCTGCGCTGGCGTCCTGCCTCAGACCGTCTTCTTCGGACACTGCACTGTCGAGGTAGTCGATAAAGGCGTCCAGGCCGACTGACTCGGGGTTGACGTTGACGAAATCGCGGGCGAGAGTGCGGAACACGTCGAGGTTTCCGCGTGCTGACACCCACTGGCTGGCGGGGCGGGCGAGGACGTCGATGTCGATACCGAGAGCTTTTTCTGCTGCCACAGCGATATCTTCCAAACTCCCCGCGAAACTGCGCCGCACCTGGGTGATGGCTGCACGCAGATAGCCCAAACGTTCCTGGCCCGCTGGGGACAGGCCCAGTTGCTCCTGGATTTCCTCGCAGGGCTGACAGATGACTTCCACCAGTGACAGCGCTAATTCTCCCTGGCCGGTTCGGTGGTTTTGGGTCCATCGCCGTAGTGCCTCAATATCGCTGACGCCTAAGCGTAGGCGCGTGAGTAGGCGCATTGCGGCGTCCCCGCGGGAGGCGTCTGCGGCCACAGTCAGCAGTGCTCTTATGTCAGCCACTTCTGGAGTGGTGAGGAGCCCCTTCAATCCCACCCGGATATGGGGGATCTGAGATTTTTCCAGTTCGCGCGCGATAGCGTTCAATGTGCCCCAGTTACGGGCAAGGACGGCACACGACTCCCCCCTACCCGGCCGCCACATATGAGCTATCAGGCGAGCAACGTCGACGGCCTCGCTGGCTCGGTTTGGGCAGCTGTGGATCACAACCTGGCCTTCATCATTGCTGCCTGCCCCACCAGTGAGAACGCTGCGATGACGCAGCGGTTGCACCTCGACCGCACATGCGTCCCGTAAAGGGCCGACAATATGGTTAGCCGCGTCCAGGATAGATGTGCTGTTACGGAAAGCCACCGTCAGGGGGCGCACTACTACTGGGTTGGCCGGGGAGGAAAAATCTGTTGTGAACTGCTGCAATGCCTGGGCTGAAGCACCGCGCCAGCCGTAGATGGACTGGTGTGGATCACCTACTGCAGTGACCGCATGTCCCTGCCCAAAAAGTCGACTCAAAAGACTCAGCTGGGTGGTGGAGGTGTCCTGAAATTCGTCCAACAGCACCAGCCGGTAACGCTCACGCATCAAGGCGCGAACGTCCTCCAGCTTGGCGACCTCGGTGGCGATGGCCGTTTGATCGGCAAACTCAACTAACCCCTGATTCCGTTTTTCTTCCTCATAGGCAGCCACAAAATCGAGAAGCATATAGCGCGCCATGATTGCGTAGATGACCTGGGCATCATCAGATTTCGCACAACAAGCCTGCTCAGCCAAGGGTACGAGCGGCAAAGGTATAAACCGCCCCGTGCCTTTATCACGGTTCAGAAGTACTGTGAGCGCCCTAGCAACGGCGTGGCGTGCAGATTTCCCGGCGTCACCCACGAGTGTCTCGGCTATTGCCCGCCCGTGGGCAAGGAGTTCCGCACGGGCCTGGTCGACCGCGTAGAGGTTGTCACGCAGAGCTGCCGCAAAGGTGCGGGCTTTGGTTGCGATATAGTCCACGCTCCGCTCATCCAAAACATGGAGAAGCTCATAATTCCCCTCCGCATTGGCGACGATCTGACGCATCAACATATGCGCGTGCGCATCGGTGATCAGTTGAGCCTCAGGATTGAAACCGAGCCGAACGCCGAAGTCTCGAGCCACACTAGCGGCGAAGGAGCTGTAGGTCGAAATCGTCGGTTGGGTAGTAAATTGCACCCCGTGGCGAGCGCCGAGCTGAGTGAGAATATGCCGAATCTTAGCGGCCAGGTTTGAGGTCGCTTTACGGGTAAAGGTGAGTCCGAGAATTTCCTCGGGCTGTACTTGCTGTTCGGCGATAAGATGAGCGACGCGCAGGCCCATGGTGCTGGTTTTTCCGGATCCTGCACCGGCGACGACGAGCATCGGCCCGAGGGCGTGGTCCGCCACGCGTACCTGTTCATCAGTGGGAGGGTGCTTCTCACCTAGCTCGCGCGCTAAACGGCACACGGGATGGTCAGCACTGCTAGCCGGGATATCTGGATGCAATAGCTCAGACACAGCGCATTCCTTCTTCGTACAGCGGGCATGAACTCTTGACGATGCAGTTCTTGCACATACCCTCATCGATGGAAGCAGCCACCGTGTTTCCCTGGTAGGCGGCCCGCATCTGAGTCAGATAACCGGGCACTGGATCATCTTCGGGAGGGATCTGCGGTTGTGGGAGACTCTTGGGCTCCCCGGATTTTTGGACGAATACCAAGCGTGCTCCGGCAACCCCGACACCGCCGTCGTCTCCGCCCCGCTGATGGCGCGTGATGTGCTGATAGAGGGCTAGCTGCGGGTTTTCTGCGGCCTCCCGCTTTGTGCATGCCTTCCCGGTTTTGAAGTCCACAATGACGGTGCCATCAGGGGTATCTTCATAGCGGTCGACCCGCCCTCTTACAGTCACGCCGTCGTGGTGTATCTGCACCCATTTTTCGACCTGCGCAGGTACTGGATGCTGGGCTAGATAGCTCGCCAGGGCCTCGATATGGTGCCGTAGTTTGCGCTGGCGTAGGGTCATTTCGAACGTGGCATTGCGCGGTAGTTCGTAGTCCTGCATCATCTCTTCTAACGCTGTGAGCATCTCTGTGCGCAACTGTTCTTCCCGCTCGGCTTCTGGTAGTTCCAAGGCCCGCATAGCGAAGCGTTCAGCGATGGCGTGAACGATGGTGCCGTCGTCCCGATGGGCAGTGTCATCGGTATCCGCCCCCGCGCGGGTGAGAAACACTTGAAGGGGACACTTCAGAGCATTTTCAACCTGGGAGGCAGACACATTCAACGTCTGGTCTTCGGTCAGCAATGGCGCCGTCGTAGTGACGTCCCACGCACCAGCCCACCGGCGCGGATCTGCCTCAGTACACCCTGCGGCGGCGTAGTCAGCCAAGAGAGCCGCTAGTCTTTGCTCTTCTGGTCGGGTTAGCACTCCCGCCTCGAGAGCTGCCCGCATGCGCGCAATCATCCCTCGCTCAGTCAGGATTCGCCTACCTCGAACGGGATTTAACTCTAGCCCCAGCAGGGTGAAGAATGGCGAGGGTAGGGTCTCGCCGTCGTCTACTGCCGTCATCACGAGGTGACGTGTAGCGCAACCTACGGCAGCCAACAGCATCCGCATCTCATCGGAGCGGGTTTGGGCCAGGGCCGCCCGATAAGCTTCTTTGCCTGACAGGACAGGACGACCGGCCAGGACGTCTGCTAACAATTGCCACTGCAAGATCGAATCGCGAATCCGCAGATCCGGCCAACTGCCATCCTGGATACCCGGAATAATGACTGCGGGCCAATGCCGGCCGGCCGCCTGAGCGACGGTGAGGACACTGACCGCATTGGGCTGTCTACCGCGTTCTGCAAGAGAGTCGGAGGCTACGGTTTGTTCATCCACCCAATCTAAGAAGACATCAGCGGTAGCACCATAATTGCGTTCGGCGTGGACCCCAGCGGCTTCGAAAAGCGCCATCACAGCATCGAGGTTGCGGTTGGCGATTTCTCCCTGCCGACCGGGCAGGAGTGCGGCTTCTTGCCACGGGGTTGCCACTCCTGCTGCCTGCCAGATACTCCATAAGACGTTATGTGCTGGTTGGTCCGCCACGGCGGACCCCTGCTCGACCATGGTGGCAACGCGGAGCACTGGGTCACGCAATTCTGGGGGTAGGGTGGCGGCCACGGCAGGATTAATACACCCCTCAATGAGCCTGACGGTGGTACGCAGCCATGCCGGAATATGCCCGCAGGTGTCAGTTTCTTGCCCGAAGTAGCGCTGAATGCGCCGCAGGGTCACACTATCTGCCCGGGCGTAGGGGCTTGCCAGCAACTGTTCCAGCCCTCGGCGCAGGTCGGTTAGATACTCGACCGTTTGGGGAGTGTATTGCCCGCTCTGATCATCCGCGTCGCCAACGATGACAGGTGCCAAGTGGTCGCGGATAATGGCTTCCCGCGAAATACTTATCCGAGCTGCTTTCAGTAGTGGAATGACCGCTGGCTCAGCTTTGAGCAGCACCCCAGTCTGGGTGGTGACGACGGGGATATCGGCGTCCTGTAAGGCATTGGCCATCCCGGCTGCCAGGGAGGACGAGCGCGTGATGATGGCGATATCTCGGTACTCCAAGTGCGCGCCGGTAGCAGTGGCCGAAGCTTCGTGTGGTGCGTCCCCCGCCAGGGCATGCTCCGCCCGCCCGGTGAGTACCCAGGAGCGCACGAGGTTGACGGCATGGTACTGCTCGCGCGCACTAGAAGTTACGAGGTGGGCAGCAACAGCATCATTCCCGGCCTCACGCTCAGCGTCAGGGTGCCGGTGGACGATTGCACCAAATGCCCCGATATGCTCAGCCAGGCGGGTGAGCAAACCGGTAATGGCCGGGTCATGGGTGAAATCGACGTCGAAAACTAGCGGATCGTCAAAGTCAGCCATCTCGCGGCCAGCGGCCCCACGGAAAGTCTCGACTGCCTGATCGGGATTACCAACCAGCGCAATGCGCACCCCGCAGCTGCTCAAAGAGTCCAAGAGGCCCCATCCCGCGGCGGTAATCTCCTGGACGTCGTCGATGATCAGACAGTCGGGCAGGTGGCTAGCTGCGCCGGGCCATTGCGGAATTCGTGCGGCGGCGGCATACACCATGGCGGAGACATCCAAGCGTTCGCTTTGGTCCTCAGTACCGGCTGCCAGCGCCAGCACTTCCTCATACTGTTTGAGAACCTGCGCGATGAGTTGCCAGGCCGCAATGCCGTATTCGGTGGAGAGTGCGCTGATCTCTTCCCAGCTACGCCCAGCTTCCTCAGCGCGCATGAGCGCATCGCGTAACTCTGAGCGGAATTGGGATAACTGCATGACCTCCGCCGGAAGCCCGGCCTCACGCAGTGCCGACTCGAAGGCTGCACTTGTTGGTGAGGCAGGTGTGTAGGTCACAGGCTGTTGCGCGCTGCTACCTCCGGACTCCCCCGGCGCACGTTCCGCGGCACTGGTAGGCCGCCCCGGTGAGCTGAAGTGCTGAATAATCTGCCCAATAAGCGCGTCGGTCTCCGCGCCGGTCACCATTTTGGGGGCGGCGGTCACTGCCCCCAGCAGGCCGTTCTTAGCCTCATAGCTCAACAGCGCGAAGGCCAGGGAAGAGACCGTATGTGCGGTGCGAGCGGGGGTGAGATCGCCCAACTCTTCACTTAGTGCGGTGTGAACGGCGTCCGCAGCCAACCGGTTGCGAGTAAGAACGAGTGCGGTATTGCCCGCTTCAATCTCATACAGCGCCTTGGCGATGACCGCCGTCGTCTTCCCGGTCCCGGGGGCACCCCACGCCGCGGCCCACGGCTGTGCGGAGGTAACAAATGCCTCCTGTACAGGGGTGAGGACACCTGCGGAAAGACGCACTGCGGCAGGGCCTGTACGGGGCGCGGACACCGGTTGAAATCGCATATCTCTATCTCAACAGATACCTCCGACAAAAACACAAGTGCCGCATAAAATTCCCAGGATTACCGGTGATACCAGTGAAGTCGTTGGCTGACCTCTCCGCCGGCAGCGAACCCAGCCAGGATCGGCGGACCCTACGTCTGGCCCCGCCTACAATGGGGCTATGAACGTTACGATTTTCCTTGCCGATATCGCCCGCGAACTGAATTTCAAGGTGCAGGGCACCCAAGCTGAGATTGAAAAGGCCGTGGACGACGCCCTTGCCGGCGGAAGCGCCCTGCGCCTGGTAGGGGAAGATGAGCGGGTGCTGGTGGTGAATCCGGCGCGCATCGGAGCAGTCTTGGTTGGGGAACAGGAGCAGCGTCAGGTTGGTTTCTCCCTGAGCTAGCCCGCGGGCATGTGCCGCTTAGCAGGCCGTGACCACCGCCTGCTAAGCGGTCAGCCCCAACGCCCCCATTCGGGCCGAATGGGCTTTCGTGAGATGGGCGATTTCCCCGGCGGCTCGGTCGGCTGGGAGGATATCCGGCACCTGGTTCACCAAGTGCCGCACCATCGCCAGCACCTCCCCCATAACGCGGCGCCCCCACAGGGATAGACGCGCCGCCAACTGGGGGTCGGCCGCGATCGGTTCAGACAGTTCAGCTAATACCAGCTCCGTCAACGAGGAGGTGGTGTAATGCTCCACCACAGTGCGCGGCAGCCGGTCATCGGAGGCGGTCACGTCCTGTAGCAAATCCCGCAGCAGGCACCCGGCCACATAGGTTTTCACGAGCCGCTCCGGCCAGTCCTGGGGGCGGGCACGGCGGTGAAAATCAGCAATCGCGAGTTCCGTTTGCCGGCGGGCGGGGCCACCACATTCGCACTGCTCCTCCAGTGTCACCGCCGCTGCCACCTCCTGCGCAGCCATCTGTGCCAAGGCGAGTTTGACCGCGCGCGTGGGCGCGTGCGCGGCGTCGTCGGCCAAGGAAGTAAAGCCCGACAGAAGGCAGGCCGAAAGGATGGCCGGGGTTGCAGATGAGGTGGTCACCCCTCCACTGTAGTGGTCTGGCGGCGTTCTGCGGCGCAACGGCACTCAAGCGCGCCGGGCCGCCATATTCGACGCACCCCCACCGGGGCATTACAGTGGTAGGGACAGGCTGACCGGTCGTTAGTTGTGTTTTTCGCGCCAGCGTGGCGCACCTCAGGGATATGTGCGATCGGCTGCCCTCCCCCGACGCCCGTTGGGGGCAGCATTCGCAAATGATAGAGAGTTCATATGTCTGAGACCAGCGGTATTGTCCGCCAGGGCAGCGCACCCGTCGCCGCCGATACGACCACCGCCCCAACCGGCCCGGCTTTTAGTGAATTTCCGCTCCGTGAGGAGATCGTGCGCGCGCTCAGCGACGCCGGGATCACCACGGCCTTCCCAATCCAAGCCCTTACCTTGCCGGTGGCGCTGAGCGGGCAGGATATTATCGGCCAAGCCAAAACCGGCACCGGTAAAACGCTCGGCTTTGGTTTGCCGTTACTCAACCGTCTCGACGACGCCGCGCACACCGCCCCGCAAGCACTCGTCATCGCGCCGACCCGCGAATTATCGGTGCAGGTTGCGGGTGATCTTGCCACTGCTGGCCGCCAACTGGGGGTACGCATCACCCAGATTTACGGAGGACGGGCCTTCGAGCCGCAAATTAAAGAACTGGAGCGGGGTACTGACGTTGTGGTGGGCACTCCGGGCCGGATGCTCGATCTGCTGCGCCGCGGAATCTTGGATCTGTCGAAGGTTGCCACCGTCGTACTCGATGAAGCCGACGAGATGCTTGACCTGGGCTTCCTGCCCGATGTGGAGGCGCTGCTGGCCGCTACCCCGGCCACCCGCCATACCATGTTGTTCTCGGCCACCATGCCGGGCGCGGTAATCGCGATGGCACGGCGCTATATGACGCGACCAACCCACATCCGCGCCCAGGATCCCACCGATACCACCGCCACGGTCGATGCCGTCACCCAGGTGGCATATCGCGCGCACGCACTCAATAAGGTGGAAATGCTGGCGCGTATCTTGCAGGCTGAAGGCCGCGGTTTAACGATCGTCTTTACCCGCACTAAACGCACCGCCGCGAAGGTGGCCGCCGAGCTGGAAGACCGCGGATTCGCGGCCGCGGCCCTGCACGGAGACCTCGGCCAGGGGGCGCGTGAGCAGGCCTTGCGCGCCTTCCGCTCCGGGAAAGTGGACGTCCTAGTAGCCACCGATGTGGCTGCCCGCGGGATTGACGTCGAGAACGTCACCCACGTTATTAACTACCAGTGCCCCGACGACGAAAAAACCTATCTGCACCGCATAGGCCGTACTGGCCGGGCCGGCCGCGCCGGAGTAGCGGTCACGTTCGTAGATTGGGATGACACCCACCGGTGGCTGCTCATTGATAAGGCCCTTGGGCTGGGGGCTGGCGCGCCCGCAGAGACCTACCACACCTCCGATCATCTCTACACTGACCTCAATATTCCGCGAGATGTCACCGGTATCCTGCCACCCAGCGAGCGCGTGCGGGCCGGTCTGGATGCGGAGGAGATTGAAGACCTCGGTGAGACCGGTAATGCCCGCCGACGCCGGGGTGGTCGGCGTAGTGGCCGAGGCAGCCGCGGCAGCGGTGAGCGTGGGAAGCGCGCCGGTGAGCGTGGGAACGGCGACGGCGAGCGCGCAACCGGCAGCCGCAGGCGCCGGCCGCGGCGGCGGCGTCGAATTAACCGCGCCGAATAAGTGATGAACCAGGCCCCACCCGGAGATCGGGTGGGGCCTATATGTGCGGCAGCTAGAGCCGTTCTTGGATGAAGGTGAAAATACCGGAGGCCATGATCTCCACGGCGATCGCAGCGAGGAGCATCCCGGCCAGGCGGGTAACGAGCAGAGTACCGTCATCACCGAGAACGCGGTGAATAAAGTCGGCAAACCGCATCGCGAGCCACAGGGCGATATGCACACCTACGAGCGCTAAACCGATCGCCACCCAGGAGGCAACCGTACCTTCGGACCGTTGCGCCGCCACCATAATCGCAACAATCGAGCCAGGCCCGGCCATGAGCGGGGTCGCTAGCGGCACCAGGGCCACATTATTTTTGCTTTTTACTTCCGGCTCCCCCTCATCTTTGCCAGTAAGCAGCTCCATGGCTACTAGCAGAAGCAGCAAACCGCCGGAAACCTGCAGCGAAGGGAGGGAGATTTGCAGGAATTGCAGAATATATTGCCCGAAGAGCGTGAACACCAGCATGACCGCAAAACTGGTGGTGGTAGCTTGGCGGGCGGCCCGGCGGCGCTGCTTACTCGTTTGGGTGGAGGTGAGCGCCATATACACCGGAACGAGCCCCGGCGGGTCCATAATGACAAAGAGAGTAAGGAACGTGGTTCCCAGGAGGGTGAGATCCACGTAGCTGCTCACGGTCGAATCACCCGCATCTGCGCCTCCTGTTCCAACGCCGTCAATACCCGTTCACTGGTGAGGTTCTCACCGAGGCGGTTCGGTTTGCCCGTGCCGTGATAGTCACTGCCTCCGGTGGTGTACAGCCCTAGACTCTCCGCGATCTGCTGGACTTCCGCGCGGCTGGCGTCGTCGTGATCGCGGTGCTGCACTTCGAGAGCAAAAAGACCCGCCCGGGCCATATTAGCGATAGTTTTTTCACTAATAAAACGCCGCTGCCGGGTGCGGGCCCGCGGGTGGGCGAGGACCGGCACTCCCCCGGCTTGCCGCACTAACTCAGTCACCTCCACTGGATTGGGGGCCAGGTAGCGCACATAGTAGGGCGAGGCCGGATGGAGTAGCTCTGCGAAGGCCGCACTGCGGTCAGGAACAACGCCCGCAGCCACCAGTGCATCGGCAATATGGGGTCGCCCGATGGTGCGCGCGCCGGCTGCCTGCGCGGTAACGTCAGCAAAACTAATCGGGAAATCTCGGGCTAGCCTATCCGTCATCGCTTCAGCCCGATGTATCCGCTGCGCCCGCGAATCCGCCATGAGATCATCTAGGCCGCACGAGTGCCCAGCCTCGTGCAGGAAAGCTAAGAGATGGACGGTGATACCGTCGTCAGAACAAGAAATTTCCACCCCGCGCAGCAACGCCACCCCGGTTTTAGCGACGGCGGCCACACCTTCCTCCCACCCGGCGGTGGTGTCATGATCAGTGATCCCGACGACGTCCAAGCCCGCTCGCGCCGCCTGCTCGAGCAGCTCGGTAGGCGAATCCGTGCCATCGGAGGCGGTGGTATGGGCATGGGGATCAATACGCGGGCTCACAATAATTCAGTATGGCAGGTAAGGCATGATAGATGCCATGAGCGACAACACACCCACCGAGCAGTCCCTCGCGGACCGCGGTTCTAACCGTTCCCAACGCCCCAGCGGCCAGGCTTTTAGGGATTTCATCTCCTCTAACTGGGCCCCGCGCGAGGCCGCGTTACCGGAGCCGTATGAGTCTGCCCCTTACGCTGCTTCCCGCCGCGAGCGCCTCTCCGAAGCCTTCCCCGGTGACCGCCTGGTCCTGCCCGCAGGCGGCCTGCAGGTGCGATCCAATGACTGCGATTATCCCTTCCGCCCCCATTCGGCTTTCGCCCACATGTGTGGTACCGGCACCGATTTTGAGCCCGACGCCGTCCTCGTCTTACACCCGCAAGACGGCGGTGGCCACGAGGCCGTCCTGTACTTCCACCCGTGTGCCTCACGTGATACGGAGGAATTCTTTGCCGACTCCCGCTACGGCGAATTCTGGGTGGGGGCGCGGCCGACCTTGGAATATATGCACGCAGCTACCGGTATTCGCACCGAACATATTGACCAGTTAGCCGATGCGCTAGCTAAAGACGCCGGGCAGGTGCAGCTGCGCGTCGTCCCGCAGGCCAGTGAACAGGTCAGCGCCATGGTGGAACAGATCCGCCAGAACGCGGGGCAATCCGATTGCAGTGAACTCGATAATGCGCTGGCTGAGCGGCTGAGCGAATTGCGGTTGTGTAAGGATGCCTGGGAGATTGAGCAGATGCGCCTGGCTGTGGAGGCGACCGCTGCCGGCTTTGAAGATATGATCCGTTCCCTACCTCGCGCGGTCGAGCACCATCGCGGCGAGCGGGTACTGGAGGGCGTGTTTGGCGCGAAGGCGCGTGAGGAGGGCAACGCCGTCGGATATGACACGATTGCCGCCGCCGGTAACCACGCCAACACGCTGCACTGGACCCGCAATAACGGGCAGGTGCGTGAAGGTGATCTGGTGTTGATCGATGCCGGTATCGAGATCGATTCGCTTTATACCGCCGATATCACCCGCACCCTCCCGGTGTCTGGCACCTTTAGCGAGCCGCAGCGCCGCGTCTACGAGGCCGTTCTGAAGGCCTGTGAGGCGGCTCTGGAAGCCAGCCACGGTAAAGGCGTGAAATTCCGCGATATTCATGCGGCCGCCATGGTAGTCATTGCACACGAGCTGGAAGATATGGGGATTTTGCCGATCAGTGCAGAAGAATCCTTGCAACCTGATTCGCAGCTTCATCGCCGGTGGATGGTTCACGGCACCAGCCACCATCTGGGCTTAGACGTGCACGACTGTGCACAGGCCCGCCGCGAAATGTACCTGGACGCCGAGCTAGAACCGGGCATGTGCTACACCATCGAGCCCGGCCTGTACTTCCACGCCGATGACCTCCTCGTCCCCGAGGAATACCGCGGTATTGGGGTGCGTATCGAGGATGACATTATCGTCACCGACGATTACCGGGCGGTGCGGATCTCGGAGGATATCCCGCGTACCGTCGCCGATGTGGAAGCCTGGATGGCCCAGATTCTGGGATCCTAATCGCGCTGTAGTTTTCGCCCCCTAGGGGCTGTGCCCCGCCCGTTGTGCCCGCTGTCTCACCGTGAGCAGCGGGCACATGTGTGGGCCCAATGCCGTAGCCTGGGAGGGTGACCATGTACTCCTCTTCCGGCCATCAACGTGTTTTTGTCGCCCGCCTGGTCGGGACCTCCGTTTTTGACCCGCTGGGAGATACCGTCGGCCGAGTGCACGACGTCGTTGTTCTCTTCCAAGCCGGGTCACTGCCCCGCGTCGTCGGGCTGGTGGTGGAAGTACCTGGGCGACGGCGCGTCTTCGTCCCCATCACGCGCATCACCTCGATTGCCCCCGGCGCGGTTATCACTACGGGCCTGGTCAATATTCGCCGTTTTGAACTGAAGAAGACCGAAACCCTAGTTAATGCAGAACTGATAGAGCGCACGGTGACGCTGCGCGACGGCTCGGGCCAGGCGGTGGTGCGAGATATCGCTATGGAATTGCAGCGCAACCAGGATTGGCTCCTAACCGAGCTGTACGTCAACCGGCGGGCGGGCAGCGGAATCTTCCGTCGCGGCGAATCTCTCATGGTCCGCACCAGCGAGATCACCGGATTAGAGGATCAGCTCGCCCGCCAAAGCGCCGCTGGCCTGATCGCCTCATTTGCTGAACTTAAACCGGCCGATATCGCGGATTTGCTGCACGATCTTCCCCGCGAGCGCCGCTATGAGGTTGCCGTCGAGATGGATGATGAACAGCTCGCTGACGTCCTCGAGGAGCTGGGTGAGGAAGACCGCGTGGGGATCGTGCAAGCCCTCCCGCGCCGTCGCGCCGCCGACGTTTTGGACGTTATGCAGCCCGACGACGCCGCCGACCTCGTCTCTGAATTGCCCGAGTCCATGGCCACTGAACTGCTCGGCTTAATGGAGCCTGATGAAGCCGCCGATGTGCGCCGCCTGTTGGCCTATGAGGAGAATACCGCTGGCGGTCTGATGACGACAGAACCGGTGATCCTGCCCCCGGATGCAACCGTGGCCGCTCTGTTAGCCCATGTGCGCCGCGAGGATGTGCCTCCCGCACTCGCAGCAATGGCGTATGTGGTGCGCCCTCCTTTGGAAGTGCCCACCGGCAAGTTCTTGGGGGTGGTCCATATTCAGCGGGCCCTGCGCGAGCCACCTCACGCGCTGGTAGGGACTATTATGGATACCTCTGTTGAACCGCTAGACGTCAATGCGGGTATCGGTACTATCACCCGCCTGTTGGCCACCTATAACCTCACCGTCATGCCCGTGGTGGATGATGACATGCATCTGCTCGGCGCGGTTTCTGTGGACGACGTCCTCGATCACCTCTTGCCTGAGGACTGGCGCGAGGCCGACGAAGAGGTCACCGACGACGAAATGGACCGGTTTGCTGATGGCTGAACGACTCGACACCCCGCTCACCTCCCGCCGCCACTGGATGCCCCGGGTGGACCTTGAATCCGAAGGGGTTGGCCGCGTGGCAGAGGCGATTGCGCGTTTTACCGGCACCCCGCAGTTCTTAGTATGGCTGTCCGTATTCGTATTCGGCTGGTTGGCATGGAACACCTGGGGCCCGGCTGCGCTGCGCTTTGACAAGGTCGAACTCGGTTTCACCACCCTGACGCTGATGCTCTCCCTGCAGGCCTCCTATGCTGCCCCACTGATTTTGTTGGCCCAAAACCGGCAGGATGACCGCGACCGCGTCACCGCGGAACAGGATCGCCAACGCGCGGAACGTAACCTTGCTGACACCGAGTTTATTGCCCGCGAGCTGGCGGCATTGCGCCTGGCGATGGGCGACGTCGTCACCCGTGACTACTTACGCTCTGAATTACGCGATCTGCTGGCGGAACTCGCAGCCGAGGATGACGACTCCCAGGACGGCGAAAGTGGCTCCCCTCACGCCAATACTTAGTTGGATTGTTTTATGCGTAGCATGGAACTATGACTGCTGTGCCGACCACTGAGACTGTTCACGACCAACTCGCGAAAGTCCTCGATCCCGAAATCCGCCGTCCCATCACTGACCTAGGGATGGTGCGCTCCATTGATATTTCTGAGCGCGGGGAGGTTGTCGTCGGGATCGATCTCACCACACCCGGCTGTCCGCTGAAATCCACGATCGAAGCCAGCGTCAAGGAGCGAGTGCTCGCACTGCCCGGCGTCACCCAGTGCTGCGTCGAGATGGGGGCGATGAATGAGGAGCAAAAGCAGGCACTGCGGGAGAAACTGCGTGGCGGCGTAGCCGAGCGCGAGGTTCCCTTCACCAAACCGGGCAATCTCACCCGCGTCTACGCGGTCACCTCTGGCAAGGGCGGGGTAGGCAAATCCTCCGTCACCGCTAACCTGGCCGCCGCGATGGCCGCCCAGGGATTGAAAGTGGGCGTCGTCGACGCCGATATTTACGGCTTCTCGATCCCCCGCATGCTGGGAGTGGAACACCCGCCCACCAAGATCGACGATATGATCGTGCCCCCGGTTGCGCACGGCGTGAAAGTGATCTCGATCGGCATGTTCGTGCCGGATAATACGCCAGTGGTATGGCGCGGCCCGATGTTGCATCGCGCCGTCAACCAGTTCTTAGCGGACGTCTATTGGGGTGATCTGGACGTACTCTTGCTGGATCTGCCTCCGGGTACCGGCGACGTCGCAATCTCAGTTGGTCAGCTCCTGCCCAACGCAGAGATACTCGTCATCACCACGCCGCAGCTTGCGGCTGCCGAAGTTGCCGAGCGAGCGGGCTCGATTGCCGGCCAGACCCGCCAACACGTCGTAGGGGTCGTGGAGAATATGTCCTGGCTAGAACAGGCGGACGGCAGCCGTTTGGAGATATTCGGTAGTGGCGGCGGGCAACAGGTAGCCCAGCGGCTAAGTGATCTGCTTGGGTACCAAGTGCCGCTGTCCGCCCAGATTCCGCTCGAGCCGCGCCTGCGGGAAGGCGGAGATTCCGGGGTGCCGGTGGCAGTTGGGGATCCAAGGTGTGCGGCTGGCAAAGCCTTACAGGATCTGGCCCGTCAACTCGGGCACCGCGCTCGGGGGTTAGCTGGCCGTTCCCTGGGACTCACCCCGCAGTAGCGCGGCGGGTTGCTGCGCCGCCCCGTGTTCCGTATGTGGGCTGTAACGCATCTGCGCCTATCGGAGACAAATCGCCTACCGCCTCCAAAACTCAGTAGAGTGGGAACAGCATCCAACAGGAAGGAGATGATGACCCGTGCCGTTTAGCGCGACCGAGCTAATGGTCATCATCGTTCTTATCCTGATCGTGGTAGGGCCCGAGAAAATGCCGCAGGCCGCTGCCCAGCTGGGGCGGTTCGTGCGCCAGGCCAAGGTCATGACGCTCGATGCGAAGAAGCGCCTCAAAGAGGAACTCGGCCCCGACCTGCAGGATCTAGACCTGCGCTCCCTGGATCCGCGCCAATACGATCCCCGGCGAATTGTTCGGGACGCGCTGCGCGATGACGCCCCCGTGGACACACCGGCAGCCCCAAGCCCTGCCCCTATGGGCACGCCGGCTGCAGGTAGCGTTGTAGGGGCGGGAGCAGTTGGTTCCGCAGTTGCAGGCGGGATGCTGACCGGGAGCGGCGCGGTAAACGCCGCCTATGGCGGCCAGATTTCCGGTGTTGTTGAAAGCCGTCCGAATCCCTACCAGTTTCAGCCCGGCAGTCCCTCCCCCTTCGACACTGAGGCCACCTAATTCGCGCGGCGAGAGCTGAGCGTCAGCGTGGCAGAGATAGTCTCTCCCTCCCGCTCAACCTCGATATCCACCGTCTCCCCCGGTTTCAGAGATCCCAGGTAGACGACAAACTCCGTAACCGAACGAATCGGTTTACCATTGACAGCCACAATAAGGTCCCCCTCTTTCAGGCCTGCCAAGTCGGCCGGCCCGCCCGGCGTTACAGCCGGAGTGGCGTCATCTGAGGAGGTAATGAGCGCGCCCTCGGACGCATCCTGAGCATCGAGCAAGATCCCCATCACTGGATAGGTGGCGTAACCCTGCTGCAGAATTTCTTCCACGGTATATTTCACCTGGCCAACTGGAATGGCAAAACCAAGACCGACCGGTCCCACCGCCTGGCCATTAGAGTTATACGGCTGTTTAATAGCTGAATTAATACCGACTAGTTCACCTTCCATATTCACTAGCGGTCCTCCGGAGTTACCCGGATTAATCGCAGCATCGGTTTGGAGGGCATTAATGTAGGACGATTCTGTGGCTGTGCCCGCCCGAACCGGGCGTTCAAGTGCGGAAACGATCCCCGTGGTTACGGTGCCGGTTAATCCCAGGGGAGCCCCAACGGCCACAACAGAGTCTCCCACCTTCGCTGAATTATCCTCCGCCAGCGGCATTGCAGTGAGGTCGCTGGCGTTGATGCGCAATACGGCAAGATCATATTGGCGGGTATAGCCAACGACGACCGCTTCTCGAGACTGTCCGTCCGGCAAGACGACAGTAATCGAGGACGCCGGTTCAGCCCCTGCCATAATCACGTGTGCATTTGTGATGATAATGCCATCACCCGAATAAACAACGCCAGTACCGTCATTACCTGCTGTCTCTGACCGGGCCTGAATGTACACAGTCGATTGGAGAGCGCTAGAGGCGACAATACCAACGTCGCTTTGCCCAATTCCGGGAATCGTTGGGGCTGGAGAAACCGTCATTTTCCCCTTGGCCAAAAAGACACGGTCAATCGCCACGCCCCCAATGAGACCAGCCAGTAGCGCAATAATCAGAAGCAGTACCCATACCGCTCGCCGCTCCTTGCGACGGTACGCAGGGGCAGGATCTGATTCAGGCACACGCAGCACCTGTGCAGACGTGCCCTTTGCAGGAGCCGGTTCAAGGGAGCGAGGAAATCCGACGGGCTGAGCCGATCCCACAGCCTGAGCCGATCCCACAGGCTGGCGGGGCTCAAACGGGCCGGATCCTATCGATTGGCCGGACTCGAAGTGACCGGAGGCCTGGACGGCAGGCTCAGCCAACGGTTCTTGTACAGGTGCCGCGAACGGAGACGGTTGCACCGGATGTGCTGCCCCAGATGAAGCAGCGGGATCGGCGCCGACGGCAGGGTCCCCAGGGGAAGCGGCGGCCGGGTCTGTTGATGATGGTCGTGCCCACCGATTGTGCGCAGAGGTCCCGTCGGGCGAAGTAAGCGCATTCTTGTGGGGGTCTGGGAAACGCTGGTCCATCATCACACGTCTTTCCTCAGGGCATCTCACGACAACTGCTCTCATCGTAGAACACTCCCTCGTAGCTGACCTCGTACTGAGGCTGGACTGTGGATAACGTGGTGAACGCTGCGACGGAGGGGAGGGCGCGCGCGACTTAGCCGCCCGCTGTGAGTACACTACAAATAGCGCTGAAGGAGGTACCACTATTTCTGGCGACAAAGCCCTCAGTTGGGCATTTACTGAAGAATTTCTTGCCGAACCGCCCGGCCCAGCGCGGGCACGAGTGCTGGCCGAAGAGTTTGCCCTGCGCCCGATCCCTCGCGGGACGGGAGCCGCGTTATGTATGTTGGCCGCTGCTACCGGCGCGCACGCCGTCGCCGAAATTGGCACGGGGACCGGTACTGCAACCGCGTGGCTGGCGATGGGGATGGCACCTGACGGCGTCCTCACCAGCATAGACGTAGAAGCCGAGTATCAAACTGCGGCCCGCGAAGTCCTACAATTCATGGGCATAAAGAATGCCCAGGCCCGGCTGATTACGGGGCGGGCACTCGACGTACTCCCCCGCCTCGCGGGCGGATCCTATGACCTCGTCTTCGTAGACGGGGATCCGGAAGAGACGCCCGAATACGCAGCCCATGCTTTGCGGATGCTGCGCCCTGGCGGCTTGCTAGCAATAGAAGGCGCGCTCGGGGGCGACCAGGTTCCCGACCCCGCTCGGCGAGACCCCCAGACAGTGCGGATGCGCGAACTGGTGCGAGTATTTCGTGATGCGGAGGACCTCACCACCACCCTCCTTCCCTGCGGTGATGGGTTGCTCGTAGCGGTGAAGAAACCGCCCCTGCGTTAAGACTCGTGAAGGGCTCAATTCCCTATGGAATTGAGCCCTTCACTTTTCGACTGCACCAGCAGCAGCTAGGTTAACGCCGGGTGAGAAATGAGAGAACCCTCAGACCTGCGAGTGCAACGTATAGAAGCGAGCGCTTTACTACTGGGCCCACCGCCCGAACGCTACTTGGTGACTACTCCTTCAAGTGCAGCGTAAAGGTCATCCGCTTCTTGCTGGGTAATTTCCACAACGAGGCGTCCCCCGCCCTCCAGCGGCACCCTCATCACGAGGCCTCGACCCTCTTTGGTCACTTCCAGCGGTCCCTCGCCCGTACGAGGCTTCATGGCTGCCATTGTGATAGACCCTTCTTTCTCTGCTCTCCCGCAGGCACCCCAGTGGCGATTACGAAAAAGACTGACGGCACCATTTTAAACCAAATGGACACATTGGTCATGGATACAAGTCACGAATCGGGAGACAGCGGGCGATAAGCCCGCATGTTTCGCGATTGCTAGGGAACCGTCCCACCTGGTGGAAGGGCGGTAGGAGAAAGTAACGCTCACGGGCCCGGCCAACCCCCCGTTTACTACCGGGGCACGTCGCTACGCAGCCGATCAATCGCCGCACACGTTACCTCAACGGCTTCTTCTGCCGAATCCACGACCTGCAAATAGTCAATATCGCCGTCAGAAATCTTGCCCTGTCCAAGCAGGCTGGAGCGGATCCATTCTAATAACCCGCCCCAATAGTCTTTGCCCACGAGCACAATGGGGAAAGAGCGCACCTTATGGGTTTGCACTAGCGTGGCCGCCTCGAAAAGCTCATCCAGCGTGCCGTACCCCCCGGGCAACACAATGAATCCCTCCGAATACTTCACGAACATAGTTTTACGCGCAAAGAAGTAGCGGAAATTCACGCCCAGATCGACGTAATGATTCATCCCCTGTTCATGAGGCAATTCAATTCCAAGCCCAACCGAGACCCCTTCGGCCTCATACGCACCCCGGTTTGCGGCCTCCATTGCACCTGGTCCTCCCCCGGTGATGACGGCGTAGCCACGCTCTGCCAAGAGCTTTCCGATCTGCACGCCCGTCTCATATTCAGGGCTATCTTCCGGAGTACGCGCGGAACCGAACACCGATACTGCCGGGCCCAGATCCGCTAGCGCCCCAAACCCTTCCACGAATTCAGCCTGGATACGCATGACCCGCCAAGGGTCGGCGTGGAGCCAGTCAATATCCTGGGCGTGATCGAGCAGGCGCTCATCGGTGGTCTGAGCGGGAATCATCCGTCCGCGCAGGGTTACCGGACCTTTATGGTACGTGCGACGTTTCTTCATAGCTCCATCTAAACATGCCCCGCGCTAGCGCCAATGGCAGTTCAAGGACGGTTAAAGTACATACTCGCCGCGTCCGCCCAATAGAACACGTGAAACACCGGTGTTCTAGTAGGAAAAGTGACTATGCCGCACCGCCGGTGGGGGCTAGAAGGTGTCTTCCTCCTGCACATGATGTAGCGTACGCGCGGCCTCCCCGAGGGTGCCGGACAGAGACGGGTAGATCGTGAAGACGTTGGCGACGTCGTCGACGGTGAGCCGGTGGGTGACCGCAATGGTGAGCGGGAAGATCAACTCGGATGCTCGCGGAGCAACCACCACCGCCCCGATCACCACGCCGGTATCTGCATCGGAAAAGACTTTGGCGAAGCCCTCCTTAATTCCGAGCATTTTAGCGCGCGGATTGCGCGCCATCGGCAGGCGTGTCACCTGCCCCTTGACCTCGCCGGTGTCGATCTGAGCTTGAGTGACGCCGATGGTGGCGATCTCGGGCGCGGTGAAGATATTGGCCGCCACGCTCGTCAGAGATAGCGGCGCAACCGCATCGCCGAGCGCATGCCACATGGCGATACGCCCCTGCATGGCGGCCACGGAGGCGAGGGGGAAGACGCCGGTGCAGTCACCGGCGGCATAGACCCGAAATGCGGTGGTGCGCGATACCCGGTCCACCTCGATATGCCCCGACGCCGTCGTGCGCACGCCAGCTTCTTCCAGGCCCAGATCGCGGGTATTTGGAACCGCGCCCACGGCCATGAGACAGTGCGATCCGCTCACGCTGCGGCCGTCGCTCAGGTGGACGGTAACGCCGTCGTCGGTGCGCTCCACCGACTCGGCTCGCGATTGCGAGAGTACCGTCATACCGCGACGCTTAAAGACGTTTTCGATCAGCTCGGCAGCGTCCTCATCTTCCCCGGGTAGCACCCGCACGCGCGAGGAGACGAGTGTCACTTCAGCTCCGAGCTGGTTATATGCCCCGGCAAATTCAGCGCCGGTTACCCCCGAGCCGACGACGATTAGGTGTTCGGGCAGTTCGGTTAGGGTGTAGAGCTGCTTCCAGGTGAGGATACGTTCGCCGTCAGGTTTCGCGGTGGGCAGTTCACGCGGCGTAGCCCCAACCGCAATGAGGACCATTTCTGCTTCCAGGCTGAACGGCTCACCCTCGTGCGGCGTTATATCCACGATCCGTGCCCCGCCCGCAGACGTGACCGCGCCGAGCCGCCCTCGTCCCGCCACAATGGTGATACCTTCTTTTTCTAGCCGGGCAGCAATATCCTGCGACTGCTGCGCAGCTAAGCGGGTAACGCGGGCATTAACCTCGCCCATATCAACTCTGAGATGGTCATCGCCAGAATGGATGCCCAGCTCCGCAGCGCTCTCAGTCAGCGTCATCCACTCGGCCGTGGCGATGAGGGTTTTCGAGGGCACCACGTCGGTGAGCACCGCGGATCCCCCCATCCCGTTTTCCTCGACGACGGTGACGTCCGCCCCAAGTTGGCGGGCCACCAAGGCGGCTTCGTACCCGCCGGGCCCACCCCCAATCACGACGACGCGGGAGCCGGCCCGCACTGGCGAGCTGGCAGCTTGAGGGCTGGAGGAATCGGGCGAGACGGGGGCAGTGGATTCAGCGGCAGTATATTGGGCAGTCACGGTTCTCATTGTGACAAATCCATGGCAATCCCGGGCGCTGGTCGGGCCGTGATTCAGATAAAACCTGCGTCGCATACCCCCACTGAGACGGAACGCACGGATGTGAGCCGTGCCCGCTTGGGGCGTATCAGCCCAGGTCGTGGCGATAGCGCATGCGAGAATTGAAGGCATGTATTCTGCAGATAATTCTTCTGCCGAGCTGGCGCGCAAAGCAGCGCAGACAATCGCTCAGGCAACCAGAATTGACCATCATGACATCGCTTTAGTCCTGGGATCAGGCTGGGGTGGGGCGGCTGAACTCTTAGGCGAGACCGTGGCCCAGATCCCGGCCGAGGATATACCCGGTTTCCGAGCTGCGGCTGTTGCCGGGCACGGCGGAGCGATCACATCCATTGCCTTAGCCGACGGCGCCCACGCGCTAGTATTGGGAGCTCGCACCCACTATTACGAGGGACATGGCGTCGCCGCCGTCGCCCACGGGGTACGCACCGCGGCCGCGGCTGGCTGCCACACCACCGTCCTTACCAACGGCTGTGGTGGGCTCAACCCCGAGTGGGGGCCAGGCACGCCGGTGCTCATCAAAGACCACATCAACCTCACCGGGGACTCCCCCATTGAGGGCGCGAACTTTGTAGACCTTACCGACCTGTACTCCCCCCGCCTGCGGGAGCTGGCGCGTTCAATCGATCCGAGCCTGGACGAGGGGGTCTATGTTCAGTTCCGTGGCCCCCATTACGAAACCCCGGCGGAAGTACAATTCGCCCGCATTATTGGCGGTGACCTCGTGGGTATGTCCACCGCACTGGAGGCTATTGCCGTCCGGGAAGCAGGTATGGACCTGCTCGGGATTTCCCTGGTCACCAACCCGGCCGCCGGGATCTCTGCCACCGCTTTGAACCATGACGAGGTACTCGCTGCTG
The DNA here is from genome assembly GCA_023387755.1 of Actinomycetes bacterium. Lineage (GTDB taxonomy): Bacteria > Actinomycetota > Actinomycetes > Actinomycetales > Actinomycetaceae > Bowdeniella. Next base: position 9,742 of record JAEWHO010000051.1, on the reverse strand, counting down.
GCCAGTCGGCAGGCCCGCGTATCTCGCAACTGTTAGCCGATATTGTCACTGCCATTGTGAAGGAGAAGTGAATGAACCTCGACGCCGTCGTCGAAGAATGGATCGCTGACGATCCCGACCCCGCAACCGCTGCGGAATTACAGGAGCTGCTCACTGCCAGCCGCGCTGGTGATGAGGAAGCGCGCGCCGAATTGGCCGATGCCTTCGCCGGCACCCTCCAGTTTGGTACTGCCGGTTTGCGCGGCAAACTGGGGGGCGGCCCGAACCGGATGAATCGCGCCGTCGTGATGCGGGCAGCGGCCGGTTTGTGCGCCTTCCTGCGGGATAAAGTAGGGCCGGGATTCGTCGTCGCCATCGGTTATGATGCGCGCTACGGTTCAGCTCAGTTCGCGGAAGATACTGCTGCGATTGTTACCGCCGCCGGCGGTGCCGCCTGTTTGATGCCGCGCGCGCTGCCCACCCCGGTCCTCGCCTTCGCCGTCCGTCATCTCGCCGCCGATGCCGGCGTGATGGTCACGGCCTCGCACAACCCGCCGCAGGATAACGGTTACAAAGTGTATCTGGGTGGCCACGCCGTCGACACTGACGGGCAGGGCGCGCAGATCGTGCCGCCCTATGACGCCGAGATCGCCGCCCAGATTGCGAATGTGGGTGCGGTAGCGGATATCCCGCGGGCTGAGGACGGCTGGTCGCTGATCGGCGACGAGGTTATCGACGCCTACCGGGCGCGGGTAAGTGAGTTGGTGTCCTCGCCGGCCAATTCGCTGTCCATCGTGTTGACGGCGATGCACGGTGTGGGTGGGCACCTGTGCCAGCAGGCGCTTAACGATGCTGGTTTCACCAATGTGCACCCGGTGGTCGAACAGTTCGAACCGGACCCGGACTTCCCCACTGTCACCTTCCCGAATCCGGAAGAGCCCGGGGCGCTCGATCTAGCGATTGCTAAAGCCCGCGAGGTTGGGGCAGACATTATTATCGCGAATGATCCGGACGCGGACCGCTGCTCGGCTGCAGTGCCGCTCCCGGATGGCACCTGGCGCCAGTTGACCGGTGACGAGGTGGGCCAGCTGCTCGGGGAACAGTCTGCGCGTCTGGCCGCCGCGCAAGGTGGTGGGGTGCTCGCCTGCTCGATTGTGTCCTCGCAGATGCTCGGCCGGATCGCGGCTGCCCATGGCCTAGAACACCGCGAGACCCTCACCGGGTTTAAGTGGATCTCACGGGTGCCGGGGCTGGTCTACGGGTATGAAGAGGCCCTCGGGTACTGTGTTGACCCGGGCCGGGTGCGCGATAAGGACGGTATTTCCGCCTCCGTGCGTCTGTGCGAACTAGCGGCGGAACTGGCCACTCGAGGCGAGAGTCTGCTCGATGAGCTGGATCGTTTGGCGGCCCAGCATGGCGTACATGCCACTAACCCGCTGACGATCAGGGTAGAGGACCTCAGTATTATTGCTGATTCGATGGCGAAGCTGCGCAGTGGTGGCTTGGAATCCCTGGGCGGATCGCCGGTGGCCTCCGTGGAGGACTTATCTGCCGGTAGTGAGACCCTGCCCCCGACCGACGGGATGCGGTTCTTCACCGAAGCGGGCGATCGGGTGATTGTGCGTCCTTCCGGCACGGAACCGAAGCTGAAATGCTACCTGGAGTCGATTGAGCCGGTTCCTGCCGGGGCTGATCTGGCTCAGGCCCGTGAGCGCGCTCAGGAGCGGGTGGCGGCCGTGAAGGCGGACCTGGCGGCATATCTCGGCGTATAAGCTCACGAGAAGCTCGTACGCAGCCGCGCGAAAGGCGGGGCGGGGGTTATTCCCCGCCCCGCCTCGCGTATTGTGCTGGCTACGATCGCTGCCTAACCTACCGGTGCTGCGATACCGCTAGCACGCTCCGTAGCCACGCAGTCCGCCCAGGCGGCGGAACTAGTCCTCGTAGGCCGCGAGAATGTCTGCTGAACCGGACAGCCCCAGCCGGGTGGCTCCGGCCTGTACCATCTCCTCGGCGGCCTCCCGGGTGCGGATCCCGCCGGAGGCTTTCACGCCAAGCCGCCCGCCCACGGTGTCAGCCATGAGCTTGACGGCGTGGGCGCTCGCCCCGCCGGCCGGGTGGAAGCCGGTGGAGGTTTTCACAAAGTCTGCTCCGGCGGCTTCGCTGCGTCGGCAGACCTCTACGATTTCCTCGTCCGTCAGGGCCGCGGACTCGATAATGACCTTGAGTAGGGCCGCCCCGCAGGCATCCTTGACTGCCCGGATGTCGGCTTCGACGTCGTCGAAACGCCCTGCCTTCACCAGGCCAAGGTTGACCACCATATCGACCTCATCGGCACCATCACGCACGGCGCGGGCAGCCTCAGCAGCCTTCACCTCGCTGTGGTGGGCACCGGAGGGGAAACCGCAGACGGTGGCGACAGTGAGCTCGCCGGTGTCGCTGAGCGGCAGCGCACTGGGGCTCACACACACGGCTTTAACTCCCAACTCCCGGGCTTGGGTTACCAGTGCGGCTACGTCGGCGGCAGTGGATTCGGGCTTCAACAGGGTGTGGTCGATCATTGCGGCTAATTCGTTACGGGTGGTCATAGGATCCTCCTTTTACTTGGGGTTTTTCGGTACAACGACGGCGTAGGGGCGAGCCCAGCCGCCAAAGGCAGCTTTGGATCGGTTATCGTCGAGCTCAGCTACCGGAACTTCAGTGAGCATAGCGCTGCCGGGATCGAAGATATTGATAACGTCACTGCGGGCACTGCGCCCTGGCACTGCCAAGACCACATGGCGCGGGAGCCGGCGGTGGGCCGACTGGCTCGGATCACCGCCTACATACAGCAGGCAGGGCGTGGCTGCGGTGGTGACGGCCTCGACCAGCCGGGTTAGGCGTTCGGTGCGCTTGCGGGTCAGCCACAGCGCCTCGTATTCCGCCGGGCCAAACCGCGCCACCCGGGCGGCGGCAGAGGGCGTAGTTCCCCACTGGTGCGGCCACGCTAGCCGGTTGCGCTGCCCGTCAGCCCTGCGCCGTAGCAATTCTGCGATATGCCGTTGGGTCACTTCATGCCGCGTGGCTACTGGTAGCTCGCGGTGCCAGGCCCAGGCAGGCACCTCGGGCGGGCAGGAGGTGTCGTCTGCACTGCCTCCGTTGAGCCAGCTAGCGAGAGTACCGTCCCCGGACGCGGCGAGCATGAGTAGGGCGGCAGGCCCGCAGCTATATTCATCGCATTGCCGCGGAGCCCACCCGCCCAGGTGCACCGGCCACATGTGCGCCGTCATTAGCTGATGCGATCCAGGACGATCGAGTCCGGGCCGTCATAGCTTTCGCCTACCGTGACGGCGTCTTCGAGGAGGCCGCGTGCCCGTTCGAAGCGTTCAGGTGTGGCGGTGTGCATGGTGAACAGCGGCTGTCCGGCGGTGATATGCTCGCCTGGCTTCGCGTGGATTTCCACGCCCGCCACAGCTTGGACGGGATCTTCCTTGCGAGCCCGGCCAGCGCCTAGCCGCCAGGCAGCGACGCCGACGTCGAGTGCATCCATATTGGTGATGATGCCGTCTGCGCTGGCGGTGACGGTTTCGGTGTGCTCCGCCACGGGAAGCGGGGCGTCCGGGTCTCCACCCTGAGCAGCGATCATACGCCGCCAGACGTCCATCGCGCGGCCGTCGTTGAGGGCTTCGCGTGGATCAGCATCCACCCCGGCGGCCTGCAGCATTTCGATGGCTAGAGCCACGGTGAGGTCGACGACGTCACGCGGACCGCCTCCCTGCAACACTTCGAGCGACTCGCGTACTTCTAGGGCGTTGCCGGCAGTGAGCCCCAGCGGCTGGGACATATCGGTCAGCAATGCGACAGTATTGACGCCGGCGTCAGTTCCCAGATCGACCATAGTGCGCGCGAGCTCGCGTGCTTGGTCGATGGTCTTCATGAAGGCGCCCGCCCCAACCTTGACGTCCAGAACCAGAGAATCAGTGCCCTCGGCAATCTTCTTGGACATGATCGAGGAGGCAATCAGCGGGATACAGTCGACGGTCGAGGTTATATCGCGCAGCGCATAGAGCTTCTTATCGGCCGGGGCCAGCCCGGCCCCGGCAGCACAGATAACCGCGCCGATATCTTCCAGCTGCGCCATGATCTCGTCATTGCTGAGGTCCGCACGCCAGCCGGCGATGGATTCCATCTTGTCAAGGGTGCCGCCAGTATGCCCCAGACCGCGGCCGGATAGCTGTGGGACAGCCACCCCGTACACGGCTACCAGGGGTGCCAGCGGCAGGGTGATCTTATCCCCTACCCCGCCGGTGGAGTGTTTATCAGCGGTGGGGTGGGACAGGCTAGAGAAGTCCATGCGTTCCCCAGAGCGGATCATGGCGGCCGTCCAGCGGGCGATTTCTTCCCGCTTCATCCCGTTGAGAAAGATCGCCATGGCCAGAGCGCTCATCTGTTCATCGGCAACCACCCCACGCGTATAGGCGTCAATCACCCAGTCGATTTGTTCCCCGGTCAGGTCCTGTCCGTCCCGCTTAGTGCGAATAACGTCGACGGCGTCGAATTGTTCAGTCATGATTGCTCCTTGTGCAGTGCCTCGCGCTGCCAAACCGTAGTGAGGTCTTCGGAACGGAAAGCTCCAGGTAGAAACTGCCCCATGGTGGTGTGGCCGGCAGGGATCTGCAGTTCTAATTCGTCACCACCGTGTTCGTGCAGTAGTTGGCGGCATCGGCCACACGGGACGATCACGTCCCCATCGCGGTTGACGCAGAGGAAGGCACGCAGGCGGCCTCCTCCACCGTTGATGAGGGTGGAGATAAGTCCGCATTCAGCGCACAGACCGATACCGTAGGACGAGTTTTCAACATTGCAGCCGGTGATAATACGCCCGTCATCCACGAGGGCGGCTGCTCCCACGGGATATTTGGAGTACGGGGCATAGGCTCGTGCCGCGGCAGCGCACGCGTGCGCATGCAAATCCCGCCACAGAGCCTCGTCGATGGCAACTGTGCTCACCGAATCTCCTTAGCAACTGGCTGGGGGCATGGGCCTTAGCCCACGCCCCCAGGGTTCGATCACGGGTAGGGTTTGCCTTCCGCAGCCGGGGCGCGCACGGCACCCACAAAGCCAGCAACTGCGGCGATCGTAATGATATACGGCGTCATCAGCAGGAACTCGGAGGGGATGGTCGATCCCACTGCCTGCATGATCTGGCCAATATTGGTGGCGAAGCCGAACAGCAGGGCGGCCGCGAAGGCTCCCTTGGGGTTCCAGCGTCCTAGGATCATTGCGGCCAAGGCGATGAAGCCGTTGCCGGCAGCCATATCCTTGGAAAATGCCAGGCCAGCACCAATGGTGAAGTACGCACCGCCCAGGCCCGCCAATGCGCCACCTAGGATGACATTGCGCCACCGGGTGCGATTGACGTTGATCCCGACGGTGTCCGCAGCCTTGGGGTGCTCACCGCACGCGCGCATACGCAGGCCCCAGCGGGAGTTGAAAACCATAAACTGCATCACGATCACCGTAATAAACATCAGATATACCAGCAGCGACTGGTTGAACAGCAGCGGGCCGATAATCGGGATGTCTTTGAGGATCGGGATCGGAATGGGTGCGAGTTTAGTGACGGCGTTCAGGCTCTGCGCGTTTTCCTTCAGCACGGTGGAGAACAGGAAGGAGGTTAGCCCTAGCACCAGCATGTTCAGCACCACACCCACGATGATGTGGTCAGTGCGCAGGTTTACGGTGAACAGGGCCAACAACGCGGCAACCAGCATGCCCGCTAGCGGGGCTCCTAGCAGCCCAATATAGGCATTACCGGCCAGCGAGGCCACGACCGCACCGAGGAAAGCCCCGAAAAGGAGCTGCCCCTCAATGGCGATATTGATGACGCCGGAGCGTTCGCAGACGACCCCCGATAGGGAGCCAAACACCAGTGGAGTGGCAAAACCCAGTGACCCAGCCAGCAGCGAGATCATGGGCAGATGTGCCGTCTCTTTCCCGGCCACTGTGGACAGCAGGAAGGCTATTACGAAAGCCGCCCCGACTCCCACCAGTAGCCAGCCGCTGACGGATTTGCGGTCGACGGCGAGCTTCCAGATCCACGCTGTCAAGCCGATGGCGAGGAGGCAGAGAACGATAAGAACTGGCCGAGAGGGCAGCTCCATCGTGGGGATTTCGAACCAATTGGTGGCTCCCGACCAGGTGATACGGGAGGTTCCCGAGGTCACCACCGTGATGGCGATGGTTAGGAGGGTCATGAGGGTGGCCGTGATCGGGTCACGCCATGACATCTTGATACGGACCTCTGATTGAGGTGCGAGATCTTGGGCGGTGGCGCTCACTTTTCCTCCCCCTTCGGGTGATCTTCTGGCCGGTTCGACGGCGCGTCCGCGTCCGGTATCGTTCTCTCCGGTGCGGGCGCGCCGTCGTCGACCTGGGTGTCCGCGTGCTGCGACGGCGTCACCTGCGCGCGGGCGGCAGAGCGGGCAGTGGTCTTCTTGGCTTTCGTCTGCGTGGCAGCAGAGGTGCGGGCAGCAATCTTGCGCTTTTCGCGGAAGTACCGCACTGCCTCCGAGGCCGCGATCAATAGCACGATAATTGCCTGGGTAATCTGCACGATATCGACCGGAATACCGGCCGACGCCTGCATCGTAGAGGCACCGGCAGCCAGGGCGCCGAAGAGCAGACCGGCCAGGACTGTACCCACCGGCGTCGACTTACCGAGTAGGGCCACCGTAATGGCATCAAAGCCGTAGGAGCCGGCCGAGCCCGTCGTCAAAAATCGTTCCGTACCCAGCACCGGCACCGACCCGGCCAGGCCGGCGAGAGCACCGGAGATCACCAGTGTCAGGAAGATCACGCGGGTGACCGAGATACCGGCGGTCCGGGCGGCGTTCGGGTTCGCACCGGCCGCACGCAGTTCGAAACCGAAGGTGGAACGTTCCAGCAGCCACCAGACGAAGAAGGCCGCAGCGATGGCGATAATGATGGAAATATCGAGCCGGTAGACCTCCAGGAAGCGCGGGTACTCAGCAGTCTTTTGCACGTACATGGACTTGCCTGCCGTGCCGTCGCCGATGAGCACTTTCTGGTTGAGCATATAGCTGAGGAATTTCAGGGCAATCGCGTTGAGCATGATCGTTACGATCACCTCGTTGGCCCCTACCCGCGCTTTGAGAATGCCGGGGATAGCTCCCCAGAGGCCACCACCAATGACGGCGCACACGGCGGCCGCAACAATATGGAGACCAGCCGGCAGGTGCAGGTGGATACCCGCCAGCACGCCACATAGGGCGCCAATCATGAACTGGCCCTGTACACCAATGTTGAACAGGCCAGCTCGGAAAGCGACGGCGATAGCCAAGCCCGCCAGGATGAGCGGGACCGAACGGGTCATCGTCTCAAACAGCGGCTTGATGGCGTCGGTGGTGTTATTGGCCTGATAGTTGAAGATCGCGCCACGCACAAGCGAAGAGAAGAAACTCTGGAAGGTGGCACTGGCTTCGTTGAAGAAGTCACTAGGACGCGCAAAGAAGTAGCTTGCTGCGGTTTGAACGTCCTTGTCAAATAAGACGACAATCAACGCTCCGATGAGTAGAGACAACAGAATTGCCCCGAGAATAACTGCCGTGTTGATTCCCAGAACGCGCTGTCGAATACGCTGCGCCCAAGCAACATCCCGTTCGGGCTGCTGTTGTCCAATCGGAGTCATAGTGCCGGGCTCTTGAGCAGGGGTAGTCCCGGGCGACTGCGGATCACTCATGATCGGCTCCTTCGCTCACGTGTTTTGGGGTTTGCGCGGGCGCCGCGCTAACCGCAGGATCGGTAGCGCTCGATTGGCCTGTTTGAGCTTGGGCTTCTTCCAAAGGAACACCAGCCATCATTAAGCCGAGTACATCACGGGGGGTACCGGCCGGGACGATCCCCACAATACGGCCGCGATACATGACCGCGATGCGGTCTGCCAGCGCATCCACCTCATCCAGTTCGGTAGAGATCACCAGGACGGCGGTGTCACTATCGCGCTCCTGCACAATCCGCTTGTACACAAACTCGATGGAGCCGACGTCCAGACCACGGGTAGGCTGGGAGGCGACCAGTGCTTTCAGTGGACGAGAAAGTTCACGTGCCAGGATGGCCTTTTGCGCGTTACCGCCCGACAGAGTAGAGATTGGGTCGTGTACGGAGGTGACACGCACGTCAAATTCTTCCCGCAGTTCCAGCGCATTGCTGGCGACTACGGACGGCTTCATGGAGATACCGCGAGCGAAGGGCGGGCGGTCATACTGGTCGAGGATCATGTTCTCCGCGATGGAGAAACTGGCGATCATACCGTCGGTAGAGCGGTCTTCCGGTACATATCCCAAGCCGTGTTGCAGGCGCTGCTTAATGGACTTGCTAGCGACGTCCTCCCCACCGATCTCGACGACGCCCGAGTTGGGCGACTGCGAACCGAGAATAACCTCGGCCAGCTCAGTCTGTCCGTTACCCTGCACCCCGGCAACGCACACGATCTCACCGGCTTTGACGTCCAGATTGATATCATCCAGGAGCGTTTGGCCAGATTCATGAATGAGGGACACATTACGCAGCAGCAGACCGGACGATCCGAGCTGAGGCTCTTCCTTATCCACGCCCAGGTTCACGGGACGCCCCACCATGAGGGACGCCAGTTCTTTTTCAGTGGAGGTAGGCGATGCTTCTCCCACTACCTTGCCGCGCCGAATGACTGTGATACGGTCAGCCACAGCCCGTACTTCGCGGAGCTTGTGAGTAATAAAGACGATGGATGTTCCAGCTTCTTTTAGCTGCAGCATAATATCCATCAACTCATCGGTTTCCTGAGGCGTAAGCACCGCGGTGGGTTCATCGAGAATCAGCACTTCGGCGTCACGCGAGAGCGCCTTAATGATCTCTACGCGCTGCTGGGCACCCACGGGCAGGTCTTCGATGAGCGCTTTGGGGTCAATATCGAACCCAAAGCGGGCCGAGAGTTTGTTGACTAGTTCAGCTGCTTCGTGGTGCTTGATGACACCACCAACACCGGTGGGTTCATACCCCAGGGCCACGGAATCGGCCACGGTGAACACCGGGACCAGCATGAAGTGCTGGTGCACCATGCCGATTCCGGCGGCTACGGCATCACCTGGCCCCGAGAAACGTACCGGTTTATCGTCAATGAGAATTTCCCCGTCATCGGGGGTGTACAGGCCATAGAGGACATTCATCAAGGTGGACTTGCCAGCACCATTTTCACCGAGGAGCGCATGAATCTCACCCGGCTCGATAGTTAGATCAATATGATCGTTGGCGACTAGCGGACCAAATACCTTGGTGATCCCTCGCAATTGAAGTTTCACGTCATTGGGTACTTTCTATCCTTGCCGATCCCGCCCCGCGCCGGGGTGCCTTGTACGTCCCGACGACGGCGCAAGGCCCGGGCCTGTTCATGGCGAGTCCGGGCCTTGCGTGGCGTCAATCAGCGGTTGTGACTACGGCTGGTTCTGGGTCTCAATCTTGATGGTTCCGGAGATGATATCTTCCTTGACCTTATTCAGCCCGTCCTTGAGTTCCTGCGGAACCTTGGAGTCAAAGTCGTGGAAGTCAGCGATAGACACGCCACCGTTCTCGAGGGTGCCCACGTACTGTTCGGACGAGAACTTATCCTCCGCTACAGACTTGATGGTATCGAACACCGCGGCACCGATCTCCTTCACAACGGAGGTAAGGATCAGGCTGCCGGAGTCCTGCTGGGTCTCGTAGCCATCGGCGTCAACCCATACGACGG
>JAEWHO010000061.1 GCA_023387755.1 Actinomycetes bacterium | reverse complement strand
GTACTCCGGTGGTGTCGGGTGCTGGTGCTGGGGCTGCGTATCCGGAGGGGAATATCCGGCACGTCTATCGCAAGGTGGGCGCGTACACGATCAGTGTGACCACGTCATGGATGGCTAACTACAAGGACCCGGACTCTGGGATGTGGATTCCGATCCCGGGCACTTTGACCACGACGGTGCAGTCGCCGCCGCAGCAGGTGAACGAGTACCACATCGTCCTGACCGATCCGACCGGATAGGGGCCACTATCGCCTCTTGACCTAACACTGCAACCAAAAATGAAAGGCCCGCGTGTGTGTTTACCACCATCAAATTTACGGTCGTCGCAATTTATAGCATCCAGGATGGTGGTAGTCCCAGGTGGCAGCGTATAAGAAACGCCCGCGGCTGCGTCTCAGCGTTCAGTAATCGAGCTGCGTGCTCTCGGTACTACAGGAGCAGAAAAGGCAGGCTCTCTCCTATAGGTGGTTCTTAATCTCGGTGCTGTTGTAACTGTAAATATGGCGGTCGCAGCTGGAGTGTACGGGCGGATCGTAGTGCCGGTAGTACTGGCTTTCCGCACTCCAATACTCTCCCGCCATTCCAGACTTAGCAGGCGCAGTTGTTCACTAGCAGGGGACGAGGGGATGTTGGAGATAGTCTGCCGGCTAGTTTGGGGATCTAGTAGGCGTGGCATAGTCAGTGCCCGGCTCCGTGACAGATACGCCCGATCGATGTTGACCCACGGTGTTGAAGAAGAGGGCAAAGTGGGTGACGTGGGACTTGGCGCCTCAATAATGGCGGTGGCCCGTTCAGGACTGATCACCAGCCTGGTCACGGATCGGGCAGCGGCTGAGCGGCTCTTATCGTTGCCTCGCGTCGAGCACGCCCAGCTAGCGCGTACGCGCATGCAGCGGGTTTAGGTTGGTTGCCGCGCTCTGGCGCTAAAGAGATTTCTGTCAACGTACGTTCCCATGTAATTGATCTGTGGTGCCGCCTTCCCATCGGTTACCGTAAGGCCATGATGGAACCATTTGTTTCTTGGCCCTGGGTGCGCGAGCGCCTACCGGAGCTCTATCTCGCCGATGTGCGTTGGCATCTTGACGGGGGCGGATATGAGGAATACCTTGCTGCACATCTGCCGGGCGCGGTTTTTATAGACCTGGATCGGGACCTCTCGGCCATTACAGTTCCCGAGGAAGGCCGCCACCCCTTACCCTCGGCGGAACAGTTCGCCGCTACCCTGCGCCGTGTGGGGATCGACGGTTCCCGGCCAGTAATCGCCTATGACAGTGAGGGAGGCGTTGCGGCTGCCCGCCTGGTGTGGATGCTGCGTCTGTGGGGCTTCCAGGCGGCTCTGCTCGACGGCGGTTTATCCGATGTCGACATTCCACTCGTGGCTGGTGCTACCTGTACGTCAGAGCCCGCACCTGAGGCTGCGAATTCGGACGCCGAGTCGGCCCGTACCACTCCCGAACCAGCCGGCTCGCATGAGGCAGCGGAAGAATCCACACGCAGCCAGTCACCTAGCTTGCAGCCGGCTTGGCCGGCGGAGCGGCTGGCGGACACTGCCGTCGTCGAAGATATTGCCCTACAGCCCGGTGGCCACGCCACGGTACTGATCGATGCCCGCCCGCGCGAGCGGTACGCGGGCGAAGATTCTACCGACGCGAAAGCCGGGCATATTCCCACTGCTAAGTCGGTGCCGTGCCGAGAACACGTCACCGCGAGCGGACATCTGCGCTCGCGGGACGAACTGCAGGCGAACTTCGCGGCGGCGGGTGTTCATCCCGAAACTGACGTTATTAGTTACTGTGGCTCGGGCGTGACCGGCTGCCACAATGCGCTTGTTATGGAGCATCTTGGGTATCGCCCCGCGCGACTATATCCGGGATCGTTTTCGGCCTGGGCAGCGCGTGGACTACCCGTGGAACAAAGCTAAGAGCAACACACTAAGCGGAACTGAGCTAAAAGGAGAGGATGCCATGCGTTTCCCCACCTACCGCGATCTGGACGCGTTAGTTAAGCGCCCCTCGCTTACCCGCCGCGCGATGAACCTGTGGCCGCCCTACCTGGCTTCCAGCCTGAAAATCATGTCGATATCCCAGGATTTCCGTCGAGTTCGCGTGCGTCTGCGGCATAACCGAATCACCGCGAACTACCTCGGCACCCTGTACGGGGCGTCGCTATTTTCGCTCGCTGACCCGTGGTGGGTGATGATGCTCGCCAATAATCTGCCCGCCAACTACCAGGTGTGGGATAAGAGCGCCGAGATTGAGTTCATCGCCAAGGGGCGCACCCATGTTTACGCGGAGTTCGTGCTCGATCAGCAAACTATCGACGAAATCATCACGGCCACCGCTGACGGCGAGAAGCATTTCCACTGGTTCTCTACCGATATCCGCACCGCCGATGGCACCCTCATCGCGCGGGTGAAAAAAGAGGTTTATGTCCGCCGCTGAGGCTGTCTACCGTCGCTAACGGTGCAATACCCGAGCGTAGACCTCCTCTAGGGCGGCCACAGCGGCGCGCGGGTGGTGGGTAATCTCGACCCAGGCCCGGCGGTGTGCAGCGGCATCAGGGCCTGACGTTGCGGCTAGCTCCTCTACAGCCTCGGCAATGGCCTGCGGGCAGCGCTCGATTAGTTGCCGCCCAGAATCCGATCGGGAGGGTCGGCCTGCGGTGGCCGCGAGATCAACGCTGGCACCGCTTGTCTGCGCACCGCTCGCGTATTCGCCCTCAGCCAGGTATCCGCTGTTCCGGGCCTGCTCTTGGGAAGGCGAGTTCTCGCATCGCACGGCCACAATTGGGGCATCCTCCAGCGAGGCGGCCCCCACCAACGGCACCCCGAGCGCGAGGGTTTGGTAGTCGGTCATGGACAGTGCCGGGAATTCTAGCTGCCCGACGACGACGCTCGCGCTCGCCAAGAACTGCGCAAAGTCAACGGGATCCATGAGTGGGTGCAGGGTAGCGCCCTGCTTGGCTGCCGCGGCCGCATGCGGCCCCCAGTCCAAGGTGTGGACATCACAGTTGCGCCTCCGCAGCTCGCTGATGAGCGGCAGGAGTACATCGACCCCTTTGGTGTCATCCCAGCGACTGGACAGGATCACACGCCCGGGCTTGCCCGGGCGTGGCGGCGTCGTCGGGAAAAATGACGTGGGAACCGGGTTGGGTAACCATTGTGCGTCCGGCCGACTGCCGCGCACCCACGGCAGTAAGTCTGGGGTAGCGCAGATGACAGCGTCGGCGCGGTTAAGGGCATATTCTACTAAGTGCCCGGTGAGGGGATGCTGGCGGTCGTTGCGAATGTCGGTGCCGTGTAGGTGAAGCACTGTGGGCGTTACCCCGAAGGCGTAGTACCCATTGGTGGCAAAGTGGATGTCAACGAGGTCAGCGTGTTTTCGGATTTGCTGGAAGTCAATAAAATCCCGCAGTCGTGAACGCGCCACCTCGGCCGCTCGCCCCCGGCCGGCGGGCAGATACTTCATCGCCCAGTGTTTGCCTTGTGAACGGGCGTAGTGGACCAGTGCCGGCCCCACGCCCGCCACGTTATTGACGTGGAGTACCCGGGTGTTGTCGGTGTAGGTCACGTTTGCTCCTCCGCTAGAGATATTCCCAGCTTAAAGCGCCCCTCTCGACGACCTTGCGAATTTCCTGGCCTCTACCCCCGGGAATCTTTGTGCGTGGCACAACTTACCCAATAGAATCCTTGGTGACTGGGCGTTGCTCACTTGTCGGCGTTTACCGGGATTTTCTCGACGACGGCGCGCGCGTGCAACCGCGTAGTCATCCGCTGCGCACGCGGATACACCAGTAGTGAACGACGGCAACTCAAGGAGTGCCTCATGGCGTCTCGCGCCCCCAAACCGAATGCCGGTGTGAAAGCTGTTCGGATCGACTCGGAAGGTTCGAATGTTACCTGGAATATGGGTTTCGCGATTCTCGGTGTTCTTACACTTCTCATGTTTCTGCGGTGGGGAATGGGGCATGTCGGCCCAGAAGGGGATCGCCCCCTGTTGGTCATTGCCACTCTT
>JAEWHO010000026.1 GCA_023387755.1 Actinomycetes bacterium | reverse complement strand
AATGGCTGCTACCAGCACCGGCCCGGTAAACTCCAGCGCCACCGCCGGCCCCATCGGAATCCGCGCGATGGCCAAGTAGAACAGCATATTCATGGTGGCAAGGCAAAGCCCAAAGATTGCCGCCAGGCCGAGGGATTTGCGGGTCATCCGCACCTCGGCACGCCAGGGCCGTCGCCACGCTGCCATCACCACCGCAGCCACTGCAATTCTCCACCACGCCACCGTGGTGGAGGGCATGAGCGCGAAGAGCATGACGGCGTAGGAAGCTCCCACATACTGGGTGAGCCCCTGAACGATGAACAGTACGGGAGCGCGGATCCCCGCGGGGTGCGCCAACTGCTCCCGCCACACCATAATTCCCCCGGTCCTCACTGCCATCTGAGCCCGCCGTGCCGTGGCGCTGCCCTGCGGTTTATTGTGCCTGTTTTACGCCGGATACGTCCACATCCGCCCATACCAGCCGGTGATCGGAGAACAGCAGATTTTCGACTCCACTCGCGCTGACGGTCAGTGGCTGGTCACTGATAATGCCGTCAAGTTGGATCTGCGGCTGCGTGGCCGGGTAGGTGAGCCCTTCAGTGAGACTGTGCCAGCCGATAGTGGCAGCTGCAGCACCGGGATCCGCATTGAAATCTCCCATAATGATTCGCGGCCCAGGCAGTCGCGTCATAGCTGCTGCGGCCATGGCCAGCTGTTCCCTTCCCGCGTACGTAGGCACCGGTGCGTGGAAGTTGGCCACCGAGATCGGTGCCTGCGGATTGACGACGACGGCGCTCAGCGACCGGGTGAGGTCGAACACTACTATCCGCTCCCACCAGGGCCGGGTACCCGCCCACATGGATATGTCCGGTAAACGGAGCGGGAAATTGAGGATATGCCAGGATCGCACGGGCATTGTGGTACACATGCCAATGCCGAATGCCGGGAGTCCGTGAGCATCGGAGCGAAATGGCCGCATTCGCAGGCCTGTTGCGGGGCCGAGATTATGGGCGGTGAACCGGTACTGACCTGGTTGCGCTCCCATCGCGTAGGCAATGGAATCAATCTGCCGGGTGCGACCAGAGCGGGCTAGCTTCTGATCCACCTCCTGCACGGCGAGCACATCGATCCCTAGATCGGCTACCGCAGCACCGATCTCCCGCAGGCAAGCCGTGTCTGAGGTGACACTCGCGCGCGGATCGGTATCAATCCGGCGGCCCCACCGAATATTCCAGGTTGCCAGGCGCACGGCGGCTCAGGCTTCTTCGAAGGTGAGACAAACCGAGTTCATACAGTAGCGATCCCCCGTAGGGGTGTTGGGGGCGTCGGGAAAGACGTGACCGAGGTGGGAATCGCAGCGGCGGCAGCGCACCTCGGTGCGCACCATACCGTGGGAGGTGTCCTCATGGGTGGTCACGGCGTCAGAATCGCTGGGAGCAAAAAATGAGGGCCAGCCGCAGTGGGAGTCGAACTTCGTCTCAGACTGGAATAATTCCGCCCCACAAGCCCGGCAAGAATATATGCCGGTGCGGTTCTCGTGCAGAAGCTCCCCGGTTCCGGGCCGCTCGGTGCCGGCTTCTCGCAGCACGTGATATTCAAGATCGCTCAGTTCTTCGCGCCATTGAGCGTCAGTTTTCTCAACTCGATCTACAGACTGTGCGCCGAGGTTATCAGCATTCTGCTGGGGCTCATGGGTATACATGGGTATATCCTTACTCATCATCATCTGCCGGGGCCGGTTTTTCATTTTCACGGCGCCGCTGAGCGGCTTTTTCCCGCTCCGCCATGGCCGCCTGGCCAGGACCACTCATCCGTTGGGCACGTTCCTCAGCCTCCGCACTTCCACTGTAGAGCCGCTCAGCACCGGCACCGCCACTGCTATGCCCCTCCTCACGGACACGGGTATCACCCTCGTGCGTCATGGCATCCGCATCCTTGCCAGTATCCGCCGCTCGCTCTGGCTGGGCGGGTCGATCCAAGGCGCGTTCCAATTCCGCCTGCTCCGCTGCCGTGAGCACTTGGGTTCGCTCCGTATTGGGGAGCGGTTCTCGCCACCGGTTACCGCCTAAACGCAGGCGGCTCGAGCGCTGTGCCCGCCGATCCGCTCTTTCAGCCTGCCGTCGCGCCCTCCGCGCGGCGGATTGGCGCCGTCGATCATCGGTTTTAGCTGGTTCAACGGCAGCCAACTCCCGCAGAGTGTCAGACTGCTCGCGGCGGCGTTTTTCTTCCCGCCGCTCCTTGGCCTCTTTGGCCCGCCGCGTCATCCGCTCATTGAACTCGCTGCGTGCCTCCAGGGACGGCGCCTGGAAGGGTTGGGTTTCCACCCGGGTACGTGGCAGGGAGTAGGGAGCAGTGGCCTGCAGCCAGTCCACCAGCTGTTCGCGGGTATGGCAGCGCAGATCCCACAGGTTCCCAGAATTGGCGGCGGAGACGACGGCGCGGACCCGCACTCGCCCGTCAGTGGCTTCGGTGACCTGCAAGGAGCAGGCCCGCCCATCCCATAGATCGGAGGTCGAGACAACCTCTTGAAGCTGCGCCCGCAGCGCGCCAATGGGAACCAGCCAGTCCAGATCCATCTCCACACTGCCGAGAAGTTTCGGTTCCCGCCGCGTCCAGTTCTCAAACGGTTTAGTTGTAAAGCGAGTGGAGGGCAGAATTATGCGGCGATCATCCCAGGTACGAGCAACCACATAGGTGAGAGTGATTTCCTCAATGGTGGCTAGTTGCTCGTCAATCATGCATAGATCGTCGACGCGCAGAGCGTCCGAGAAGGCAATCTGCATGCCGGCAAACACATTCGTCAGCGATGACTGGGCCGCCAGGCCCGCAACCAGGGAGATGACGCCTGCGGACGCAAACAGGGAGGCGCCAATCGCGCGAGCGCCGTCGAACGTTAATAACGCACCAGCGAGCGCACACACTACGACGACGGCGGACCCCACCCGCCGCAACACCTGCATTTGGGTGGTAACGCGGGCACTGTAATCGGTGGAAGAGATCTGTTGGTGGTGGGAGACGATAATGGCCTCAACCGCGCGCAGCAGGCCGATCGCGAGCCATGCCAGGCTGGCGATAAACACCAAAAGCGCGATATGGCGGAAGTTTTGCCGCCACACCGAGCCGTAGGCCGCCGTCGTAAAAGCGAGCACCCCGAGCCAAACCCCCAGCACCATCATGGCCACATGGAAGGGGCGGCCAGCATGCCGGGTCAGTGCCCCCACCAACGGTTTGCGGCGTGCGATAATCCGCAGAATTACCCCGACGACGAAGGCTACTGCCATCCCGATGAGCAGCCCAATGCCGGCATAACCGAGCAGGGCAAGCAGGTCAAAAGCAGCCTCGGCTGCGTCTTCGGCTGTCTTGGGAGTCTCCACCATCATGGCTCCAGATTACCCACGCCCACCTGGGCATTGCCTGAATACACAGGCACGAACGAGCGAGCACGGGGCGGCGCTAATCCCAGCCGAGAGCTTCCAGGGCATCGTCGTCGATACCGAAATGGTGGGCGATCTCGTGGACGACGGTGACAGCCACCTCCTCCACCAGCTCCTCGTAGCTCGTGCACATGCGCAACAGGGGCTGCTGGTAGATGTAGATGCGGTCTGGCAACGCCCCGGCCAGCCAGCCTTCATCGCGCTCGGTTAGCGGAATGCCATCGTAGAGGCCAAGGGTATCGGCGGGGATATCGGGCGGTGGTACATCCTCCACCAGGATCGCCACATTGTCGAGGAGATCGAGTAGACGCTGAGGGATGCGCATGAGCCCCTGTTCTACGAGGCGTTCAAATTCAGCGTCTGAACACATCAGTGGCGGTGGCGGGCAATCCATAGGCCCATTATGGCAATTACCCGAAATTTCGCGGAATTATCATTGTGAGGCAGAACACCGATTCTCGATTTTGCATTCACCAAGTGTTTACGCGTATGCTTAACGAGGCCCCGGCACGAAGACGGGTTCCACCAAGGGCCCCCATCGTCTAGTGGCCTAGGACGCCGCCCTTTCACGGCGGTAACACGGGTTCGAATCCCGTTGGGGGTACGACCATTTGGTCTCAACTCATGAGGCCCCGTAGCGCAGTTGGTTAGCGCGCCGCCCTGTCACGGCGGAGGTCGCGGGTTCAAGTCCCGTCGGGGTCGCGGAAAGCCCACCCGGTCTTTTGGCCGGGTGCTCGCATTCCTGGCTCTGTAGCTCAGTTGGTAGAGCGTCCGACTGAAAATCGGAAGGTCACCGGATCGACGCCGGTCGGAGCCACCAGCAAAACCCCGGTCCGCCGGGGTTTTTGTTTTTCCAGCGCATCTGCGGCACGCCGAGTCGGCTATCGGTGGCAATTTTGGCGATTTATGCCTAAAATACGGGAAGCTTAGCAGGACTAAAGACCCAGGTGACAATCAGATGCGTAAATTCATGACGTTCGTCGAACGGATGACCAACCCGATGGGGTCGCCCATATGCGCTGCGACCCGCACTTCTACTGCTCCGCAGTGGACGAAGCGTCGCCAGGACCGCAGCCAGAACGGTTGCGCGCGGATGTTCCGCAGCTAGTGACTAACAGCAACGCCTGAAGCGGTGCGGGCCTCGTGCTTGCGTAGAGGCAGCGCGCGCCTGAGCGCAAGCGCATAAACCAAGAGCGGTGGCCGGTGAGTTACTC
>JAEWHO010000015.1 GCA_023387755.1 Actinomycetes bacterium | reverse complement strand
GCATAAACCTCCATACCGTGAGTCATACCGACCAGGGACTGCATAAGTCCCTCATCTGCAAAGGTTACGGTCACGTGATTTTTGGAGGCTGCATTCGCGCTTCCGTCTAAGGCAGGCACGATGTCATCCATCTCCTCCAAATGTAGGCTCGGTAGATCGTCGGGCAGCTGAGCCAGGCCGGTGGGTGAACCGAAGGTGAGCACGAAGTCGAGTCGATACTGCTCTTGTATCTGCGGATCCGTCGCCAGGCGGGAAGCTACGAGGCCGCCTTGAGAGTGCCCGATAAATGTGACTGGCGCGCCCGGCGGGATACCGGCTGCTTCCATCGCGGCTATGACGCTACGTTCGGCGTCGGAGGTTATCCCTGACATCATTTGCATATTGCTGATGTGGTTGGCTGGGTTTGTGGGATCGGCCAGTTGATCTGCGCTAGTGCCAGGAATGAGTACCACATACCGTTCTTTGCCGTCTGCTCCAGTGATCTTCTCGATCTCCGTCACCTGCCCTTGGAGCTGCTGGGAGCGCTTATTAAGCTCACCTAGCCGGCGCGCAAACTGGGCCATTCCAGCCGGGTTGTTCCCGATAGTCTGCCGCTCTCGCGGCAGGAGGGCCGCCGTCGAGCCGGCCAACAACGGTACCCCAAGCAGTGCCGCCCCGTGGAGCACGGAATCTGGGTCCAGCCGGCCTCGCCGTAGCTGCTCCTCGAAGGTGGGAGGCGCGATCTCGAATGTACTCTCCCCCACTGTGGTGGTAACCGGATTGACCGTGTAATGTGCTAGCCCAAGGTCGGTCAACAGGCGTGCGGCACTGCGACCGACCGGCGAACTGAGCCACCCGGGCCCACTGACCATTCCGGCGGTGGGGGTGGGGTCGAGGCCGAGTGCTAAACCGTGGATTGCTCGCTGTGTACTCACCCCACCGGGGACCGTCCCCAGTAGTGCCTCCGGGAGGTTCAGGGCGGCGAGAGCCAGGCCAGCTGTCCACCCGTTGAGGCCGGTGAGGGAGATTCCGACCTGCGCCAGGTACCCGCCGGTGAAGCGATTGCGCACTGTCGCCTCATTTTCCTCATAGATCGCCTGGCTGCGCAGCAACGCCTGGGTGAGGGTGGCCAGGCTCTCCAAGACGGCCGCGAAGGAGGATGGTCCGGTGTGCAGTGAGACAAGCTGTTGTAAGACCTCACTAACCCTGTCGAGCGGATTGACAGTGGCAAAGACAGGCCCCTGTACTATCTGGTCGAGCGGTGCCACCGCGGCAGCGTGGAGGACGTTCCCTTCCGCCAACGCCACCTGCGCAGCGGCTTGTAAGAGTGCGTCAGATAAGGCTCGCAGGTGGTCGGTATCGACCGTATCTGGGCCGTCGGAAATATAGATGATATTGGTGCGATTCATAGCGTGGCCACCACCCCGGCAAGGCGATCACGGAGGTACGTGGTTTGGCAGTGCGCGTCATTCAACTGCTGCTGGTAGGCCTGCGCCGCCGAATCGTTCCACTGCTGGGGCCGGGCCTGATCCAGGTGCGTGCGGGCCCGGTCAAGGGCGTGCAGAGCGTCTTCGAGTTGGGCTCGGACCGAAACAATCGAGATCATGGCGAATTCCTTTCCGCGTTGTGCAGATAGGTTAAAAACGCCAACCTGATTGCTGCTCCCCCACGAGCGGTGGCCGGGGATGAGCGGGAAGTAGCTGCGCACTGGGGATGAATCTGGGCAGCATTGGGACCTACACTGTGGGGTATGAGGGCAGCCCGAACCTACCGTAAAACCGCTGATTCCCGCTCCTTACACACGGAAGCCGCCTCCCTGCGATGGCTGCGCGCGGCGGCCGGGGCACGCGTGGTGGAGCTGGTTGATTTCGACGCCAACGCCGGCTACCTCACCACCCGATTGGTCCGCGAACACGCACCAACCGCCCAGATGGCCTACGAGTTCGGGCAGGGGTTGGCACTCACCCATGCGGCCGGAGCGGAGTATTTTGGGGCGCTACCACCTGGCCTTTCCTGCCCGGCGCGTTTTGCCAATCTGGATCTTCCCGCCGGCGATCCGGCCCAGAGTTGGGGCGAGTTTTACGCTGAATGCCGCCTGCAACCGTATCTGGACTTGGCGCGCCGGCGCGGCGGGATCGACGCGGCGGGCGGCGTCGTCGTCGAGAAAGCTATTGCCGCGATTGCCGGGGGCGATCACACCTCCGCCCTGCCCGCCCTGTGCCGCGAACGCGGCGTGGCGGCCGCGCGCACTCACGGGGATTTGTGGGGCGGGAATGTGCTGTGGGGAGAGATTGACGACGACGCCGGCGGCTGGCTCATCGACCCAGCCGCCCACGGTGCCCACGCGGAAACCGACCTGGCTGCGCTGGCTCTTTTTGGCTCCCCACACCTGGCTGACACCTTGGCCGGATATGAGGCAGTCTCGCCGCTGGCCGACGGGTGGCGGGAGCGGGTGGGGCTCCATCAGTTACATATGCTGCTGGTGCACGCGGCCTTGTTTGGGGCGGGCTATGGCCGTCAGTGTGTGCAGGTCGCGCGGTCCCTGGCCTAGGCGGGCCGCCGGTCACGCTTCGCTGGGCCTGGCCCAGATTGCGGAAGCTGTGCTCTGGGCGCTCAGTCCTGGCGTAGATACAACGCAGGAGGGGCAGCTCCCGTAGGAGCTACCCCTCCGTTCAGTTGGCTGCGGCAGTAATCGCGCGGCGAATATCTGCCGAGGCTGCTGCCTTAGATACCGGTACGGATGGTCGGGCAGGACATGCAGCGCGGGCCGCCACGGCCGCGGCCGAGTTCGGAGCCTTCCACTTCCAGCACCTCGATGCCCTGTTCACGCAGGTAGGTGTTGGTGGCAACGTTCCGCTCGTAGCCAACGATCACGCCGGGGCGGATGGTGAGGAAGTTGCAGCCGTCGTCCCACTGCTCGCGTTCGGCGGCCAGGGAGTCCTGCGGGGTGGTGAGAACGCGGATTTCTGGCAGACCGAGCGCGGAGGCGATGACGTCAAACATCTTGTCGGGCGCGTTGTAAGTGACGTCAAGCTTGCCGGAGGAGTCACCCGGGCGGATGGTGTTGGAGGCGAGCATGCCGAGGTTGCCGTAGGCGGTGAAGGTCTCTTCATCCAGCATGGTCATGACGGTGTCCAGGTGCATCAGGGCACGTTCGCTCGGCATGTGCAGGGCGACGATCTCGTCTGCACGGCCAGCGTCAAAGAGCTGGCGGGCCAGGCGCTCCACACCTTGCGGGGTGGTGCGTTCGGACATACCAACGAGTACCTTGTTGCGACCAATAACCAGGACGTCGCCGCCCTCGATGGAGGCGGGGCCTTCGTCATTGCCGAGCGACCAGCGGTTGAACTCGGCGTCCTTGAACTTCGGGTGCCAGGTGTAGATGGCTTCGAAGTTTACGGTCTCCGGGCGGCGGGCCGGCATGGTCATGGAGTTGATGGCGACGCCGTCGTAGACCCAGCAGGAGGTGTCACGGGTGAACAGG
>JAEWHO010000008.1 GCA_023387755.1 Actinomycetes bacterium | reverse complement strand
GCCCTACCATCGCGGCAAGTAATCCCGCCCGCCAGCCTGGCCATCCGCCGCGCACAAAGAGGGGCCGGCAGAAAGTGGCGAGCAGGGCGAGCGCAATAATCAGCGCCGTCAGCATCGTGACCGTATAGCTCTCGGTGGCATCGAGGGCCACCCAGCCGGTCACGGCGAGGGCCTGCGCTACAATCACCGCGATAGCCACCACCAGCCCAGCTGGTATCGCCTGCCTAAGAACCCGGCGTAAGAAACCGGCCCGATAGCGGCGCGTATTCGGGGCGAGTGCGAGGATAAAGGCCGGAATGCCAATCGATAGCGAACCGATAACGGTGAGGTGACGTGGCAGGAAGGGGTAGCGCAGCGCCACCGTCGAGGTGACCAGAGCCAACACGATCGCATAGGTGGTTTTGGTAAGGAACAGGACGGATACCCGCTCCATATTCGCCATCACGCGGCGTCCCTCCGCGAGCACGTGGGGCAGCACGCCGAACTTCCCGGATAACAACACCAGGCGGGCCACAGCTTTGGTAGCACCGGCCCCGTTGTCCATGGCGATACCGAGATCGGCTTCTTTAAGCGCCATTGCGTCATTCACTCCATCGCCGGTCATCCCGACCACGTGCCCGCTGGCCTGCTGAGCAAGGACGATATCGCGTTTTTGTTCCGGGGTAACGCGCCCGAGCACGTCAATCTCATCGAGCGCATCAGCTAGTGCATCCGGGTCCTTAGGCAGGTCACGAGCGTCCCCGATCCGTGGCTCTCCCCCAGCGATTCCCACATGTGCTGCCACTGCCCCGGCGGTGGCCGGGTGGTCCCCGGAGATCACGAGTAGCCGAATCCCCTGCTCAGCTAGGTATGCGAAGGTCTCCTTAGCATCGGAGCGGATCTCCTCGCCAATCACCACCAGGGCCCGCGCCTGTAGAGAGTCCTTATCCGGCCCGGAAGCGAAGGCAACCACCCGGCTGCCGGTGGTCGCGATCTGCCGGGCCTGCTCAGCTTTGTCTGCCGCGAGCAAAACATCCGGTGCCCCCAGCGCGTAGTGGACTCCCTCCACCTGGACGGCCCCGTATTTCTTCGCCGAATCGAAGGGGTCGACATCCCCGGCCGTGACATTCGCCGGCACGTCCTGGGTGCTGACATAGTCGTCAATGGCGGCTGCGGTGGCATTAGCGCGGTCAGCGCTCAGAAGGTGCAGGGCCGCCCACTCTACCGGTGTGAGCGCCGTACCGCCGTCGTCAATCTCTCGCACCTGCATATGGCCGGTGGTGAGGGTACCGGTTTTGTCCAGGCAGAGGGTGTCCACGCGGGCGAGCACCTCGACGGCGGGAAGTTCCTGCACGATAGCGCCGCGGCGAGCCAGAGTAGCTCCAGCTACGGCGAAGTTCATGGACGTGAGCAGCACTAAGCCTTGGGGGATCATGCCCACGACGGCGGCCACCGCCAAGACTGCGGCCACGCGCCAGTCCCCGCCCTCACTGGCGCGCATCTGCGCCCACATGACCAACAGGGCCAGGGGCAGGATCACCCAGGACAGGCGGGTGAGGATATAGTCAATTCCGGCCGCCAGTTCGCTGTGGACCTTGCGATAGCGGCGCACATGCGCAGCCAGAGTGTTGGCGTAAGAATCCGCCCCGACGGCGCAGGCTCGCACGGTCGCGCTCCCAGCGACGACGCTAGAGCCGGACAACACCTGATCTCCCGCCTGCTTCACCTGGGGTTCAGATTCCCCGGTGAGGATCGATTCGTCCAGGCGGATACCTTGCGTGTCGATGACCTCGGCATCGACCGGAACCTGATCGCCGAGGCCAAGTTCGAGGACGTCATCGAGGACGACCTCTTCGGCTGGGATCTCAGTGCGCCGCCCGTCACGGATGACGCGCGCCACCGGCGCGTCGACGATGGCCACCGAGTCCAGGACCCGTTTGGCGCGGATTTCGGCCACCGTACCGATGAGGGTATTGACCACCAGAACGATAACGAAGACGGCATCCTGCCATTGCCCGACTATCAGGACGACCGCCGCGGCGGCCGCCAGAATACCGTTAAATACCGTAAAAATGTTGGCGCGGAGAATATCTGTAATACTGCGGCCCTGTGGGGCTGGAGCCCTATTGGTCTGCCCCCGCTCTATGCGCTCGCGCACTTGCGCGGCCGTTAAACCAGTTGTCATACCTCCCAGGCTAGCGGCCCGCGGGCAGATTCGATTCATTCGACCGTATGAGTAGACGGGCGGCATCTGCAGCTTTGGGAGACGATAGGGGTATGCATATTGACACCGGTAACGTCACAATTTCCAGCATCGCGGTCGGAAGTATGGATAATAACGTCTATTTCTTGCGCAACCGCGGGGGTGATTACGTCGTCGTCGATGCCGCTGCTGAGCCGGATGCGATTATGGTGCACTGCGCGGATGGCCGGATCTGCCAGGTCATCACCACGCACCGGCACGCTGACCATATCGGAGCTCTGGCAGCCGTTATTGAACAGTGCGGCTGCTCGGCCTGGTCGGGCGCGGCAGATGCCGATGCGATTTCGGCCGCCACCGGAGTCCCCCAGCAGATTCTCTGCGAGGGCGATCGGGTGCGGCAGGGAGATATTGAGGCGGACGTGATCGAACTGGTCGGTCATACGCCCGGTGGGATTGCCCTCATTCTGCGGCCGGGCTCATCGCAGGGCTACCCCAGCGGCGCTCCTATCGTGATCACCGGCGATTCTCTGTTTCCCGGCGGGGTCGGTAAGACCACCAACCCGGAGGATTTCACTACCCTGCTATCTCAGGTTGAGGAGAAGATTTTTGCTGCCCTGCCTGATGAAACGCTCATCCTGCCCGGGCATGGCAAACCGACGACCCTCGGTGCAGAACGCGGCAGCATTGCGCAATGGTGGCAGCGAGGTTGGTGAGGGTTTTATAGGCCGTGCATCTCGGGCCACCACATATCGTGGCGACGCCGCCGTCGGCCGAGCCGCCGGGCCGCCTCCACTGCCAGTACCATAACCGCGAGCCAAATCAACACGTACGTGGGCAACTCTGCCACGGTTATGGTCTCGCGCAGGATAACGAAGGCGACGATGGCCAACAGTACCGGCTCAAGATACGACAGCAGCCCGAAGAGCGCGAACGGTAGCAGCAGCTGTGCGCCGGTGTAGATTGCCGTGGAGCCGGAGGAGATAATCCCCAGCCCCAAGATGAGTAGGATCGCAATCGGGTCGGTAGCTTTGCTGAGAGACTCCCCGTTGCCGAGCACTACGAATGCCAGGGGCATCGCTAAGGCCATTTCTGCCCACAGTGCGGAGGCGTTGGCCATCCGGCTCATGCGGCGGGATACGAAGTAGGCAGGGTATCCGATCGCCACTACCAGGGTGGGCCAGCCCAGTCCCCCGGAGCGGATGATCTCGTACCCTACCCCGGTCGCCGCCAGTGCCGTCGCCAATGCTTGTCCGCGGGTCAGGGTTTCGCGGAACCCCACCCGCCCGATGAGGATCATCACCAGTGGCATGAGAAAGTATCCCAGAGACAATTCGACGGCGTGGCCCGCCCCTGGTGCCCAGGTAAACAGCACCATTTGTACCGCCACCAGGGCGCTGTTGATAACTAGCACGGGCAGACGCCACCAGCAGCTAAAGAGGTCTCGAATAAAGGCCACCATCCGCCGGCCCCGCCCGGTTACCACCATGGCGATGGTCAGCGCGGGAAAGATCAGTACCATCCGCCAGCCGAAGATCTCCCAGCCGGTGAAGCGCGGGGATAAAATGCTCGCATACCACGCCAGCGTCGCAAATCCCGTAGAGGAAATCAGGGATGCCAGTACGCCACGAGTGGACACTGCACTCACTGCGCCTGCCTCATCTGCCTAAGCTCCTTCTTCAAATCTGCAATCTCATCCCGTAATCGTGCCGCCAGCTCGAACTGCAATTCCGCAGCCGCACCGCGCATCTGCTCACTGAGTTCCTCGATCAGGCGAACCAGGTCCGCCTGGGAGGAGTCCGCTAGCTGCTGCCGGACTTGCCGATCGGCCGCTTTTTTCTCGCGCGCAGTCGGCCCGCTACCGGCGCCGCGATATCCTCCCGCGAGAAGCTCAGCCGTATCCACTTCTTCGCGTGCGAGCATATCGGTAACGTCCGCGATCTTTTTCCGCAGTGGCTGCGGATCGATCCCATGTTCCTTGTTGTACGCTATTTGCTTGGCCCGGCGTCGTTCTGTCTCATCAATTGCAAAGGCCATAGCCGCCGTTGTCTTATCGGCATACATATGCACTTCACCGGTCACATTACGCGCAGCACGCCCGATCGTCTGAATGAGCGAGGTTGCCGAGCGCAGGAAGCCTTCTTTATCGGCGTCGAGGATTGCCACGAGTGAGACTTCGGGTAAGTCCAAGCCCTCGCGCAGCAGGTTGATCCCCACCAATACATCGAAGTGCCCCAGCCGCAGTTCACGCAACAACTCAACCCGCCGCAGGGTATCCACATCGGAATGCAGATATTGTACGCGCACCCCTTTATCGAGCAGATAGTCGGTGAGATCCTCCGCCATTTTCTTGGTGAGGGTGGTGACGAGTACCCGCTCATCGCGTTCCACTCGGGTGTTGATTTCCCCGAGGAGATCATCGATCTGCCCGCGCGTGGGTTTGACGACGACTTTGGGATCAACGAGCCCGGTGGGGCGAATAATTTGTTCGACGACGCCGTCGCTGCGCGAAAGCTCATATGGTCCGGGTGTGGCCGACATGTACACGGTCTGCCCGATCCGCTCCAAGAACTCGTCCCAGCGTAAGGGTCGGTTGTCCAGGGCGCTGGGCAGGCGGAAGCCGTGGTCGACCAGGGTCCGTTTACGGGAGGCATCCCCCTCGTGCATAGCCCCGATCTGCGGGACGGTTACGTGGGATTCGTCGATAACCAGGAGGAAGTCGTCGGGGAAGTAATCCAGGAGCGTGTGCGGTGGGGTGCCCGGGCCGCGCCCGTCAATATGGCGCGAGTAGTTCTCAATCCCGGCGCATGTGCCGACGGTCCGCATCATTTCCAGGTCGTAGGTGGTGCGCATGCGCAGCCGTTGGGCTTCCAGCAGCTTGCCTTGACGTTCGAATTCGTCAAGCCGGTGTGCGAGTTCCGCTTCAATACTGGCGATCGCACGCTCCATACGTTCTGGCCCGGCCACGTAGTGTGAGGCGGGAAAGAGGAAGACCTGCTCGGCGGTGGAGATGACATCTCCGGTAACCGGGTGCAACGTTGCGAGGGCATCGATCTCGTCGCCGAACATTTCGATGCGGATCGCTAATTCCTCGTAGACCGGGATGATCTCGATGGTGTCTCCACGCACCCGGAAGGTTCCGCGGGTGAAGGCCAGATCATTGCGGGTGTATTGCATCTGGACGAACCGCCGCAGTAGTTCGTCCCGGTCGATCTCCATACCGACGTGTAGCGGGACCATTCGGTCCACGTATTCCTGCGGGGTACCCAGGCCGTAGATACACGACACCGAGGCTACGACCACCACATCTCGCCGGGTGAGCAGTGAGTTGGTGGCGCTATGCCGTAACCGCTCCACCTCGTCGTTAATAGACGAATCCTTTTCAATATAGGTATCGGTTTGGGGAACGTAGGCTTCAGGTTGATAGTAGTCGTAGTAGGAAACGAAGTATTCGACGGCGTTATTAGGCAGCAACTCCCGTAGTTCGGCGGCGAGCTGAGCGGCGAGGGTTTTATTCGGTGCCATCACCAGGGTGGGCCGCTGCACCTGTTCAATCAGCCACGCAGAGGTGGCGGACTTGCCGGTCCCGGTCGCCCCCAGCAAGACCACGTCACTTTCGCCCGCATAAATGCGGGCGGCTAGCTCAGCGATCGCCGTCGGCTGATCCCCTGACGGCTGGAAGGGCGAGATGACCTCGAATCGGCCATCGGCGCGAATAATGTCGGCTGCTGGAAGCATTGGTTCCCCTCGTTGTGGTCCTCCTCTTCCACTGTGCGACTATTCGTTGCGGTCGGCAAGTGAGGGTGGCGGAGCGTGTTTTGCAGACCGCGAAGCCAGCAGGGAAGCCACGGTCGTCACCAGCAGCACCCCGATGATCACGCCGAGAGAGACCAGGATCGGGATATGCGGGACCCCTTCAATCGGCTGACCACCGTTGATGAACGGCAGAGAGTTGGTGTGCAGTGCCTCCAAAATGAGTTTGACGCCAATAAACCCAAGGATCGCTGCCAAACCGTAGGGCAGATACACGAGCCGATCGAGGAGCCCGCCCAACAGAAAATAGAGCTGGCGCAGCCCCATCAGCGCAAACAGGTTGGTGGAAAAGACGACGAACGGGTCTTTCGTCAGCCCGAAGATCGCGGGAATGGAGTCCAGCGCGAAGAGCAGGTCGGTGGAGCCGAGGGCAAGGACCACAATGACGAGCGGGGTCCACAGTTTCTTACCGTCAACGACGGTGCGCAGTTTCATCCCGTCGTATTCATCGTGCAGCGGCAGGAAACGACGCAGCAGCGTGATGAGCCCATTCTCCTTATACTCCTCATCTTCCCCGTGGGAGCGGATGAGGGATATGGCAGTCCATATCAGGAAGAGCCCGAAGATGAAGAATACCCAGGAAAAACGCGCGATAACGGCCGCACCGATAACAATCATGATGGCGCGCAGCACCAGGGCGATAATGATGCCGATCATCAGCACCTCCTGCTGCCGGTTCGGCGGCACGCGGAAGCGGGAGAGGATGATGACGAAAATGAAGAGGTTATCAACGCTGAGCGAGTATTCGGTCAGCCAGCCGGCATAGAATTCGGTAGCAATCTGGGCGTTACCAACCCACGCGAGGACGCCACCAAAAATAAGCGCGGCAGTCACGTAAATCCCCACCCAGATACTGCATTCCCGCATGGTGGGGATATGGGGGCGGCGGACCACCCAGAGCAGATCGAAAATAATGACGGCGCACATGCCGATGAGGGCTACGAGCTCAAAGGTCGCAGACAGGTGTGCGGAACCCACTGGTGGAGCCTTTCGTCAGGGATCACAAAGCTGGCGAGGTCTCTTCCGCCCTCCCCAGCAGCTGCCCGCAAGGGCTGTGCTGTGCACCGCTAATGATGCCCGGTCGGTACTCTGGCCGGTCTGGAGGGCTCGTAGCCCGAGCGCCCCTTAGGCACCGTGATGACGGGTCTACGAAAGTGGGAATACTCCCCTCACCGGGACATGCTACCGCACTAGCCGTGTGATGACGACGTGAGTTTCGCCCAGAGCTGATCAACCTGCTGGTAGAACTCCTCCAAGGGGACGTCAGAACACAGGATCGTATCCGCAATTGCCTCACGTTGCGCGCGCGTCGCCTGGGAATCGATACGGGCCCGCACCTCGTCACCGTCCATACCGCGCTCCTCCACAAGCCGACGAGTGCGTTCTTGGATATCGGCTTCCACGGTGGCAATATGATCGAAATCGTACTCGACGTCGGTCTCCGCGAGGAGGGCAATTTCATGCACGACGACGGCGTCGTCGGGAACTTCGGCTTGCAGGGCCGCAGCTCGGTCGCGAATGAGCGGGTGGAGCAGGCCGTTCAGCCGGGTGCGTTGCCGTTCATCAAAGAAGACCAGTTTGGCCAGGGCCTGACGGTCCAATACGCCCTCCGGCGCAACCATATCGCCGAAGCTCTCGACGACGGCGGCCAAACCCTCCGATCCCGGGGCAACGACCTCCCGAGCAAGCTGATCGTAATCAATAATCACGGCGCCATGGTCACGCAGTCGCTGCGCGGCCGTCGATTTACCGGCACCGATTCCGCCTGTCAGACCGAGAGTAATCATAGGGGCATTTTACAGTGTCTTTGCTTATGGTAAAGACCAATGTCGAAGCGTTACCTCAACCCCGCACAGATATGTAGTGTGGCGG
>JAEWHO010000086.1 GCA_023387755.1 Actinomycetes bacterium | reverse complement strand
TTCCTCCTGCTGCCACCGACCTCACCCGCGCCATGTTGGGCTTGAGTGAACAGGGAATAGCCGAGCTGATCGAAGAAGCGGAACTCACCCTCGCGCACCGCCAACGGCGTCGGCGTGAGGGCATCATCGACGTCGTTACCCCAGGCAAGATCTCTGCCACCGCAGTAGGTGCCATTCGCGGCAACGAACAAGCCTTCCTCCAACAACAACGCCGACCCCTGCCGCAACCTCCCAGCCAAGTAGCTCAGCTCGGAACCGAATTCCACCGCTGGATTGACGATTACTACCGGCGCGGGGGAGCCTCAATATTCGCGCTGGAAGGGGCCGATATCGTCCCAGCGGAGATGGACCGCTGGCGAGCCACGTTCCTAGAGTCCCGTTTCGCATCCATGCAACCGGTCTGGGTGGAAGAAAGTATGGAACTCACCCTCCAGGTCGGGCACAGCCACATCGCCATATCCGGGAAAATCGACGCCGTATTCAAACGGGACGACGGCAGTTATCTTGTGGTCGACTGGAAGACAGGCGCGCCACCCCACGATGAACAAACCTGGCATCGCCGGTCTGTACAGCTCGAGATATACCGCTATGCGCTCGCCCAAGCGAAGGGACTCGACGTCGAGACAATTGACGCACTCTTCTACTACGTCTCTACCGGAACCGAAGTGCCGTCCAAGCGGATAGCACCTGAGGAACTAGCCGGAATGCTCACCCTGCTCGACCCCGTCAGCAGAGTCGAAACTCTCGGGGAGGAGGAAAGCCCCGCATAGGGCAAGGACAGCGGCGAGACTGCGGAGATGACACCTGCGCAGCGAGGGGAGTACCCTCCCGGGCCCAGAGCGCTAGTGGGTACCTTTGGGGAAATCGGAATCGGGCATATCGGGGGTAGCTGGCAGGTCGCGTGCGTCTGGCATATCGGACGTATCCGGCCAGTCCCCGGCCACAAACCCTGCTGGTTCCTGTTCTCCTGACGTCGCAATATCCGGGGCACTCACGCTCAGTGGCCGGTCATCCCCGACCTGCCGGGCGAGATTCGCGAGCATTTCCTCGGCATCGGCAACCACCTCGGAGGAATCCGTGTGGATGCCATGTAAGAGCCATTGCGCCAACGCCAGCTCAGATAGCAGCAGCGCCCGATCGACCAGGTGCTCATCCGGGGTGATCGCGCGATGCTTGTGATAGGCATCTTCAAACGGCGCGAGAGTTTCCTCCGGGGCGGCCGCAAAGAACCATGCCAAATCCTCTGCCGGATCACCCACCCGCAACCCAGACCATCCCGTGATGGAAGCGACTCCGGTTTCGTTGGAGAACAGCAGGTTCTCAGAAGATAAGTCCCCGTGAATCACGCAGGGCGCGAAATGCCAAAGCGACACATTTTCCAGGAGATTCTCCCAGCGATTCAGCAACGAGGTTGGCACTCGTGAGGACTGAGCTGCTTCATCGATCTGCGCTAAATGCCGCACCCGCATCTCTTCGGCCGTCTCGACCGGTAAATCCAAATCCTCCACTACCGTGCGTGGTAACTCGTGGATTGAAGCCACTGCCTCAGCCATAGCCATCGCGGCCGGCACGGTAATAGTCTCCACCGGTACTA
This sequence comes from Actinomycetes bacterium, assembly GCA_023387755.1. Taxonomy (GTDB): domain Bacteria; phylum Actinomycetota; class Actinomycetes; order Actinomycetales; family Actinomycetaceae; genus Bowdeniella. Next base: position 11,515 of record JAEWHO010000086.1, on the reverse strand, counting down.
CGCGCCCCGGAAGTTCGCGGTGAGCTACCACTGCGTACCCCTCCCGGGTACGAGCCGCGCCGAGTGTTTTAGCGACCTGCCAGGGCACCCGGCCCTGGTCCCGCAGCTTGGCCAGAGCATCCAAAATCGGCTGCTCCGCAGCGAGTTTACTCCCGGTTCCCTCATGCAGAGCCGCAGTAACGGTGTAGCGGCGTCCGGTTGTATCCATCACGGTAGTGTGCGCCCAATCAGGACTACGGTCCACCAGCGGTCCTACCGCAACGACGTCACAATCGGGGATAGCCGCCGTCGCGGCTGCAGCTAGGGCGTAGGAATGAAGTGTGTGCACATCTCTACGGTAAGCGGGTACCGGGCAAAAATGCTGTCGGCGCGCCGCATGGGTTCAGCAGTTATCCACAGATTTTCTTTAGGGTCTTGTATCCCCGGTCACATTCGGCTACTTTAGTTCCTAATGTGATCCGCAGCATAGATTAAGGGAGGTGCGATGCGGGCTGCTGCCGCCGTGGAAGCTGACGTCCGCCGGCTCGTCGCGGAGCGCGAGATCGATCCGCTCGTAGACCACCAGGCTATGGAGGCATGTCTGCAAGAAGTCCTCGAGGACTTTGAGCTGCAAGTGTTTGCCGGCCGTGCCCATCTCGACAGTGACATGGCCACCTTACGTAAAGAGGTGCGAGACGCCGTCGTCGGATTCGGACCCCTCCAAACCTTTCTCGATGACCCGACCATCGAAGAAATCTGGATTAATGGGGCCGACGCAATTTTCGTGGCCCGCTCCGGCGTGTCTGAGCTGACCAATGTGCTGCTATCCGAGCAACAAATTCGCGATCTCGTCGAGCGAATGCTGCGCCTGGCCGGCCGGCGCCTCGATCTGTCCGAACCATTCGTCGATGCCCGCCTGCCTGGCGGGGAGCGGCTACACGTCGTCATCTCTCCGATAACCGACGGGCCCTGGGCCATCAATATCCGGAAATTCGTGGCCCGTGCCCGCCACCTCAGTGACCTAGTGGAAGCCGAGTCTCTCACTCAAGCGGCCGCCCAATTCCTCAGCGCCAGCGTGCGAGCAGGCTTTAACGTCATCGTCTCGGGGCGAACCCAAGCTGGGAAGACCACCATGATACGAGCCTTAGCTGGGGAGATTCCTTCACACGAACGGATCATCACCTGCGAAGAAGTCTTCGAACTGGCCCTGACCAATCGTGACTGCGTGGCCCTGCAATGTCGTCAAGCCTCCCTGGAAGGGACCGGGGAGGTGGGCCTACGTCGGCTGGTGAAAGAAGCCCTGCGTATGCGCCCGGACCGAATTATTGTGGGCGAGGTCCGCCAGGCCGAAGCCTTCGATATGCTCATTGCTCTAAATTCCGGCTTACCGGGACTAAGCAGTATCCACGCAAATTCGGCGCGGGAAGCGGTGTCGAAACTGTGCGTCCTGCCGCTACTGGCTGCCGAGAACGTCACCTCTGCCTTCGTCATCCCCACCGTCGCCGCCACTGCCGGCATCATCGTGCACCTGAGCCTGAACGCGCAGGGGCAGCGCCAGGTCGAGGAGATCGGGTACGTGACCGGGCGGGTAGAAGAAGGCGTCGTAGAGATCGCCCCCATTTTCACCCGATCCGACGACGGCGATTTACGCTGCCAGTCCCTGGGGGCCGTTGATATAAGCCTTTACCAGCGGGCAGGTATCGATATTACTGCGGTGGCGGGGGCGTAATGGGTGTGGTTGTGGGACTCTTGGCAGGGGCCGGGCTGCTGCTGATCTGGCTGGCCTTTACAGTGCCGATGGCACGCACACCCAAACCTCAGTCGCGGGTACGCCGGCTCCTGACCGATGCTGATCTTCCAGGTGTGTCGCCCTTGGCATTCATCACCGGTAGTAGCATGGCAGGCTTCGCGGTGTGCGTCGTCGTCTTTGTTTTCACCACCGGTATTACGGTCAGTCTGATCGCTGGGACGCTGGCCGCGACCATCCCGCTGTGGTGGGTGCACTCTCGGGCGCGCAGAACACGCAAAGAGGTTTTTGGCGTCTGGCCGGAGACGTTGGAAGTTCTGATTTCCGCTGTTCGCTCGGGCTTGCCACTGGCAGAAGCGGTGAGTGCTCTGGCTGAGAGCGGTCCACCCCCAATCCGCTCCGGGTTCGCAGTATTCCGCCACACTCTGCACGTTACTGGTCGGATCGATGATGCCCTCGATGCGGTTAAGGAACGCTTTGCCGATCCGGTCGCTGACCGCATCATGGAGGCACTTCGAGTCGCTAAAGATGTTGGCGGTCAAGATGTCGGAATTGTACTGCGGGCCCTAGCCACCCATGTGCGCCGGGAACAGCGCACGCGCGGGGAGCTAGAAGCCCGCCAGTCGTGGACCGTCAACGGTGCCCGGCTCGCGGCAGCCTCGCCGTGGCTAATTCTTGCACTACTGTGTATGCGGCCAGAAAACGCGCGCGCATTTGATTCCGCCGCCGGGGCTGGCGTCCTGGCAGCCGGGGCTGTGCTGACCTTCATCGCGCACCGCACTATGCGCTGGATCGGGCGGCTGCCTACTGAATCGAGGAGTCTGGCATGATCCCTGAATCGCCTGCCCTCTTGGGCGGGGCCGTCGGACTATTAGCCGCCACTGGGCTGTGGTTGATTTACGCCGCAGTGCGTGCAGCTCGGCCGACCCTCGTCTCCCGGTTAGCGCCCCTGCTGGACCCGACCGCGCGGGCCCGGGCAACCAGGGGAGGTAGCAGCTTTTCGACCCTCCTACACGCGGGAGCACGGGACCTGGGAACGCTCGTGAGTTTCTTCGGTTCCTCCCCAGCCAGTGTGACTGCGCGTTTGCGTGCCCTGGGAAGTAAAACGACTGTTGGTCAGTTCCGCGTCGAACAACTCAGCTGGGCGGCGGTCGGTTTGGCTGGTGCACTCTTGGCCGTCCCCTTTCTAGTGCGCTGGGGTACGCCCGCAATCGTCATTATTGCTTTTATCGTCACCGTCACCGTCGTGGCTGCACTCCTACGCGACTCCGCGCTGACCTGGCATGTGAAGCGTCATCGCCAAGAGATGGAACGCCAACTACCCGATATTGCGGAACTACTCGGGCTGGCCCTCTCGGCCGGAGAGGGGCCGGTGGCCGCGCTCGCGCGCGTGTCGGCGATCGGCTCTGGTGCGCTGGCCATCCGCTTACGAGCCATGCTGGCTTCTGTCCACGCCGGTCGCCCCCTACCTGACGCCCTCACTCAGTTAGCGAAAGATACCGATATTCCCGCCGTCGAACGGCTGTGTGACTCCATCATCACGGCTCTCGATCGCGGTACACCTCTAGCTGAAGTCCTCACCGGTTTGGCTGAGGATTTACGCGCAGAATACCGAGATGCGCTCATGGAAGAGGGCGGTAAACGCGAGATTGGGATGCTCGTGCCCGTCGTCTTCCTCATCATGCCCATCAGCGTCCTATTCGCCCTCTTCCCAGGCATCTACACCCTCAATATGATCATCCCCTAACCGGGCCAATCCAAGGAGAATCACTATGTCCCTGCGCCGCTTTTACGCCCCCGCACAGTCATCCGTCCGGGCGCGCACGCTCCGGCATTCCCTGACCCGCATCCACGTGGCCGCATCCCGGCGGCTCTGTGAAGAACGCGGCGATGTTCCAGGCTGGGTGCTCATTACTCTCATGAGCGCAGGCCTAGTGTTGCTGCTGTGGGGAGTGGCCGGCGACGCCCTGGTCAATATGTTCCAAAATGCGATGAATCGGGTCGGAGTTATCGGGTCGTGACCGGGCATCGCGCATCCAGCGCATTCCACCCATCCGGCCGGTTACGTGATGAGCGCGGTAGCGTCGTCGCCGAATATGCGATGGTGCTGGTGTTAGTGATTGCCGTCATACTGGCAATCGTGCAGGTCATCCTCGCGGTGCATATCCGCTCCATCCTCCACGACTGTGCCGCCGAGGGAGCCCGCGTGGCGGCACATGTGGGGACTGCTCCGGCCCGCGCGGAGGAATATACCCGCGATCTTCTGGCTTCCTCGGTAGCACCGTCATATGCGGCGAAAATATCCACCACCGTCACCCCGGAAACAGTAGACGGTGTAGAAGTGATGTCGGTGCGCGTCACCGCGCCGCTGCCACTGCTCGGCCTGCTGGGGCCGGCACGCCAGTTCACCGTGGTGGGCCATGCGGTGCGAGAGGACCAGTTTGTAACCGGTCCACCCCGGGAGAAAACACCATGAGCGTCGGGGTATCGAGCGACGCACCGATCTGCGCGTCTCGATGGGGGAGGCGCATTCGGCGGATCCTGCGCCGCATTCACGACGACGACGGTTCCGCCGTCGTCGAATATTCCGCCCTCACCCTGCTCCTGCTAGTGCCAGGTTTCTACCTGATCCTCACGCTCTTTATGCTGCAACAGGCGAGTTTCGCTGCGGAGGGCGCGGCCCGGGAGGGAGCGCGCATCTACTCAGAAGCGCGCGTGCAGGCACAGGCCCAAGCCCATATGGAGGCGCTCGTCCAGGTAGCTGCGGCCGATCTCAATATCGATCGGAACCGGATTGCCGTATCCACCCGGTGCACCGAAACGCCGTGTCTGACGGGGGAGGGGCTGGTGATCGTCGGCGTGACCATCTCCCAGCAGCTCCCTTTGATTCCCGCGTTTGTGTATAGATTTGTGCCGGCAGAGGTGGCAGTTTCGGCAGAGTCCGCGGCCGTCGTTAACCCCTATTTGGAGCGGTGATGAGGGTAGAGCAACACCTTTGCCGCGCCGGGGAGGAATCCGGCCGCATTGCGCTGCTCACGATTGGTTTCCTGGCTATCGTGCTACTGATCGGGCTGACGGTTATTTCCGCATCTAGCATCCATCTGCAACGCAAAAGTGTGCAGTCTCTAACCGAGACCCTCGCGGTGAGAGCAGCCTCCGCGGTGGACGACGAAGCCTACGTAGCTGCGCAGCGAGGACGCCCAGAAGTCACCCGGGCCGTGGCGGAAAATGCCATCGCTCGCCACCTGGAACTACTCGGCGAGTATCGTCCGCCGAACTTCACGGTCAGTGACGTGACAATCACGGGGCGCACCATTGAAGTGCGGACGCGCGCCGTTGCGGCACCGCCTTTTCTAGGGGATCGGCTCTGGCCCGTGACGGTTACGGCTCGCGCCCAAGCGCTTATCGTGGGTGCGCAGGAACTTCCGTAGAGCCCCAAAATCCACATGGGGGCGGTATATCCCGTACTCTTATGACTCGTGGCCACTGATTTTTCTGAAGCGATTGCGTCCCTGCGGCAAAAGATGAGCACCATCTGGGCCGTAAGTAAGCCCGATGAACTCAAAGCTCGGATCGCTGACCTGTCCGAACGGGCGGCCGCGCCGGACCTGTGGGATGACCCGGAGGCTGCCCAGCAGGTCACCAGCCAGCTCTCGCATACCCAGGCACGTCTGACGACGCTAGAGAAAATGGACGCCCGCATCGATGATTTGGAAGCCCTCGTGGAGCTGGGGCAAGAAGAAGATGATGCGGAGCTTATGCGGGAAGCAGACCGTGAGCTTAGCGGCGTCGCCAAAGCTATTGGGGAACTGGAGGTCCGCACGCTGCTGTGTGGCGACTATGACGAACGCGAAGCCGTGGTGACGATCCGCGCGGGTGCCGGGGGAGTCGACGCCGCCGATTTCGCGGAGATGCTGCTGCGCATGTACCTGCGCTGGGCGGAGCAACACGGCCACCCCACTAAGGTGCTCGATACGTCCTATGCGGAAGAAGCTGGGTTGAAGTCGGCGACGTTCGAGGTTAAAGCTCCCTATGCTTACGGAACGCTGTCGGTGGAGGCCGGCACCCACCGGCTGGTGCGGATTTCCCCCTTTGATAATCAAGGGCGCCGGCAAACGTCCTTTGCCGCCGTCGAGGTCATCCCGCTGATTGAAACCACGGACCATATTGAAATCCCCGAATCTGACCTGAAGATTGACGTTTTCCGCTCCTCCGGGCCGGGCGGCCAGTCGGTGAACACCACTGATTCGGCCGTGCGCATGACTCACCTGCCCACCGGGATCGTCGTGTCGATGCAGAATGAGAAATCCCAGATTCAAAACCGCGCCGCTGCTCTGCGCGTGCTGCAATCCCGCCTTCTCCTGCTCCAGCGCGAACAGGAGGATGCCGAGAAGAAGAAGCTCGCCGGGGATGTGAAAGCCTCGTGGGGGGATCAGATGCGCTCCTATGTGCTGCACCCGTACCAGATGGTTAAGGACTTGCGCACCGAATTTGAGGTGGGCAATACGCAGGCGGTGTTCGACGGCGAGATTGACGGCTTCCTTGAAGCCGGTATCCGTTGGCGACGCAGCCAGGCCGACGAGCAAAACTAGGCTAGCCGCCGCGCCCTAAGTCACCGTCCCCTCGGCGTGTCCCGTGCCGTGCGTGCCGCTATCTGTTTAGCCTGGGAGAGAATAGCCGCAGACTGTAGCTAAGGAATAATCCCGCAGTAAAGGAATGGCACTGCACAGTGATCAAGTTCGAGAACGTCTCCAAGGTCTACACTCGGGGGGCTAGGCCTGCCCTCGATGAGGTCAATGTTGAGATCGAGCGGGGCGAATTCGTATTTCTCGTGGGCCTATCAGGGTCGGGTAAATCCACGTTTCTCCGCCTGATCATGCGGGAGGAACGCCCGACGACGGGCACCGTCTACGCCCTGGGTAAGGATGTAGGCCGGGTGTCTCGCTGGAAAGTGCCCCATCTTCGCCGGCAGATTGGCACGGTGTTCCAAGATTTCCGGCTGCTCAATGACAAGTCAGTGTTCGATAATGTCGCTTTGGCGATGCAGGTGATTGGCAAGCCGCGCCACCAGGTACAAACCTATGTACCGCAGGTCCTGAAAATGGTGGGCCTGGAAGGTAAGGAGCGGCGACTGCCCACGGAACTATCCGGTGGTGAGCAGCAGCGCGTGGCCATCGCCCGCGCATTCGTTAACCGCCCGTCAATTCTGCTGGCTGATGAGCCCACTGGTAACTTGGACCGGGCCACGTCGATTGGGATTATGAGTTTGCTCGACCAGATCAACCGGCGTGGTACCACCATTGTGATGGCCACGCATGACAGCGCCATCGTGGACCAGATGCGTAAACGCGTTATTGAATTGGTTGATGGGGTGGTTGTGCGTGACCAGGCCCGCGGCGTCTATGGAGCGGGGCGATAATGCGTTTACGTTTTGTTCTTTCCCAGATCCGCAAGGGCCTTGCCTCCCACGTTGCCATGACCATCTCGGTTATTTTGGTGACCTTCATTTCCTTGATGTTCGTCGGTTCTGCCCTGCTGATTAATAAGCAGGTCGGCATGCTCAAGGGGGCCTGGTATGACAAGGTCGAGGTCTCGGTATTCATGTGCGCCGAGGGGGACCGTTCTGCCAACTGCGCCCAGCAGGAGGCCAGCCAGGAGCAGATTGACGCCGTCGGCGCCCTCTTGGAAACCCCGGAGCTGAAACCCTTTGTGCAGCAGGTCTTCTTCGAAACCAAAGAGGAGGCCTACGAGAACGCTAAGCAGGTGCTGGGAGCTGCCTGGGTCGATGAGTTGACGCCGGAGCAAATGTCGGTGTCCTACCGGATTAAGCTCACTGATCCCACTCAGTATCAGGTGATTGCTGACGAGCTGTCCGGTCGCCCGGGTGTGGAGAGTGTCGTCGACCAGCGGGAGGTCTTGGAGCCGCTGTTCAACCTGCTCGACCGAGCGTCGAATACGTCGCTCGGCCTCGGGGCCGTCATGATCGTAACCGCGGCCCTATTGATTACCACGACTATCCGACTCTCGGCGATGAGCCGCCAGCGCGAAACCGAGATTATGCGCTACGTGGGGGCATCTACTCTGTTCATTCAGCTGCCCTTCATGTTGGAAGGGGCAATCGCGGCACTGACCGGTTCGTTGCTTGCCGTCGGTGGCCTGTGGGCGGGCGTGCATTTCCTCGTGGAGGGGTGGCTAGCGCGCGGCTCAACCGCAGTTAACGCAGTCTCCACCACCGATGTATGGCTGATTTCCCCCATCCTGGTGCTGCTCGCTCTAGTATTGGCACTGGTATCGTCCGTTATTACTCTGTCCCGCTACACCAAGGTGTGATGATGGTGGCTCGCCGTTTAACCGCGTGTATCCTCGCTGCTGGTCTGCTGTGTGGCGGTGTGAGTTTAGCGTTGCCTGCGGGGCCGGTGGCCGCCGACACCAAGGATGATCTGATCCGTAAACGGGAAGAGAACCGTAAAGAGCGCGAGAAATTAGAGAGCCAGTTGGAGGGGGTCGACGGCGATCTTTCAGCGGTCTATCTGAAGCTGGAAGATACCCGCACCCAGCTCAGTATCGCTAACGACCAGCTCGCTCAGGCGGAGGCTGACTTGGCTGCCGCGCAGCGGACGCAGGAGAACACGGCAGCCCGCCTAACCAGTGCCGAGGCGGAGCAGGAACGTATTACTGAGGAAATTGACGAAACCTCCGAACGCATTGACGGGACGCGCGGTGCCTTGGCAGAGGTGGTGCGGACGTCATACCGGACGGGGGGCGCGAGCCTGGGGTCAATTACCGAGCTGTACGAGATCGGCGTCGGGAATAATTCGGTACAGGAACTGGCTGCCCGCCAAGCCGCGGTACGGACCCAAACCCGTGTGATCGATCAGCTTTCTGAGCTCAACAGCGATAACGCGAATGCGCAAGCACGCCAGGATGCCGTGACCGAGCGAATTACGGACTTGAAGAAACAGGCTGATGAAGCCGTGGTTGCGGCGGACGCGGCGCGGGCGGAGAAGCAGCAGCGGAGTCAGGAAATCAGTGATTTGGAGGCGTCGCAGACGACCCTGGCCGCGGATTTGGAGTCCCGTAAGGACCAGATTATTGCTGATAAGGCGAGCGCGGAAGCGGCCGATAGCGACCTACAGGCGGAGATTGCCAAGATTGTGGCGGAAGAACGCCGTAAGCAGCGTGCGCGTCCACCTGCACCCGGGCGTCCGCCAGCGCCGGCTCCCGCACCTGCGCCGGGTAACCCGGCTCCCTCTGGAGCGTTGATCCCGCCGGTCCCGCAGCCGCTGTATGTCACCTCACCGTATGGGATGCGCATCTACCCGATCACAGGTGGGCGTTTCATGCACCGCGGTGTCGATTTGCGCTCCGCATGTGGGAATCCACAGGTGGCCTCGGCGGCAGGCACAGTATCTGCCACGAAGCCGGCTGCGGGTAACGGCACCCACGGCAACCAGGTGATTATTAATCACGGAACCATTAACGGTTCGTCTTACGTGACCGTCTACAACCACCTGTCACGTTTCGCGGTCACTCCCGGGCAGACGGTTTCGCAGGGGCAGACGATTGGTTATACCGGCGCAACTGGTAAGGTTACCGGGTGTCACGTCCACTTTGAGGTGTGGAAGAATGGGTCAACTATTGACCCGATGAGCCTGCCTGGCTTCTAATTCCCGGCAGGGGAGAGGAAAGCGTCTGATGGCTAAGAAGCAGGCCGGCCGGATGACTGCGGGCCAAAAAGCGAAGGCTGCCTCCGACGCGCATAAGACCATTGCTCGCAATAAGAAGGCGCGCCACGATTACCATCTGCTCCAAACTTTGGAAGCCGGAATCGTGCTGACTGGCACCGAGGTGAAGGCTTTGCGGGAGGGGCGTGCCTCGCTGGTGGAAGGCTGGGTTGAGGTCGACGGCGGGCAGGCCTGGCTACAGGGGGTTTACATTCCCGAGTACCTTAATGGCTCGTGGACGAATCACGCCCCGCGGCGTAAACGCCGACTGCTGCTCCATAAGAGTGAAATCCTGAAACTGTCCCAGAAGGCGCGGGAAAAGGGCTTCACGATCGTGCCGCTGGAACTGTATTTTGTGGGCGGGCGTGCCAAGGTGGAGATCGCGCTGGCGCAGGGTAAGCAGGAATGGGATAAGCGGCAGACCTTGCGTGAGAAGCAGGATAACCGTGAAGCTCAGCGGGCCATGCGGATGCGCGAAATGCTGGGCGGGTGAGGCCAGTCGCGCCGGTCGACAGCGCGGCGTTTGGGCTGTATGATGGAAGTCCGCCTGTGGCGGGATAATTCAATAGGGGACGATCGGTTTCGACGGCGGCTTCGTTACAAGGGAAGCGGGCCGAGGATGTGCAGCGATCTCGCTAACCATCTGCACAAACCATTAGGTGCCGAACACAAGAGCACCGACTTCGCCCTCGCTGCCTAAGCGAGCTGCGTAGTCTGCTGACCCGGGGGTGCTTTCGACCCGGATCTCAGTATCATCTAGAGAGCCACTGCTTCTCAGTCGCGTTGCCCGGCTGAGAGGGACTTTTAGGTAACTGAGCTCGTCGGCGGCTGGTTCGCGTGACCGCCGGAGCTGAGAACACGCAGTGCGAACTGCGCCCGGAGAAGTCTTGTTTCCAGGTCGTCGGACGCGGGTTCGATTCCCGCCGTCTCCACTAGCGCCCCTCCCGGGTAATCCTGGGAGGGGCTTTTTGTGGGGTAGTTAGTGTTGGTAAATCCAGACGCCAGATCCGGGTTCAACATCCCAGCTGTTGTCGCGTGCAAAACCCAGACGTTCCGCTAAAGAAATCGACGCAGGATTATTGAGCGCGATGACGGCGTTAATGGGTAGCTCCGGGACGCCCTCATGCTGACCTAGCCGCTTCGTCTCATACGACAGCACCGACCCGGCCTGTACACTCTCATCCCACTGTTCCGGCTTACCGGCCACAAACTCCGCCGAGTATTTCACCGAGTTCTCCACCTCGGCCGCGCTGACCTTACCAACCGGCCCTTTAGCCCCGACCGCGAGGATAGAATCACGAATTTGGTCCCGAGTTGGTTGGTCTGCGGCGGTATAGTCGCGTTTCAACATCAGATCAACCACTGCCGCGCCGAGCACCCTAAAATCCGTGGTGTCCGGCAGGACCGTGCCGGGGATACGCGGAAGTTGGGTTCCGGTATCTAGAACATTCTCCGTCTCCCATGGGGCAGCGTGCGGCTCCCCGGCCGATGAGGGGGATGGAGACTTGGACGGCACCAAGGATGCGGACTCTGCCGGCCCTGGAGTAGCTGTGGCGGCATGTTCATCAGGTCCCGATCGTTTCCAAATGTTTGGCAGAACCAGTAGGACAATGAGGAACATAGCGATCCCCAGGAATGTGTACCGAGTTGTGCGCTTTTCCCACATTGTCCTAACCGATCCCATGACCGTGCCTTCCCTGCTTTCGACGGCTACCTGGACGTCGACTCAGACCCTACCTAGACCCGAAACTGAGACAGGGGCGCCATGACTGAAACAGTTATGGCGGAGACTGAATCGATGGCACTGGTTATGCCGCTTCCGAGTCGTGGGAAGCTAGGATTCAAGCAGAAGCGCGGCGAGGTATTGCCGTTTTGGGAGAATCATCAACCGTGCTGGCCCGGACGATGGCACTTGGGAGCCTTACGGCACGAGCGCGGCGATGACGTCGGCGACCGGCCCGGTCGGGGCGTGACGGTACCCGGTCCCGGCCCACAGGTGTGCGCGCTGAGCGTCGCCGGCCTTGGCGGCCGCCTGCCGCATGGGGCGCGTGAGGTGGTGTATCTC
>JAEWHO010000084.1 GCA_023387755.1 Actinomycetes bacterium | reverse complement strand
TCGGTGCTGTATTGCTGTTCCTCGGGGCGATACTCGTGGTGGTCGCGGCTGTTGGGTTGTTGCGCTTTGATGACCTGCTTAAACGGATGCATGCCGCCGCCAAACCCCAAACCCTCGGCACCATGCTGGTAATGCTGGGGCTGGCACTAGTTTTACGGGTCCCGACGACGATTTGGGCGCTCGCCCTAGTAGTCGCATTCGTTCTGGTGACCAGCCCTGTATCGGCTATCCTGGCCTCCCGCGCCGGTTTCCGCATCGGCCACGCCCCCACGCGGCACCTACTCGTTGACGACTATTCACGTGATATGCGTCGCGCCCAGATTGCCCAGCTGCGCCGTCAACAAGCGGAGGCGCAACGGATGCGGCATGATGGAGACGTCTAAGCAAACAACGTAGGGAGGTCCCCCGTGGACATCGGATGGAAGATCGTCTCGGCTGGCTCCATGGCCGTAGCCGGCATGGTGGCATCGAAAGTCGTCAATGTGGGATGGAAAGCCATTACCGGCCACAACCCGCCGGAAGATCCGGAAGATCCGGGCGTACGCATGGCTGAGGTGCTCACCTTCGCGCTCATCTCCGGCGCGCTTATGGGATTGTCCCGCCAGCTTGCCCTCACCGGTGCGTCCCGCTGGTACGGCGGCAAGAATGACTACGAGGCTTAATCGTCTCTCTGCTTAGCCCGCCTGCCTAACGCCCAGGCTCCGCCGGCCTAATCCGTAGGTGTGGTGGGCTAAGCTGGAACATACCGACAGGGGAGCGTCCGCATGGGCGCTGAGAGTGTGAACACAGACCCTTTGACCTGATCCGGGTAATACCGGCGTAGGGAGTCACCCACCTCCACTGGTTTGCCACCGGGCAGACTGTGCCCCTCCCACCCCAAGGTAGGAGGATCCGTTGCGTACGCGACGTTCACTTATTGCCGCCCTGGCAGGTTTAGCTCTGCTAGCCGGCTGTCAATCACCCACCCCCACCGCTGAGAACAGCTCGGCCTCGGCATCAGCCAGCGCCGGTGGCGAGGTGGTTTTGCTATCCCACGATTCTTTTGATTTCCCTCAAGAACTGCTCGACCAGTTTAAGAAGGATACTGGTATCACCGTCACCATTCAGCAGGTGGGTGACGGCGGGGAACTAGCCAATAAGCTCGTCCTCACCAAGGACGCCCCGCTGGGAGACGCCGTCTACGGGCTCGATAATACGGTTTCCTACCGACTCAAAGGTAAGGAGATTATCGACGACGCCGGAAAAATGGATTCGGCTCAAGACCTCGCCTACGCAGATGAGCCAGGCCTCGTACCGATCGACCACGGCCAGGTGTGCGTAAACCTCGACAAGAAGTGGTTCGCGGATAAAGGACTCACCCCGCCCGCCAGCTTCGATGACCTGACCAAACCGGAATATAAGGATCAACTAGTAGCCATGAATCCCACCTCGTCCACGCCGGGGATGGCATTCATGTTGGCCACCGTCCACAAGTACGGTGAGGACGGTTGGCTCGACTACTGGAAGCAGCTCAAAGCCAACGGCGTGAAAATCACCCAGGGATGGTCTGATGCTTTCTCCATCGAATACTCCGCTGGAGAGGGAGCCGGAGCATACCCCATGATGGTGTCCTACGGTTCGTCCCCGGCCTACTCGGTCAATGATGAAGGCACGGACACCTCGACCGCCGCCATCTTGGATACCTGCTATCCGCAGGTCGAATACGCCGGGGTCCTGAAGGGCGCCAAGAACCCGGAAGGGGCTAAGAAGTTCATCGAGTTCATGCTCACCGCCCCGGTGCAGGAAGCCATCAGCGACGTCACCTACATGTACCCGGTGACCTCGGACGCGAAGGTGCCGGAGAAACTCGAGAAGTTCGGGCCACTGTCCGATAAGGCCACCCAGGTAGAGGCCGATAAGATTGCCGACCACGCCGATGAATGGCTGCGTGCCTGGCAGGCAGATGTCATCGGTTAAGCCGCAGGGCGTGGGGGATAACCCCCACGCCCGCTACTTTCTATGGGGCCTGGCAGCACTTATTCCCCTAGGCTTCCTCACCCTATTCTTTGCCTGGCCCGCCGCCACCCTAGTTCTGCGCGGATTCACCACCGACAGTGGGGCCTGGGATTTCTCCGCCTTCCATGAGGTATTCACCCGCCCGCGCACCTGGCGGGTGATTCGTCTGACCCTATCCATGGCCGCCGTCGCCACAGTGCTCTCTGTTCTGTTGGGTATTCCCGGCGCGTACGTCCTGTACCGTTGCCGCTTCCCCGGGCGCATGATCCTGCGCGCCCTCATCGCCGTACCCTTCGTCCTACCCACCGTCGTGGTGGGCGTGGCGTTCCGGGCGCTACTCGCCCCCGGCGGCTGGCTCGCCTGGACGCAGCTTGACCAGACGGTGGCCGCCGTCGTCGCCGCCATGGTTTTTTTCAACTACTCCCTGGTGGTACGCAATGTGGGCAACCTCTGGGCCCGGCTGGACCCGCGCACCACCGAAGCCGCCCGCGCATTAGGAGCCAGCGCCCCGCGCGCCTTCCTCACTGTCACCCTGCCGAGCCTTATCCCCGCGATCACCTCCGCTGCCAGTATTGTGTTCCTGTTTTGCACCACGGCTTTCGGGATCGTCCTCATCCTCGGTGGGGCCGAGCTGGCGACCATCGAATCCGAGATCTACCAGTACACCACCGCCTTCCTGGACCTGCGCGGGGCCGCCGTCCTCTCAGTGGTGCAGCTCGTGGTTATCACTGCGAGCCTGTCGCTGAGCGGCTGGGCCCGGCGCCGCAACGAAAGCGCCCAAAGTGAGCGGGGGTCCACCGTGCGCGCCGACGCCGTCGCCCTGCCCGCCCGCCGTAGCGACATTCCGGTTTTCGCGTTCACCTTTGCGGTTATTGGCGTTCTCATCGTGCTCCCGCTCACCCAACTGGTGTGGCGTTCCCTGCACCGGCGCGGAGAATTCACCTTCGCGAACTATCTGGCCCTCGCGGACCCGCATGCCTCCCGCGCGGCCCGCACCTCCGCCCTGGCCGCCACCTGGACCTCCCTAAACGTGGCCGTCCTGGCCGCAGCAATTGCCCTGACCATCGGCCTGCTCGTAGCGGTCCTCGTCACCCGGCGGCCCCGCACCCGCACCGGCCGGCGGGCCCTCGGGTTCCTCGACGCCGTCTTCATGCTGCCCCTCGGAGTGTCCGCAGTGACGGTGGGTTTCGGATTCCTTATCACCTTGAATCGCCCCCCGGTGGACCTGCGCTCCTCATGGTGGCTGGTGCCCTTCGCCCAAGCAGTGGTGGCGATCCCGCTCGTGGTGCGGATGACCGCCCCCGTACTGCGTGCCATCAACCCCCGGCAACGGGAAGTGGCCGCCACCCTGGGGGCAAGCCCCGGGCGGGTCTTGCGCACCATTGACGGCGCACATCTGCTGCGCGCCGGCGCGGTGGCGGCCGGTTTTGCACTCGCAGTATCCCTGGGTGAGTTCGGGGCCACCGCCTTCCTAGCCCGGCCCGAAAGCCCCACCCTCCCGGTGATGATCTTCCGGCTCATCTCCCGGCCCTCCCCGGTTGAGCAGGGGATGGCGATGGCCGCATCCGTTCTATTGGCTACGCTTGCCGCCACCGTCATGGTGGTGGTTGAACGCGGCCGCCCCTCCACGGCAGGAGAATTCGCATGACCACACCCGCAGCGCACACGCCTGAGCTTCCTCGCCAAGCCGACGCCGGCAGCGGCCTGGAGATCACGAATCTGACGGTGAAGTACGGTGCCGCAACCGCCGTCAACAACGTCACTGTCCATCTGCCTGTTGGCCAGATCATCGCCCTGCTTGGCCCCTCCGGTTCCGGTAAATCCTCACTCCTGCGCGCAGTGGCCGGGCTGGAACCGGTGGTGACCGGGGATATTTGTTGGCAGGGCGAGTCGGTCGTGCACACCCCCGTGCACCGGCGCGGATTCGGCCTCATGTTTCAAGACGGGCAGCTGTTCGCCCACCGCAATGTGGCCGCCAATGTGGCCTACGGGCTGGCCGGGCGCAGCCGCGCCGAGAGGCAAGCCCGAGTGGCAGCCATGCTGGAGCTGGTCGGGCTCTCGGAATATGGCAGCCGCGCGGTGACGTCCCTATCGGGCGGGCAAGCCCAGCGGGTGGCCCTGGCCCGGGCGCTCGCGCCAGACCCGCACCTGCTGCTCCTCGATGAGCCGCTGTCCGCCCTCGATCGGGCGTTGCGGGAGAAATTAGCGGTCGATATCCGTGAGATTCTGCGGGAAAACGGCACCACGGCGATGTACGTCACCCACGACCAAGATGAAGCCTTTACCGTAGCCGATACCATCGGGATCCTCATCGACGGCATGCTCGTGCGGCATGGCAGCCCAGCTGACGTCTGGGCGGACCCGCAGCGCGCCGATGTGGCCCGCTTCCTCGGATACGGCCCCATTCGTGACCACGGGGGCCAACTGCGCGCCTACAGCCCGCAGGCCCTCTATATCCCGACGACGCCGCCAGCGGCCGGGCAGGAAGGTGTCGGTCAGCGTATCGCGCTCGAGGTCACGATCCGGGAGGTGCGGATGCGCCGCGGCTACGCCCAGGCGCTCGTGACCCTACCCGGCGGTGAGGCTGCCACGGCTCGGCTAGTCAGCCTCACGGACAGCCCCCGCCCCGGGCAGCGGTGCCAGGCCCTGCTGGACCTGGACCGCTGCCCGGTGGTTACCTAACCCTGTGCGCGCCCTCAGCTTTGGCGTAACCGCCGCTGGGGCCCAGAACCTACTGCGAATCGTCCAGTGACCGGGTGGCATCGTCCCAGATATTGATGCCGGCTTCTACCGCATGCTCCTCAATGGCGGCCAGTTCCGCATCCGTGAAGTCGAGCTTCGCGCAGGCGGCCACATTGTCCTCCAACTGGGCCACACTGGACGCTCCGATCAGCGCGCTCGTAACCGGCGCCTCCTGTTCCCGCAGTACCCAGGCAATCGCCATCTGGGCCAAGCTCTGGCCACGTGCCTCGGCAATCTCGTTGAGCGCCCGCACATGGGTGAGGGTTTCCTCGGTGAGCATAGCCTGATCCAGGGAGACGCCAGCCCGGGAGCTGTTCAACTGGGTGGTGGGGTCGTCCACCAGGTACTTATTCGTCAGCAGCCCCTGCGCCAGCGGTGAAAAGGCAATCACGCCCATACCCGCCTGGGCGCAGGCCTGCAATAGGGTGGGGGCGGCGTCGTCGGCCCCTTCTACCCAACGGTTGAGCAGCGAAT
This sequence comes from Actinomycetes bacterium, assembly GCA_023387755.1. Classification (GTDB taxonomy): domain Bacteria; phylum Actinomycetota; class Actinomycetes; order Actinomycetales; family Actinomycetaceae; genus Bowdeniella. The sequence continues at coordinate 1,854 of JAEWHO010000084.1, read as the reverse complement.
AGGAGGGCTGGTGGATTGCCAGCGGCGTCCCCAAATCCGCCATGATCTCCTGGGCGCGCAGGGTGTCGCGGGCGCTGTAGGAGGAGATACCCACGTAGCGGGCTTTACCTTGGCGCACAATCTGGTCCAGGGTACGGCAGGTTTCCTCCAGCGGCGCATTCGGATGGGGGCGATGGGAGTAGAAAATATCGACGTAGTCCAGGCGCATACTGCGCAGCGAGTTCTCCAGTGAACCGAGCAGGTATTTACTGCCCCCGCCCATCCCGAACGGGCCTGGCTGCATCCGCCACCCCGCTTTGGTGGAGATGATGAGCTCATCGCGGTAAGGGCGTAGATCCTCATCGTAGATACGCCCAAAATTCTTTTCCGCACTGCCAAAAGGCGGGCCGTAATTGTTGGCGAGGTCAAAGTGGAAAATACCCAGATCGAAGGCGCGCCGGATTATGTCGCGCTGGATCTGTAAGGGGCGGTCATCACCGAAGTTCCACCACAGACCGAGCGAGATCGCGGGAAGGTACAGCCCAGTATTGCCGACTTTCCGTACCGGTACCGGGCCCAGCTCACCCGCCTGGGGTGGGGTGTCGGACTGCCCGGCGGAGGTGTCTCGGTTGTAGCGGGTAGCGGCAGGGATATAAGCGTCAAAGGGTTCCACGGTGTTCTCCTTAAGAATTAGCCGTCCTCGTGTGAGCTGGCGGCTGGCCTAACCTAACTGGCATATTGCAGGCACCCTGGCTGGGCCGCGCACTCGTCACCTACCGCAACCGTAGGCGCAATTGCCTCCCGATGCAGGTTCAGGTGCGCAACCGCCCGACGGCGCAGCGTAAACGGGTCAATCGTATTGACGTTGATCTTGGTGCCGCCTTCAAATCCGGCCAGGGTAGACACGCGCCATTTGATCAGCACCCGCCACGGCATCGCTACGGGCGAGTCAGGCGGGCGGTGGTACCACTCCTCATTGCACGCGATCTCCGGGCCGGTTGCCACATGGCAGGCGTGGATGAGGTCGGACATCGCCCGCACCTGATCCGGGTGGTGTTTCCACGGGAAATTCGCGGCCGCCTTGGAATACACCTCCAGGGTTGGGAAGCGATGCCCAAATCCGGCAAAAGCTATCGCATGGTCGTTCTCAGCAACGATCAGATTCTGGGCAATCGCATAATCCACCGCCACCCGCTGATAAACGAGTGGATCGGCCTCAACCTGCGCGATCTCTCGCTCGGCCTGAACCCCGCGTTCATCAATCGCCACGAGCTGTTTATGCAGGTGATCGAAAGACGCTCCCGCAGGCCGCAACCAGTTTTGGAAAGCAGCCACATAGCTGGCCTGGGGATATTTACGGTACAGATCCCGCATGGTTTCTACCGCCATGGAAATATAGTGCGCATGTTCTTCCGGGGTCAGGCTCCCCGACGACGCCAACTCCGATTGGCAGGTAGCGCCATCGCGGTAGTGACGACGCGCCACAATCACATCGTGACCAGAAGCAAAGAACGCATCTGCGTAGGGGAGAAGGTCCTGTTCCCCCAAGGCATCCACTTCCTCCGGCGTGAAACCGGACGCCGCCAGTTTGGCTCGAATCACTGCGAGCACATGCGTTCGCCCAGCCGGATCGGCCAGGTAGGCGTCCCGCCGCGCAATCACCTGCGGCGGAATCTGGTAGTTGTAGTTGGCCTGCCAATAATCCAGCGGCAGGATCTCAAACAGGTTGGGAATACGGCGGAATTCGGCAGTCGTGGCTGTCAGCTTGCGGGCTGGCACATCCACCAGGGTGTGCCAGCCGTCGTCGTGAATAACCCGTGCTTTTTCCGGTGGGGTCTCGGTATAGCGGTCATAGCAAAACGCACAGTGGCGGCC
>JAEWHO010000059.1 GCA_023387755.1 Actinomycetes bacterium | reverse complement strand
CCACGAGCTGCTGAATCAGACTGGTGAAATACCCCAGTGCGGAGGTGAAGGCATCGGGGCGAGTCATAATCACCATCGGGCTCTCCGGATGAGCGATCGCGCAGGCCCATATATCGTCGACCATGGCACGCAAGCAAGCCTGCCAAGTCGATGCCGTCCGCGAGCGCTCCCCCAGGTGCAGCGCAGCGATCCGCTGCAGCGCGGCATGTTGCAGATCATCACGCGACCCGCACACCCGGTAGAGCGCGCTGGGCTGTACACCGAGACGGGCAGCCACCGCCCGCATCGTAAACGACCCAATCCCGAGCGCGAGAGCGGCCTCGACAGCATCAGCACGGGTGAAGGTACTTTTCGGGCCAGGCCGCCCAGGGTGGTGATGCCGTGGTGCAGTCGCAGCACGGTGATGGCCCAGAGCGTGAAGATGGGGACGCTCAGCCACAGGGTGGCGGAGTTTGCCAGGGACAATCCGTAGCGCAGCATACTCATCACTCCCATGGGGAAGAAGATGAAGAAGAGCAGCCCGGAGATGACGGCAAAGAACACCGCCAGGGAGAAGGCGACAACGACGGTGAGCGTCGTCGAGCTCATGGCCGCAGGCGCTGCCAGCCCGACGGCGACCATCGCGAAGGCAAAGGAGGACAGCAGCTGATTTAGCCCACCGTTAGCCTTGAAGTCGAATCCTTCGTGCATAACGCGGTTGAGGTAACGGCCGAGGTAAACCAGGGCGAGCGCGCCCACGCTGGCGTACAGTAGGAGCGCCAGCGGCATGAGGTATTCGATATTGGGCCACAGATTGGGCACGGTAATCATGCCGGCGATAAAGAGTCCGTTCACGGTCATACCCAGGGTGAGTGGTACGGCCAGCAGGGTAACTTCCGCATTTGTGGTGCGGGTGACGCGATAGGATTCAGTATTTTTCCACTGCCGGAATTCGCCAATATTCCACGCCAGCAGGAACAGGTGGGCGAGGAAGAAAATCGCGAAGCCCGCGTACCCCAGCACGATGGCGGCACGGTAGCCGGCAGCACCGGTTGCCCAGGCAGCCTGGATCGATTCAAAGGTGGGCATCGGGGTTTCAGGATACGGAGTCAGGTGCATCAGGTTCATAAAGAACAGCACGGACATGCCGCCAAATCCGAGGGCGGCCAGGAAGTACAGCGGCGAGTATTTCTCGCCCATATTGCGAATCATGGTCTCTCTCATTCAGATGGATCAATATACCTCCGGGGGTATCTGACTGAGTCCATACGACACTCAGCGCAGAAAGTAAACCTCAGCCTTATCCTTACGCGCGCGGCAAGGCGTGGAACGTGATTTTCTCGACGACGATCAGCTCGTCGTCTGGCAGGTGCCCCTGTCCCCAAAACTCCTCGTGGGCGCGCCGCCAGGCGGCAGCGTCGGCAAACCCCTCCCCCTCGGCACGGGCGTGCTCATCGCTCACCCCGCCCAGGGCGACGACGCTCACCGCCATCGTCTCGGCCACGCCCAGCATCTGCCCCTGCTCGTCAGTGAGCCGCTCTAGCGTGCCGACCTGCGGTAATTCGCCCGGTCCGTAGTCGCGGTAGCGGGAAGCGGTGGCGGTTTTCTGCCCGGTCACGATCGCTTCGGTCAGGCGACGGCGCAGCGGGCCGGGCGTCCCATACTGGGCCACCGGCACATGCCCACAGTCCCAAGGAGTGATCGCCGGGTCTGCTAGTCCGGAGATGCCCTGCCGCCACGCGAGTGCCGGCAGCACTCGCGTGGCCAGGAGCGGCGCCAGGTTATCTGGCAAAGCGCCGTGAGGTTCTAGCCAGCGCACCTCCTCGATCTCCGCCGCCGGCGTCGGCGACGCCGCCAGCGGCTTGCGCGCCCGAAAGACCGTCCCGTGCACATCCCGCCCGGCCTCATTAGCTGCCGCGGTCTGCCACATCCCGAGGAATTCGCAATCGTGAGCGTCGAGGACAATATTGACTTCCTCGCTGGCTTCGCGCACGGCCGCTTGGCGCGGAGTTTCCCCCGGCTCCGGTTTCCCGCCTACCAGCATGAAACGGCTGGTACCGCGTTTGCGGGCCGTGAGGATTGCGCCGTCGTCGCGCTGAAAAACTACGGCGGCGGTGTAAATCGGCTCGGGCATGGCTCTCTTTCCCCTCATCGCACGTGGCCTGGGCGGCCACGCTACTGCTCACCCGGGAGCTTCACTTTCACCCTGAAGTGATGGCGGCTTGGTAGATGCCCCGGTGGCGTTCGGCAAATGCCTCTGGGCTGAAACGGGCTTTTGCCTGGGCTCGTACTGTTTCGGGCGGAAATAACTGGTGCCCGCGCTCAACCATGGTGCGCATGGCCGACTCCAGTGCGCTCGGATCATCAATTGGAACGACGACGCCGCTAGCCTCCCCCACCATGTAGGAGCCGCCCGGAGTTGCAGAAGCGATACAGGCGAGCCCTAAGCTCTGCGCTTCAGCGAAGACGACGCCTGCTGATTCCACAGCCGAAACCATAACGAAACAGTCGGCAGAACTGAGTTCATGGGCAACCCGGGTGCGATCTACCGGGCCGGGGCATTCGATAATATCTTCCAACCCGTATTTGCGGATGTGCCCTCTCACTGCCTGCATGCTTGCCTCATGGCCACCGACTAGGCGCAGCCGTGCCTCGGGGTAGTCTGCGCAGATTGTGGCGAAGGCATCGATGACTTCTTCTGCCCGTTTGTGCCGTTCGAGATTCGAGATGTGGATAAACACGTAGTGGTCGTGGGGGGTGCGTGCGGTGTTGAAGAAATGACTCGGCACCGCGTTGGTGGCGGTTGTAAAGGCGCAGCCGTAGGTTTCGGTGAGCTGACGCGCGAACAAATCTGATACTGCAAGGCGGAAGGCAGCCTGGCGTACAGCTCGCCGAATGGTGTGATTCCGCCAGCTGAACCGGGGCGGAGTCGCGGTCGAAGGCCGATGTTCAGTCAGGCCGTATGGGATATGCCAGTGGCGAGCTAAGGCACGTGCCACTACCACCCCGGGGAATGCTGAATGGGCGTGGATAACGTCCGGCACCCCATACACCTTTTCGTATTGGATGGCGGCCCGCCTAGCTGCGGCGGCGACGATGAGTCCATCTCCGGGG
>JAEWHO010000037.1 GCA_023387755.1 Actinomycetes bacterium | reverse complement strand
GCAGGTGCCCGAGGACGCTTTGCCGGACGTCGAATAGCCCACCGCCCTCTTCCTCAAAGGCGCGCGCCATAAAGTCCATGGTGTACAAATCTGAGACTTCCTCATTGCGCAGCACCACGAATAGTCGGCGTCCAGCCTCAAAGGAGGCCCGCATAAGGTCAGCGTCACGGGTAATACGCCCCAGGTCGACGCCGTCTTCATGCAGGTAGGTCAGTTCCGCTCCGGCCGCCAGGCCAGACATGAACGCCAGGTAACCGCACCGGCGCCCCATTGTCTCGGCCACGAAACAGCGCCGGGAGGCGGCCGCAGATTCCTTGATCCGATCCAGCGCCCACACCGCATTATTGACGGCGGTATCAGCGCCGATGGTGAGCTCACTGCCGGGCAGGTTGTTGTCGATGGTGGCTGGCACGAGCAACATGGGGATCCGGAAGGCAGGGGTGCGGTCACGTTCGGCCACCATTCCGTGTACGCCCATATAAGCGTTGAAACCACCGATAACCAACAGGGCGTCAATATTGTTCGTCTCTATCGCCCGGCCCATAGCGTAATGCTGCATGACGGTCGGTTCGCGCCGGCTGGTGCCCAGTTCCGCGCCGCCCGCGAAAGCCCAACCTTCCACATCCGCCCAGTCGAGTTCCTCTACCCGGCCATCCATCAGGCCCGGGAAACCGCCGTAGATCCCGAGCATGGTGAAACCGCGTGCCAGCCCGAGTCTTACAGCGGCGCGGGCAGCGGTATTCATCCCCGGGGCGAGCCCGCCCGCGTGCATAATGGCAATCCGTTGGTGCCGGGGACGGGAGGCACTAACGGTGGGCGGATCGGCGAGCAGGCGGTTGATGCGGATCATCTCGCCAAAGGAACCACCGCGCGCCTGCACGGCCTCCTCGTGGCGGTGTTCAGCCACCATATCGGCTACCCGTCGGGTTTTGGCGACGGCGTCAACCAGGTCGAGTCGGGAAATGCGGTTGTGCCGCACCCCGAGGATACTGGCACGCTGTTTCGCTTCTTCCGTCAGGACTTCCTGGACGGCGGCGTAGCCGAGTAGCGTCGGCATCCAGCGGTCGTAGGCGGTGGGGGTACCACCGCGCTGCACGTGGCCGAGGATGGTGACGCGAGCGTCAACACCGAGGCGTTCGCGCAGCGCGGTGGCAACGTCGTCGGCGGTAATCGGTTCCCCATCCTCGGTTTTAGCCCCCTCGGCCACCAGCACAATCGACTCGCGGCGGCCCGCTTCCCGACCCTTCTGCAAGGTGGTGCACATATCTTCCCGCCAGTCTCCGCGCGGCGGATTCTCCGGGATAAGCACGTAGTCACTGCCGCCCGCCACCCCACTCATGAGGGCCAGGTAGCCGCAGTGGCGGCCCATCACTTCCACCACGAAAGTGCGCTGATGGGAGGCAGCCGTAGAGGACAGCGCATCGATAGCTTCCAGAATCCGATGGAGGGCAGAGTCCGCCCCGATGGTCATATCGGTTCCGACCAGGTCATTATCGATAGACCCTACCAGCCCAACCACAGCCAGCTCAGGGTGAGCGGCGGCCTGTTCGGCGGTGATCTTCCCGCTTTCTACTAGCTCAACAAGCAGTTGCGGCCATTCGCGGCGGAAAAGGTCAGTCCCGGTAAGGGAGCCATCCCCGCCGATCACCACAAGCGCGTCGATGCCGCGCTCAATGAGGTGTTTCGCAGCGGTGAGGCGGCCACTTCGATCCCGAAAATCGTTACACCGGGCGGTGCCGATCACGGTCCCACCCTGGTTGAGAATGGCGGAGACATCTGACCAATCCAAGGCCGCGATGTCATTATCCACCGCACCTTGCCAGCCATCCCGGATCGCGTAGGGCACCGCCCCCATCACCAGGGCGGTGCGCACCGCTGCACGGACGGCCGCGTTCATGCCCTGCGCATCTCCACCGGAGGTGAGGATTCCAATTCTCCGGCCGTGCCCATCCTGGTGGGGAGCTGGCGTCACGGGTAGATGTCCGCTTGGTTTCGTCACTGCACTATCCTTCTGGCGGTCTTCTCGTATCCTATTGTGCCGCGCTTATGTCCGCTTCGGGTGGGTACTGTGGCCCGCCCAGACTAGTCTCTATCTGTGGCCCTGCCCACGCTCGCTGGTGCCGTTGCAGCGGAGTTACCCGTTCGCGGTACCGAGGCACCCGCGTCACTCGCCCCTTCAGAATCGGTATCTGACGACGCGGGGCCGAGAAGAGAGCGGATGAGTAGCCCAACCCCCAAGAGCACAGCCCCGGCCAAGGTGACGCTCAGAGGCAAGCAGATGAGCAAGAGGGTCGTACCCAGGATGCTCAACGCGAGTATCACCTTGCCAACGGGTTTACCTTTCGGCCAGGCCCGCCATGCTGCCAAAGATTGTAGGCCCGCAGCCAGGAGCAGAGCGAAAACACAGAATTCGAGGGCCGCCGTCGTCGTCATTGACAGGGCTAAGACCAGGCCGATGACGGCAGCGGACAGTACCCCGCGCCAGGGGGGCCCATGCTTACCGTGCCCCAAAATTGGCGGCAGATCACCCGCCTGCCCCATTGCGGCTAAAAGGCGAGCACAATATCCCAGCAGGGCCACAATCGCTGCAGTGGCCGCAATACCGGCTGTCACCCCGACGCCCCCAGCGGTGACGCCGGGCGGAATAGTGCCGATATTTTCCAGGCTCGTGCGCAGAGCGGCGAGGTCCGCAAGATCACCAACGGGGGTGGGGCTGGGGCCGATAATCGACGGTCCCAGCCGGGTGAGCAGCCCATAGGTGAGTAGCCCATAGAAGAGGCTGACAACCAAGAGAGCTGTAGTGAAGGAACGCGGTAGGCTGCTTTTATTTACCGGCTGACGCTGGCAGGTGGTGAGGAAATACCCCGAGTAGAGGAAGTAACATAACGCCGCCCCGTGACCTAGACCGACGTACCCGCTCGCGGTGGTCAACGGCAGATTCCGCAAAATAATGCCGTAATCGGGGGCGATATTGGGGCTGCGCGTGGCCACGATCAACACCACCGCGAGCACTACCATCACCAGGGTTACAACGACGGCGGTGACCGGCGCACTGCGGTGGAATCCGCGCAGGGCGAAAGCGGTGGCCAGCACAATCACGGCTACGGCAGCCACCGGATAGTGGGCGAGCCACATGTGGGTGCCGGCGATTCGGGCGAGGGCCGCAATGGCAGCCAACGCGCCCACTAGGGTTGCCCAGCCGGCGATGTAACCGCCGGTGGGGCCGAGCAGGTGTTTACCGGCCTCATAGGTGCCGATACTGCCAGGCCAGCGGGCCGCAATATGAGCTGAGGCGTAGGCATTGGTGAGGCTCACGATGAGCGCAATCAGGACGCTCAGCGGCAGCAGCCAACCGGCTACCTGCGCGGCCGGGCCGAGGGCGGTAAATGCCCCCGCACCCAGGACCGATCCCATGGCGACCGTGGTCGTCTGGCGACGGTTGAGCTGACGTATTGCCGTGCCCCTCATATCCCGATCATAGGCAGCTGCTCACGTCAGTCCGGGCAGCCGACCCGCGCGCGTTGGCTATTAGCCTGCCCTAGTGGAAGAAGTGCCGTACGCCCGTGAGATACATGGTGATTCCGGCGGCCTGGGCTGCCTCGATCACTTCGGCATCCCGGACCGATCCGCCGGGCTGAACCACGGCTTTCACGCCGGCGTCGGTGAGCACCTGTAGCCCATCGGAGAAGGGGAAGAAGGCGTCGGAGGCCGCGACGGCACCGCGAGCGCGTTCCGGAATACGCTCAGTCGCGGCGGCCTGCGTCCCCCCGGCGGAGTCGACGTTCGTTTCTACCTCCACGCCGAGTGTATTGGCGCGTTCCACTGCCAGGCGCGCTGAATCGACGCGGTTAACCTGCCCCATTCCAATACCGACGGTGGCACCGTCGCGAGCCACCACGATGGCGTTGGATTTGGCTGCGCGCACCGCCCGCCACGCAAAGGCGAGGTCCGCGAGCGTGGCCTCATCGGCTGCCGCGCCGGCCACCAGCGTCCAGTTGGTCGGATCGTCTCCGCTGGCGGTGAGGACGTCGCGTTCCTGCACCAACATACCGCCGCTGACCGGTCGCATTTCCAGCCCGTCACGCGCGGGGGCTGGGGCCCGCAGCAGACGCAGGTTCTTCTTGGCTGTTAAGACCTCGAGGGCGTCGTCGTCGAAATCTGGTGCGATCACAACCTCGGTGAAAATCGGCTTGATCTGCTCGGCTAACTTCCGATCCACCGGGCGGTTCACGGCAATGATCCCGCCGAATGCGCTCACTGGGTCGCAGGCGTGGGCGCGAGCGTGGGCCTGCGCGATCGTCTCCCCCACCGCTAAACCACAAGGATTGGTGTGTTTGATGACGGCGCAGGTGGGTTGATTTCCCTGGTCCCACGCGGCCCGCCAGGCGGCATCAGCATCAACGTAATTGTTGTAGCTCATGGGTTTGCCGCCTAGCTGCTCGGCACTGGCAAGCCCACTGCCGGCGGTGTAGATCGCCGCCGCCTGATGCGGGTTTTCGCCGTACCGCAGCACATCTTTACGGCGGAAGGTTTGCCCCACCCAGGCGGGCATTTCGGATGATTCAGATGCCGCGCCGGCCCCGGGAGCGATCTGCTCAGCAAGCCACGTGGCCACGGCGACGTCGTATTCAGCCGTATGCTGGAAGGCTCGGGTGGCCAGGCTCAGCCGCTCCGCGTCGGTGAATCCGCCCGCCTGGACAGCCGCCGCCACGGCGGAATAGTCCGCCGGGTTTACCACCACCGCCACGTTGGCGTGGTTCTTCGCAGCGGCCCGCACCATGGTGGGGCCGCCAATATCGATCTTCTCGATACACTCGGCGAAGCTGGCGCCGCCCGCAACGGTGTCCTGGAACGGATAGAGATTCACGACGACGAGGTCGATCCCCTCCACTGCCAGATCAGCTAATTGAGTGCAATGCTCAGTTTTGTTTCGATCGGCCAGAATGCCGGCGTGAATGTGTGGGTGGAGGGTTTTAACGCGCCCATCGAGACATTCGGGGAATCCGGTGATGTCTTCCACCGGGGTGACCGCCACCCCGGCATCTGCGATGGTCTGCGCGGTGGATCCGGTAGAAATGATGGTGACGCCGGCAGCGGCCAGACTGGTGGCTAGCTCCACCACACCGGACTTGTCATAGACGGAAATGAGGGCACGTTGTACGGGGCGGCGGGCCATGGACGTCCTTTCACGCAATTTTCGGCCTGGGCTCGACGCCGTTAGTCTACCGTGATCTGCAGCTCATCATGGCACTCAGGCCGGGCGAATCCGGGCTCGCCGCCCGTCAATCTCCCAGCCCTGCCGGCACATCTGCCCGACTATGTCCACCAGTTGAGCTCGCTCCGCCACTTTGATTCGCTCCAAGAGAGAGTCGGCGTCGTCGTCGAAATCCACCGGCACGACGCACTGAGCCACAATGACGCCCGTATCCACGCCTGCATCGACGATAAACAGGGTGGCACCGGCCACCTTCACTCCGTATTCCACCGCGTCCTGCGGGCCGCGCACGCCGGGGAAGGCCGGGAGCAGGGAGTTGTGCGTGTTGAGGGTACGACCCCCGAACTGATCCAGGAAAGTCGGCCCAAGCAACTTGAGAAAGCCCGCACAGATCACCAGATCGGGCTGGTAGGAGGCGACCTGTCCGCACAGGCCGCGATCCCAGCTCTCGCGATCCGGGTAGTCAGGCAAAGCGCAGGTGAAGGTCTCCAATCCGTGTTCACCTGCGTAGGCCAGGCCCGCAATATCGGGGCGGTCAGATCCGACGGCGACGATCTGGGCTCCGTAAGCGGGATCGAGGCAGGCCTGGTGGAGCGCTGCCATATTGGAGCCACCCCCGGAAATGAGGACGATGAGGCGGGCGGGGCCAGTCGCGTTTAACGGTGGATACTGTGTGCGCACGCGCTCAGCATAACGTGAATACCCGCTTTGGCTATCGGTCTTTGAGCCGCTTATGCTGGTTGGCAGGTGTGCCGTGCGGCTGCCGCGAGTCGAATCAGGAGAGATGCGTGAACCCTGGCCAACCCCCGCATAAGGACTCCTCACAGGAGCGCCGTCCCTCCTCACCCAAGACGACGCCGCCGCAGCGTCCCGATGAGTCACTTCGCGAGCGGTGGCACCGAATTGAACCCACGGTGGCTACCGGCCTTTTGTGGCTGTTGCAGATTATTCTCATGCCAATGCTCATCACCCGGTGGATGGCGGCGGGCGCGATTATTGCCGGATTCGCAACCATCCCGATGGGGCTGTGGGCCTACCGACGCCTGGCCGGGGAACGCGCACCTTTCCTAAAGATCTATTTGGGGTTTGTTATCGTCACAGCCACTCTCGTCTCATTCAGCCTGTTACTTATGCTGGTTTTGCTTTGGCCTGAGTTTTCGGAATATATGCAGTGCCTCGGTACGGCGCTGACGGATGAGGGGTTAGTCTCCTGCGATCGGGATCTCTCCCCGGCATCACTATTGCAAAATCTCCTCCATCGTTAATGTAGGGGGTCGCGACTGTCTCGCCCATTTTCCTCATAAGCCACGCTGTTCTGGGTATGTGTATCGACTTCAGCGGTGTCTTCCCAACTGGCAAGGCCTGAGCTCGTCCCTTGGGCGCGCTGCCTCAGTGCCCGCATGGATGCTCCTGCGCGCGCACTTCCGGAGCCGAGTAATACGCGCATATCCGGGTGGACGAGGATACCACCAAGGCAATAGGGCCCCGCCAGCACGGGCCCAGCCCAGATCAGCATATTGACGGTGTTCACGCCGTTATGTGCTAAGAGGCTCCCCGCAATTCCTCCCGCACTAATCCATGCGGCCGTACCTAATAGACCGGTGAGCACGACACCGGCCACTAGGTTCTGCCCGATCGCATGGCCAAGGCTGGCCGCTGGTTCGCGCCATCCATGCCACGCTCCCACAATCGCGGCCAACACAATCGGAACGAGCAGTACCCACAGGGACCACGGGGTGGTTGGCGCCGCCCCAGTGAGCGGAATGGCAGGCAGGACGCCTGAACTCGCATGGCCCGGATGGAAGTAGGCGTCCCCGATATGGAAGCCTGCCCCCACAATCCAGCCGAGGGCCCAGACCATCGCATTGGGCAGATAGGCGGTGTGCGCTCCCCATAGGGCGGCTGTGTCGGCCGGTCCCTGCACGAGTGCGCCGGTCAGGGCGGTGAGCCGTTGCCAACCACTGGCGATGGCCACAACCAGAGTAAGGAGTGAAATCAGTGCAATCCAGGGCAGGCAGCGATAAGCAGCGCCAAATCCCTGCCGTACCCACACCGGTAGTGCGCCAAGCGCGGCTCGCACTGAGCTGAGAGGCCCAGCCCATAGATGCGATTCCAGTGATCGGCCAATCCGGCCGAGGGCGATGATGTGACCCGCAATTCCCAAGCACAGCGCGATGCCTGCCGGCTTAAAAGCGGCGACGCCGTGACCGGTAGCCAGCAGGATAACGAGCATGGTCAAACCAGCACCTAAGCCGGTGTACGCAGACTGTACCCATCCCAGCGCCCCGCTGCGCCAGCTAGCAGCGCCGGCCAGGAGCGCAACTAACATCGGCAGGGTGAGTGGGATGAGGGTAATCGTCCCCAGATAGGTAATCACCGGGTTTCCAAACCCACTGCCAAAAGCGATGCCGGCGATCGCCATGGCCTGCTTCCACGATGCCTGCCCGAGCTGCGGAGCGTCAGCTGTTGCCGCGTAAGTAGCCAGCACCGCTGATACGGTAAGCAGCCATGTGAGAAGCACGGCTTCTACCCCGCTACGCAGGGCACGAACCCACCCGTGAGGTAAGGAGAATGAACCGCTGGTCAAAATAGTCATCACTGGCAAGTTTAGGGGCAGTGCCAGCTTTGCTGGCACTGCCCCACCGCATGTCGGTTAGCGCGCGTTATTGATGTGCGCGTCGACGGATCACTAACCCGAGCGCTCCTGCCCCCACAGCGAGGCCAGCTAGTAGCCCGACTCCTCCTGCTCCTGTGACAGGTAGTAGAGGCTTAGGGCTAGCCGGTGGACGGTTTGTGACCGTAGCGGTCGGCACCGGCTGGCTCGGCACGGGTCCGGTGGGCCCCGGGTCGGTGGGCGCGGGCTGCGTCGGGACCGGATCGGTGGGCGCGGGCTGCGTCGGGACCGGGTCGGTGGGCGCGGGCTGCGTCGGCGTAGGCTCTGGCGCCGTCGAATAGCTAAATGTCAACGGAAGCGGTTGTTTACTCCCATCAGAGCTAGCCCCGGTCTGGTGATAGAAGGCCCGTCCAAGATTCGACATGTGAATAAGCATGCTGTTGGGATAAGCGTCCCGGTAGTCAGCTGCCCATGTTCCCGCCGCAGTGTGCCCGCTGTACATCGGCGTGGCTTTGACGGTCGTTACGCCGTTTTCCTCGGTGATGGTTGCGCTCGTGAATTCCGCAACGGTCACTCGTTTACCGCGATGGTCTTCATCTGCGTGATTGTCAGTGAATATCGCGGTTACATAACCGTGTCCGTCACTGCCGACGTACACCTCAGGATCAGTGAATTCCCATCGCAATTCACTTCCAGACGTTACTGCACCAGTACCAGCAAATTTCACATGCACATTGCCATTCGTATCGCTGCTACCGACACCGGAGTGGAACACGATAGGTGCAGTAGTCATTGCAGACCCGTCTTCTTCATCGACCTCGGGAACATTCACATCACCGCTGACGGCATGTTTAACGAATCCATAGTTGAAGAAAGGAGAGTAATAGTTCCCAAAGCTCCAGGAGAGCTTCCCCCGGTCTACGACTTTCGTGTTACCGCTGACTTCTACGTCGTCGACTACTCGCACCGGATCAACTACTCGGTATAGCACCTCGGGACTCGTCAGCTGGCCTCCACCCTGGTCAGCAGTAAACCGAGCTGACACATTCTGCGATCCACCATGCTTCCATTCTGGTTTGATCGACGCGATACCATTCACATCTGACCTACCGCGGCCAATGAGCTCACCGTCCGAGAATAACTCGACCTCCCCTTCACGGGCAGCAGCCTGCACATGAGTGGTTATTTCAGCAGCATCACCTTTGATATCCCCAGGATGATTAGCCTCCTCATCCCAAAGGTCTACCTTAATGTTGTCGTTTTGCTGATACTTCACTGTCAGCGCTGTAGGCGGTTTAGTGGCGTCACTGGAGTCACCGTTGGAATACCAGATTTCCCGGCCTTCGCGAGCTACCGATGCGAGCATATCGCTTGGGTACGAACCCCGATGGCCGATTTCCCAAGTCCCCTCCCACGTTGCTGTATCCCATAAGGGCGTTCCGCTAAGTACCGTACCCTCCTGATTTTCCTTCAGCGCCATGCCGTCGTCGTCGAACTGGGCGATTGTGCGGCGCTTGCCCTGGTACGCGGGATCAGCGGCGCTATCCGTGAAGACCGCTGTGAGGTAACCGTAGCCCTCATTATCTAAGGTCACGATGGGATCGGTAAAGATATAGTCTCGACTCTTACCGTAGGAGAGCTTCACACTGCCCCGATACTCAATAACAGTATTTCCCTCTACGTCTTGTTTACCAACACCGCCGTGAAATTCGAACTCCTGATTGGTTTTCTCCTGGGCATTCGTAGCAGAACCGAGGAGATTAACATTCCCTTCCACTACCTGCTTTTCGAACCCCTGCCCGTCGGCGTTCAGGTAATTGCCGAATGACCAGCGTAACTGAGGCGATACGACGCCAACAGTTTCCGAACCGACCTCGATATCGTAGATCTCCCGATCAAGGTCGACGATTTGGTACACACGCGGAGCGCTATCAATCCGTTTTCGATCCTGAATAGACAGCAAACTTGCCACGATTTCGCGGGCACCACCGTTTTTCCAGGTGACGTCGATTTCGCCGACGCCGTCGATCACTGGACCTTTTCCTAGCACCCGGTCGCCGTCTTTAATCGCGACCTCGCCGGTATGGCCTGCACCGAAATTAACGGAGATTCGCGATTGTTTACCGACAATATCAGTGGGATGTTTGCCTAGGACTTGCGGCGCGATAGCGTCTGGAGCTGCGGCTGGGGCGGTAGAAGCGCTAACGGCAGGTGCAAAAGAATCCGCAGCCGCTGGATTCGCTGGCATGATTCCTACAATGCCCAGTGCGCAAACCCCGGCAGCTGCGATCCATCGTTGTGTGTACGCCCCGAGGGCATGAGATGAGGACACAGACCACTCCTTAAGTTAAAGCGATATCATTAGGTTAGCCTCCCCTTTATACTTTCTGCAAGCATAGCGTGATGTATTTGCAGGCGTCGTCTCGTACCGCCTCCGTGTGGTCTAGCCCCGCTTCTACGAGTTAATGAACTATGACGCGCAACCTTAGCCCAGTGCTAGCAAAGGGCCGGAGTTGCTCTGCACATGAGAGCAACTCCGGCCCACTGATCTTCATCCGCGCTCAGGAGCCCTCTTCATCAAGAAGTCCGCCGCGCGAGAAACCAGGGCAACTGTTAACCCTGGCTCGAGAGAATGTCGCGAGCCAACTGGGCCGTCTCCGTCGGGGTCTTACCAACCTTCACGCCGACCGCTTCCAGAGCTTCCTTCTTGGCCTGGGCGGTGCCGGAGGAGCCGGAGACGATCGCACCGGCATGCCCCATGGTCTTACCCTCGGGCGCGGTGAATCCGGCCACGTAGCCGACCACCGGCTTGGTGACGTTGTCCTTGATGTAGGCGGCAGCGCGTTCTTCGGCGTCGCCCCCGATTTCACCGATCATGACGATAAGTTCGGTGTCCGGATCCTCCTCGAATGCCTTGATGGCATCGATGTGGATGGTGCCGATAACCGGGTCCCCGCCGATGCCGATGCAGGTGGTGAAGCCGATGTCACGCAGTTCGTACATCATCTGGTAGGTCAGGGTGCCAGACTTGGAAACCAGCCCGATCTTGCCGGGGCCCGTAATATCTGGCGGGGTGATGCCCACATTGGACTTACCAGGCGAGATGATACCGGGGCAGTTCGGGCCAATAAGGCGCACGCCCTTGGACTGGGCGTAGGTGAAGAACTCAGAGGTATCCGCGACCGGCACGCCTTCGGTGATGATGACGACCAGGTCCATAGCGGCGTCGACAGCTTCGATTACGGCAGCCTTGGTGAAGGCTGGCGGTACGAAGATCACCGAGACGTTCGCACCGGTAGCGTCCTTGGCTTCCTTAACAGAGCCGTAAACCGGGATTTCTACCTCACCGGCGGTCACCTGGTCGGCCTTGGGGCCGGCCGGCTGGACGTCGAAAGTCACTGTGGTGCCCGCCTTACGCGGGTTCACGCCACCAACGATGGCGGTGCCGGCACCGAGCATACGCCGGGTGTGCTTCTGGCCTTCCGACCCGGTCATCCCCTGGACGATAACCTTGGAGTTTTCATCGAGGTAAACAGACATGCTTCTCTCCCTACTTCGCAGCCAGCTCAGCGGCCTTAGCAGCTGCGCCGTCCATCGTCTCAACCATGGTTACCAGCGGATGATTGGCCTGCTCCAGGATCCGGCGGCCTTCTTCCACGTTATTGCCGTCCAGGCGTACCACCAGCGGCTTGGTGGCACTGTCGCCGAGGATTTCCAGGGCCTTGACGATACCGTTAGCCACCGCGTCGCAGGCGGTGATCCCGCCGAAGACGTTCACGAATACCGAGCGCACCTGCTCATCGCCGAGAATGACGTCGAGCCCAGCGGCCATAACCTCAGCGGAAGCGCCGCCACCGATATCGAGGAAGTTGGCCGGCTTTACGCCGTACTGTTCGCCGGCGTACGCGACGACGTCGAGTGTCGACATCACTAGACCCGCACCGTTACCGATAATTCCAACTTGTCCGTCGAGCTTGACGTAGTTCAGGCCGGCTTCCTTCGCCTTAGCCTCCAGCGGATCTTCGGCTGCTTTATCAACCAGCGCCTCGTGTTCGGTGTGACGGAAGCGGGCGTTATCATCTAGAGAAACTTTACCGTCGAGGGCGATAATCTGGCCGTCGTCGGTCTTCACCAGGGGGTTGACTTCCACCAGGGTGGCGTCCTCTTCCTGGTAGACCGTCCATAGCTGCCGGATGACGGCAGCAACCTTGTCAGCCAGCTCGGGAGCGAACCCCGCCTGCTCCACGATTTCGCGGGCCTTGGCTTCATCAATTCCTACGGTCGGGTCGACTGGCACCTTGGCCAGCGCCTCGGGCCGTTCTGCGGCAAGCTGCTCGATTTCCATACCGCCTTCAACTGAGCACATTGCCAGGTAGCGGCGTTCGGCGCGGTCCAGAAGCACTGAGAAGTAGTACTCCTCCGCGATCGCGGCCCCTTCAGCCACCATCACGCGGTGGACGGTGTGGCCCTTAATATCCATTCCGAGGATAGCCGCAGCGGCTTCCTCAGCTTCCTGCGGGCTGTGTGCCAGCTTCACACCGCCAGCCTTACCACGGCCACCGGTCTTCACCTGAGCTTTCACGACGACGGTACCGCCGCCGAGTTTCTCTGCAGCCTCACGAGCCTCTTGCGCAGTTGTGGCGACAATGCCCTTGAGGACTGGCACCCCGTGCTTTTCGAAGAGGTCTCGAGCCTGGTACTCGAAGAGATCCACGCTTCTACAATCCTTCCGTGATGGGACGAGGATGTCTCGACGTCAAGACATCTAGCATTATCCTAGCGTCTTGGCCATTTCTGCACGAACCTTTGGTCCAGAAATATTGGTAGTGATCGGCTACTGCTGCTGCGCCGTCGCGGCACGCTCACTGAGCGCAGCAAAAGCTTCCTTGATGGTGTCCGCGAACAGTCGCGCACCTTTGATATCGGGGTGAACGCCATCGGCTTGCAGCAGTTTAGGCTGCGCCGTAATAGCGCCACGCCAGTCGGCCACAATGGCATTGGGGTATTGCGAAACAATGCGTTCGTAATCGCCGTTGACCGAGTCAATCCAGCTCGATTTTCCATGGATATTCACGACGACGACGAGACGATCCGGCCCCAATGCAGCTAATGCATCCTCCAGCAGTTTGGGCTCAGGCAGGCCTGCGTTGGTGCCGAGTGCAATAACTACTGCGCGGCGTACTTTTCCGCCCTGGAGCGCGGTTTGGATATGCTCCAAACCTTCGGGCCACTGCCGGTTAGAGCGAGCATCCATAGCGATGCCTGGGAAGCGATCTTTAATTGCGGGCACACAGGCGGCCATCATCGAGTCACCGAATGCCGTGATCTCTTCACCGGTAGGCATCGCAGTATTCAACTTCGGGGAAATCGTGGCCGGATCTGTGCTTGTATCCCCCGTGGATGGCTCAACGCTAGGACTATCTGAGGCGGTCGGACTCGGCTGTTCCTCCGGCGGTAATGTTTCCTCAGCTAGCTCTTTCTCACCTTGTTCGATTGCCAGCTGGGTTGCTGATTTCGTCGGTGCAGTAGCAATGGCGATAGACGTTACGACGACGCACATAGCGGCTAGGCACGTTGCCACAATAGCCACCGGATAGCGGCCTTTGAGCGCTGCCAGTGCACCGGCGTAGTACTGGCGAAAGCCGTACTGACGGATAGGCGTCTCCAGCCACCGGTAGGAGGCAGCCGCAATCAGTAACGTCAGTGTGAGCGCAACGATACGCGAGATCCACCAGGAAATCGTACCCACGGTGGTCGCGGGCCACAGTGCGTCAACGATGAGGATAACCGGCCAGTGCCACAGATAGATGCCGTAGCTACGCTCCCCAATCCATACCACCGGTCGAGCCTGGAGTATAGGAAGAAGTGGGTTGCCGCCGTTAATAACCGTAGCAATGAGCACGGCGGTTGTTAGGCTCGCTAATTGCAACCCGCCGCGGAATGTCCAGATTGAATCTTCCGCTAATAGGATCATTAGCGCTATCAACACGCCCAGCGAGACGAGCGTCAACAAGGTCCGCCAGCGAGTGAAGTATGGCGTGTCCACTGGCCCTCGGTAGCTCCACGCGAATGCCAGAGCAATGCCGATCATCAGGCCAAAAAGGTGGGTGTCGGTACCGTAATATGCCCGGGTAGAGTCGTGGCCCGGGGATACACAGATCGCCATCCATATAGCCGAGACAGCCGCGATTCCAAGTGCAACATAGGCCCGCTGCTTCCCCCGCCGCGCAAGTGCTAAAACGAGTCCTAGGAGAAGTGGCCAAAAAAGATAGAACTGTTCCTCTACCGCCAGGGACCAAAAGTTAAGGAATAACTGCGGCGAGGTTCGCGCAAAGTAGGACGACCCGGCGATGATCTCCACCCAGTTGTTGGAGAAGGTAAGCGCACCTAAAGTTTGCCGGCCAATACCTACCAGCAGGTCTCCACCGACTATAAACGCCACAGTGACGCTAACAATCACGCAAACAAACAGAGCCGGTAACAAACGCCGGGCGCGGCGTAGCCAGAACCGAGGTAGGTTTATGCGCTTATTTTTGGCCAGCTCGCGCAAGAGCAACGTAGTGATAAGAAAACCAGAGACGACAAAGAAGATGTCGACCCCGATAAACCCGCCTCCCAGCACCTGCGGCGCAAGGTGGTAGATCAGAACAGCGGTTATAGCCAGGGCACGTAAGCCGTCCAAACCAGGTATGATTGTTGGCCGCTGCCTCACGATAGGCAAACCCGAATCTGGCATGGGCGTACCGCCACTGGGTCTGACGGTAGCGTAGCGGGGACCGTTCACGGTTCCTAGGCTAAACCGGACGCGAGCATTTGTATTGAGGGCGCGCGCAGTTAAGTGCGGCTTTGGCCTTTCTAATCTCCAACTCGACTCACGGGCGCGTAGCGGAGCATGAGTCGTTTAACCGCGCCGTCACCGAAGTCAATCTGGGCACTGGCCCGCCTGCCCTCACCACTGACGTCAAGCACGGTACCGAGGCCGTAAGCGTCGTGCAACACTCGATCACCCGCCCGGAGGGTCGGAATATCCGAGGTTTCCGACGTCGGCCGCGCCCCGGTGGGGCGCTGCACCCGCCGGGTAGAGGTCACCTGCGGGCGATAGCCGGAGCCGAAGCTGGGCGCACTGGACGTGTCTGACCGGCGGAAAATCTCCGTGCCAGTTAGCTCCCGCCGCCAGTCGATGACGTCGTCGGGAATCTCGGATAGGAACCGGGAGGGTGGCAACTCCTGCGGCATCCCCCAGGCGCTGCGTACTGCGGCCCGGGTAACGTACAGGCGCTGACGTGCCCGAGTGAGAGCCACATAGGCCAACCGGCGTTCCTCAGCGAGCTCATGCGCACTATCGACGGAACGGGCATGTGGGAAGGTACCATCTTCCAAGCCGGTAACAAACACCAAGGGAAATTCCAGGCCCTTAGCGGTGTGCACGGTCATAAGCGTGATCGTGCCGGCATCGTGGTCGGGGATTGAGTCAGCATCAGCAACCAAAGCCACCCGTTCCAGGAAGTCACCGAGGTCCCCCTCCGGGTTACTCTGCGCAAATTCGGTCGCCACCGCGTGTAGTTCCGCCAAGTTATCGACGCGGGTTTCGTCCTGTGGATCGTCCGAGGCGCGCAGGGCAGCCACATAGCCGCTGCGATCCAAAATTGCTTCTAACATGTCAGCCGGGTTGCCCTGCAGGGAGCGTACGTCGTCGAACATCGCCACAAACTCGGTAATCGTCGTGCGAGCGCGCGCACTCAGCCCCACCACACTGCCGTCGACCGCTGCCCGCAGAGCACCACCGAAACTCAGCTGGTGCGCCGCCGCATATTCGGCCAGGACGCTTTCACTGCGGGCCCCTAAACCCCGCCGGGGCGTATTGAAGATCCGCCGCAGCGAAACCGAATCATCCATATTCGCAACGGCCCGCACATAGGCCAGCGCATCTTTGATTTCTTTCCGCTCATAAAAGCGCGTTCCGCCCACGATCCGGTAGGGCAGGCCGGTGCGGATAAAGATTTCTTCCAGCGCGCGCGACTGCGCGTTGGTGCGGTAAAACACGGCAATATCGCTGGGTTCGACGACGCCGGCACGCTGCAGACGATCAATCTCCTCGGCCACAAACCGCGCCTCGTCATGTTCTGAATCGGCCGCGTAGCCGACGATCAACTCGCCGTCGCCCTGATCGGTCCACAGGCGCTTGGCTCGCCGACGCGGATTGCTCGCGATCACCGCATTGGCGGCATTGAGAATATTCTGCGTGGAACGATAGTTTTGCTCCAGCACGATGGTATGGGCGTTGGGAAAGTCCTCTTCGAATTCTTCGATATTGCGGATCGTTGCGCCCCGGAAGGCGTAAATGGACTGATCCGAATCCCCGACGACGGTAACCTCGGCCGGCGGGACGCCGGCCGCGTCGTCGTCGGAACCTACGAGCTGGCGTACCAACACGTACTGGGCATGGTTCGTGTCCTGGTACTCATCTACTAGTACGTGACGGAACCGCCGACGATAGGTGCGGGCAATATCAGGGTGCTGCTCGAACAGTGCGACGGTGCGCATAATGAGATCATCAAAATCGAGCGCGTGCGCCTGCTGGAGGGCCTGCTGGTAGAGCCCGTAGGCTTCAGCGATTTTCTTTTCTATATCGGTGCGGGCGAGCTCGACCGCCCGGGTAGGAGTGATGAGCTCATTCTTGAAATCAGAAACGCGGCGGTAGAAAACCTTCGGATTGTAACGCTGGGAGTCCAGGTTCATGCGTTTGCAGGTGAGTTGCATGAGCCGCTGGGCATCTTGGGCGTCATAGATCGAGAAGGTGGAGCGCAGGTCTAGCGCGCCGTGTTCGCGCCGCAGAATTCGCACACAGGCGGAGTGGAAGGTAGACACCCACATGCCGCGCGTTGTGGGGACCAGGGCGCGCACTCGTTCACGCATTTCGGCCGCCGCCTTATTCGTGAAGGTGATCGCAATGATCTGGTCGGGGCGGGCGCGCCCGGTGGCCAGTTGGTAGGCAATGCGATGCGTCAGCACTTTGGTCTTGCCGGACCCGGCACCGGCCACAACCAGTAGCGGGGTTCCGCTGTGTTCGACTGCTGCCTGCTGCTGCGAGTTAAGCCCCTCTAAGAGTTCGCGCGGATCGGCCTGCTGCGGCGAATTCTCCCACGGGTCCGTAGCGAAGGCAGCATCGTAGGCATCGTCACCGTAAGCGTCGGCAGCGTAGGCGTCGTCGTATCCCGGATTTTCGACGGCGGACGCAGGCAGTGGCGTGGTCGCGGCAGCAGCGAGGTTATCAAACAGTGAATCCATGGCCTTCTTAGTGTAGGCCCCACCGGCGACAGTCGGCGGGCAGGGGTGGGGATAATGTCAGACGGCGAAGATGGCAATGAGAGCCCAGGCGCTAGTAAGCAGGAGGCTTCCGACTAGTTCCAGCAGGATGATCAGGCCCATGGATGTCAGCGCCGTCACCGTGGATTCTTTGGCCCCGGTAAAGGAGTTCAGCCGCTTATATTCGCTTGCCCAAATGCCGAGGGCGAAGCCAACAAAAGCCCCCGCCACGGGGATGACGAAAAAGCCAACTAAGGCGCAGACTAGGGCCACGATGAGGGAGGATTTCGGTACGCCCGCACTGGTGAGACGCTTGCCCGCCCACAGATATTTGCCAATCGCTATAAGCGCAAAACAAACCAGAGCGATGATCGCCAGGCCCCATCCCCAGGCGCCTCCCACCGTAATCCCCCATACGGTAACCGCGGCCGCGACCAACAACATACCGGGCCACAGTTGGACTAGTGACCCAGCGATTCCGAGGGCGCAGACGATCCCGACACCGAGCTCCAGCAGTTCAGTACTCACCAGGCCACCGCGATCACAGTATTAATGGCTACCAGAATCAGGGTGGCGATCAGGCTTTGGCGCTGCGCGGAGCGGCCCGTAACCCGGGTGGCGCGCCAGGAGAAGAAGCACACGCCTAGGGCGAGCAGCAGCTTAATGCCGATCTTCACATGATTGACCGCATAGTCGGGCTGCATCTCGCGTAGGCCTACCATGATGATGCCCAAGGCCAAGGCGGTCAGGGCCGCGTGTACGAGCCCTGTAGTGGCAGGCAGCGGCCCGCGATCATCTGCGGATAGGGCCATAACGGCGATGACGGCCACCCCAATGACCGTGAGGATATGGAGATAGGACAGGATGGTGACGGCGGTATTCATATGCCCAGCCTAATAGGGGAATAACGAGCTGGCGGGGTGGATGCCACCCCGCCAGCTTTCCGTCAATCTTCTAGCCGTGTTTAAGCCTGCGACAGTCCTTCTTCTAGCTCCATAAAAGCCAGATTATTCAGGCGGTAAGCACGGGCAACTTCTTCCTCGATCGTCCACTTATCCTCTGGGGTAAACGGGTAGGAATCAAGCACCTGGCGATAGTGTTGTTTGAACTCTCGGGGCTTGATGCCTTCGAAGTGGTAGAACTCGGCTCCACGATCCTCAAGCTGATAGCTCGAGGCAAACCGTTTTCCAATGTATTGGCCACCGGAGAGGTCACCCAGGTAACGGGTGTACTGGTGTGCGACGAACATTGGAACCGAGTCGAATGCCACCTCACGAATACGCTGCACATAGTTACTGACTGCGGGAGACACCGGAATATTTCGCCAATTCTCACCGGCCCAGTACTCCATATCTCGTTCCAAGGCGGCGGTACGGTCAAGTTCTGAGAACCGGAAGGGGAAATTGGCATCCCGTTCGGCATGGGCTCGGGCAGCAGACTCTAACTCTTGGTATATGCACCAATGAAAGAATATCTGTCTGGCCACTTGGTCTTTGGAGAGTCCGCCGTTAAGGAAGCCGACATAGTAGGGGCCGGGTTCGTCCATATATTCATCGGGTTCGACTTCACGTCCTCCCATAGAAACGTCACGTAAACGCATGGACAGTGGGTACCCCTCCCGCTCAGCGGCGGGGATTTCACAGTTTGCAGAGACGTTCTCGTGCATGGGAATGTCCTTTCCCTGGGGGCGTAAGATCCCGCCCCCAGGTTGTTTGCTTCTAGTGAGTCTGGCGGCGCCGCATCAACACAGCGCCTCCAGTAATTGCCGCCACGGTGAGGCCTGCTAAACCGATCCCCTGTCCTCCAGTCACCGGAAGTGCAGGCGGCTGTGCGGGTCCAGGTGTACCAGGACCGCTAGAAGGAACCGGCACCGCGGTGATTGTGACGCCGGAGGTTGGTTCCGGCTTCTCGGTCGGGGTTGGTTCGGGCTTCTCGGTCGGGGTCGGTTCCG
>JAEWHO010000027.1 GCA_023387755.1 Actinomycetes bacterium | reverse complement strand
TCACCACGATCCGGTCCGCGAATTCCTCCGCTTCAGTCAGGTAGTGGGTGGCGAAGATGATGGTGCGTCCGGCGTCGGCCTGCATGTGCATGCCGTCCCAAAATTGCCGCCGTGCGCCCACATCCATCCCGCTGGTCGGCTCATCGAGGATCAGTAGAGCCGGCTCGTTAAGGACGGCCAGGGCGGTGCGCAGACGCTGGAGTTGCCCGCCTGAACAGCGGGAGATTTTCGTCCCGGCAATATCGGCAAGGTCCCACTCGCGTATGAGCCGCTCCAAGCGCCCGCTGTCCGCGGCCTTGAGCCGGTGGGCGGCGGCGATCATATGGACCACCTCGCGCACGGTGGCACCGGCAGGTAGGGAGTCTTGCTGCAAGACCGCCCCCACCTGGCCTGCCGCCATCGCCTTACGCGGCGCTTGCCCGAGGACTTTTACCTGCCCGGACGTCGGGTTGGTCAGCCCCAGCACCATGTCGAGGGTGGTGGATTTTCCGGCCCCGTTTTCGCCCAGGAAAGCCACGACCTCCCCGCGTTCGACCTGCCAGGTGGCGTGATCGACCGCGTGGAAAGGCTTGCCGTGGCGGCGGAAGGTTTTCACGACGTCGCTTATCTCGACGGCGTATTGCGCTGTAGTGTTCATAGTTCTACTACAGCGCAGGCCCCCACTGGCGCACATCGCCTAAGCGTCACCAGTTTGACATGACAGATGTCAGGGGGTCGTGTCGCGCACGATACGCCCGCCTTCCATTTCAATAATGCGATCGGCGCCGCGGATGGCACCGGGGCGGTGCGAGATGATGAGCCGCGTGTATCCCTGAGATTGCAGAGCGGAGCTCAGTGATCGTTCATTTTCGTAGTCGAGGGCACTCGTGCCTTCATCTATGAGCATGAGTCGGCTGGGGTGGGCGAGCGCCCGCGCGATACTTACTCTCTGCCGCTGCCCTCCAGATAATGCCTTGCCGCCTTCTCCTACCGTTGCTGCTGTGCCTTCCTTACGGTTAGCGAGAATATCGGTTAATTGGGCTTGCTGTTGGATCTGTTCGTGGGCCTGTGGTGTCAAGTGCTGCCCGCCAATATTAGCGGCGATAGAGCCGGTAAAGAGATAGGGGAACTGGAAGATGACGCTCGCCATTCCCGGGCTCGCAGTGCGGCCATCAATGAGCACCTGCCCACTGGTTGGCTGTTCGAGGCCGGCGATGAGAGAGAGCAGGGTTGATTTGCCAGCGCCTGAGGGGCCCACGAGCGCCGTCGTCGTCCCCGGTTCCAAGGTGAGCGAAATATCGGTTAATACTGAAGTGTCCCCGTAATTGAAATTGACGTTACGCAATTCCACTTTGGGTGGGGCCAGCGGTTCACTCCCGTCCGCCTGTACGCCTGCCGGGGTGGAGGTCAGTTGGGGAGCCTGGAGCAATTCCTGGATTTCGTCGACCAAGCGGCGGGCAGCCTGCGCGCCACTAGCTATATCGGTGAGGGTGATAAGCGGCTCCAACATGCGCACCGCGATGATGATGAATCCAATCGTGGGAATAGCTGCGAGTTCCCCTTGTGACCAGTGCCAGATCGCGACGGCGCTAATCCCGCCAAGCGCCACTTGGAGTGCAAGAGAGAACAGGAGCTGGCCGGGTAACTGCCAGAGCAATAGTCGCAGGATGGCGGACTTTTCGGCCGCGATCGCGCGCATCAGTTCACTGTGTTCACTGTCTGCGCTTCTAAAAGCGCGCAGGGTACGTTGGTGGGCGGCGA
Source organism: Actinomycetes bacterium (assembly GCA_023387755.1). Classification (GTDB taxonomy): domain Bacteria; phylum Actinomycetota; class Actinomycetes; order Actinomycetales; family Actinomycetaceae; genus Bowdeniella. The sequence goes on along the minus strand of JAEWHO010000027.1, from coordinate 7,826 downwards.
ACTCAACTAGCCGTTCTCCGGTATTTGACATTGCAGTATGGGCTGCGGAATCGGCGCGGCCACCAATTCTGATCGAGGCGCGGTAGGCGAAAACGGCTAGCAGCCAGGCAATGATCGCTGTGATCCCGAGGAGTATCCCCGCACCCTCAGCAATCCCGCCGATAAGGACGGTTAATGCTAGCGCCCCTGGTAGAGCAAAAGCGGTGATGGCTGGGGTGAGTACATATCCGAAGGCCCCGACGAGGTCCGGCCCAATGCCGGACAGCGCGTGGATCGCGCTTTGCTGGCGCGCGGAGGTGAGCCAGGAGGAGGGGATTCGGGGGATCCTGTCTGCGAGTTCATCTTGGATGGAGCCCAGCAGAGTAAAACCAATACGGAGGCTTATTCGCTGGATGATTGAGTCAAGAATCCATGTGAGCGCTGCTAGAGCCAGCGTGAGGGCCAGCCACCAAATACTGGCATTCGAATCCATTCTCGCCCAGGAAGAGACCAGGGCCACCACCGACCAGATGAGCGCCGCTTGACTGAGGACGGACAGGCCCACGCTGGCCAGATATATCCGGGTGTCTTTAGGGGCACGGGTATAAGCCAGCCCTATTAGTGCGCGAATCATAACCGTGCCTCCCACATCTGCTGATAACGCCCACCTTGGGCGAGTAATTCACTATGCGTTCCACATTGCGCAATGCGTCCGCCGTCGATGACGACGATCATGTCGTAGTCGGTAATTGTTTCCAGGCGGTGCGCAATCATCACCACCGTGCGTCCTTGCGTTAGCTTTGCCAAGGCCGCATGGACGGCCTGTTCACACACCGGATCGGCGTAGGCGGTGGCCTCATCGAGAATGACGACGGGAAGATCGGCCAGGAATAGCCGGGCAATAGTTATGCGCTGTAATTCTCCGCCGGAAAGGCCAGTCCGGTCCGTAATAACTGTGCTGTATCCCTGCGGTAAAGCACAGATACGTTCATGAATATGAGCGGCTTTTGCGGCGGCGATAACGTCGTCGTGGCAAGCCCCAGGTTTTCCCAGCGAGATATTGTCGTGGATGGAAGCTTCTAATAGCTCCACGTCTTGGAATACGAAACCGATATGTCGGTATAGATCAGCTGTTGTCAGATCGCGGATATCGACGCCGCCCAGCTGGATTGTGCCGTGGTCTGGATCAGCAAAACGCGCCAGCAAATATGCCAGGGTGGACTTACCTGCGCCGGAAGGACCAACGAGCGCGCAGCGGGTGCCTGCCGGAATATCCAAAGAGATGCCGTGTAGAACGGGTGAGTCCGGGCGGTATCCGTATTCCACCTCGCGGATGCGTACAGCGGATGATGTAACTGCGGCACGCGACGTCTCACACTGAGGCAGAGGGGGTTCCCACTGCACTGCAGCGATGCGGTTGGCAGCCTCCAAGCCTGCTCGCACTTCTTGGAGTTGGTAGCCGATCGCTAGGAGTGCGGAAGCGAAGGTAGTGCCGATAAACACGAATGTGAGCGCATCGGGAACTGGTGTGGAACCGGTCAGAACTAGGGGGGTAGCCACGGCCACGATGAGGGTCAAGAGAGTAATAGGCCGGGTGACGAGCGTCAGCGCCGTCTTAAGATTGGCAAAGGGGAGCTGCCACGTCCGTAAGAAATTGAGGTACTCTGCCAAGCCATCTCGATAAAACCGGGCCGTGTGTGGGAACGTGGCCACTACGTGGTGGGCTTCAACATAGGCGCGGGCTTGCGCCTGCATGCGGCGGGCACGTGCCGGTGCCGCAACCGCCGCGTCAAAGGACCGGAAGATCATCACGTACATGAGCCACAGGGCCACCACAATGGGCACCAGCAGGGCCAGGGCAATCCGCCAATCAACGTAGAACAGATATGCCAGGATGAGCAGCGGGGATGCGACTGCGGAGACTGCCGCCGGGACCGCATGTGTGATGAGCGCATGGAGGGCGAGCGTATCGTCGCGTACTACTGCCGATATGGTTGAGCGACTGCGTTCGGTGAACCATTGCAGGGGTAGGCGGGTAAGTTGGCGGATAAGACGACGACGTAGCCCGTAGGTGAAGCGGGCATCGACGAGGTGCATCGCCAGGACGCTCACGCTCGCTAAGGTGGCGCCGAGCCCGAAAACGATGAGGAATACCAGCCATAGGTACCGAATATGCTCTACCTGACTGGCCTGGGGTGAATCGGCCAGGAGGGTGCGCACCATCTCTACCAGGATGAGATATGGCAGTAGCTGTACTACGGTGATGGCGATTTCCGCTATGCCGGCAATCCAGAGAGCCGGGCGTACCGGTGCCAATAATTCCCGGCCGCGGTGGTTCTTCCAGGTGCGCGTTGGCTGCGCGCTGGAAGCATCAGTTTTGGGGGAGGCGGTTGCTGGAGCCGACAGTTCTAGATCGCGGCTTGTGCCCATCTGTTTGCCAGCTTTCCAGTAGGCCTGGCCGCTGATCTCACTGCGGGGGAATCCGGCCTGCTGTTGCAGATATTTGCGGCAGTGACGTCCCGCCGCCGATTCGGCTATGACCACGGCCTTCCATTCCTGCCAGTCGCGCTGCTCCAGCGCGGCAGCTAAGGCGTCGTCGCTATGCATAGGGATCCAGTGGACGCGCAGATTCTCGCGCTCCGGTAAGGGAATATCCCGGTCCTCCTCGTGATACTGCCCCACATAGAGCTCAATGGGGATGGAGTCGGGAATATAGTCGGCCAGTTCGCGGACGCAAGGGATTCCGGCCGCATCAGCGATGAGGAGATAACCGCGGGGGAGGGGATCGGGAACCTCAAAGGGACGCACGCCGAAGGGACTGACCACGAGCTCATCGCCCACCTCAGCATTAGCGGCCCACTGACCGGCGGGGCCGGACGGCACATGGAGGAGGAAGTCAATGGAATATTCGTGTGCATCCTCATCGATTTCGATGAGGGTGTAACCGCGTTGGTGTTCTTTGCCGGAGTCGTCCGGGAACCAGCCGCGCACATAAGTACCAGGGGTGAGTACGATGTCGGCAAAAGCGGTGGGGGCGTGGAACCGAATACGGCGCATATGAGGCGCGACCATCTCCACTGCGCGAACGGTGGTGCGATGCTCGGTAGCCCCGAGATGGCGCATAAGGGTACCTTGAAAACCTTTACCCACGGGAAGTCCCTTCTTCGATACGGGCCAGAAAGGCACGGACGTCGGTGACGTCCGTGGTGTAGCTGAGCAGACCATCAATGAGGGGGACCATCAGCAATGCAAAGCGCCGGGCGCCAGGGAGAGGAGTGCCAGTACCGATATCGACCGCTACATCGGCGCCTTGCCCCGCTTGGGCGCGTACCTCCTGATCGGCGTGGGTGAGGCTAAGCGATACCAGTGCCACGGTACTGACGAGAACGCCGGCTATATCGTAGGGGAGTCCAGCCGCATGCAGGAGCGTAGCTGCCTCGTGGTCGATGCGCTGTACCTCTTGGCACTGTGGGCTGTGGCGATATAAGCCTTGAGCCAGGCCGGGGTGATTGGCGCCCAACGTGAACAGGCGCTGGCTAAAATCCAGCAAAAATCCGCGGGTTGAGGTAACTGGACCGGAGACGTGGAAGTCCTCAAGATAGGAATTGAGTACCGCGATCTCAAGCGCTTCGCGCGATGGGATATGGCGATAGATCGCTGCGGTACTAACGGATAGCTCCTGCGCGACGGCAGCTACAGAAAGATTGGCTAACCCTAGTCTTCGCGCAGCCGTGACAATGACCTCGGGATTTAGGCCGCGATGATAATCCCCCATGACGTGTGTTCTCCTCAGGTAAGGCTTGCCTACGGCGGCAATGTTATGGGATGTAACATTACCGCGCAAGCGGCGTTGAGCACGGCCGAGGCGCGACGCAGTGAATCGCTAAAATAAGAGCGTCGAGAAAAGGAGCGTCATGTCGGATATTCGCATCGGAGTCGTAGGGGCGGGAGCACGGTGCCGCCTCGCCTTGGCTAGTGAGGACTGCGGCGGGCGCGTCGTCGTCGCCGCTGATCCCTCCCCGGTGGGGGCGCAGCGGGTGCGGGAGCGTTTAGGTGAGGGCGTTGCCCACGTGAACGATGTGCGGGCGTTGATTGACTATGGGGTGGACGCTGCTTTTATTACCTCCCCCGATCACACGCATGCTGAGGTCAGTATTGAACTGCTCCGTGCGGGTATTCCGATCTATCTAGAAAAACCGCTGGCAATTACCCAGGCGGATGCGGACGCTATTTTGCAGACCGCATATGAAAGCGGAACACGGCTATATGTGGGCCACAATATGCGCCATATGCATGTGGTGCGGCTGATGCACGAGATTATTCAGCGCGGTGATATCGGGGAAGTAAAAGCGATCTGGACCCGCCATTTTGTGGGCCACGGCGGAGACTATTATTTCAAAGACTGGCATGCCACCCGGGCAGGCGGAACGGGCTTGCTGCTGCAGAAAGGCGCCCACGATATTGACGTCATGCACTGGCTGGCCGGCTCAGTCACCCGCCAGGTAACCGCCATGGGGGACCTCATGGTCTACGGTGACGTCACCGACCGGCGCGATAATTCCCGCGAGCTGATGGGGCAGTGGTTCTCCCTCGATAACTATCCTCCAGCGGCCCAGCGCGGCCTTAACCCCGTCATCGACGTGGAGGATATTTCCATGATGCTTATGCGCATGGAATCGGGGGTTTTAGCGTCCTACCAGCAATGCCATTTCACGCCGGATTATTGGCGCAATTACACGGTTATCGGAACCGAGGGGCGGATTGAGAATTTCGGTGACGGCGAGGGCGGCGTCGTCAAACTCTGGAATACCCGCTCCGACTACCGCGCGGACGCCGATGCCGAGTTCCCCATTAAAGGCGACGCTGTCGGCCACGGGGACGCGGATGCCCTCACGGTTGCTGAGTTCATGCGCTTTATCACAGACGGCGGCCCCACCGATACGAACCCGCTCGCCGCCCGCGAAGCCGTCGCTGCCGGAATCGCCGCCACCCAATCCCTGCGGGAAGGCTCCCGGCCGGTCGATATCGCCCCGGTGGCGCAGCCGGTCGCAGCCTACTTCCGGGCCCACCAGGAGGGCGCGGCCCGGGTTTGTGGGTGCTAGGAGAGTCGCCATGTACACAGACCTACCGCCGGCCGAGCGCTGGTTCCTCGACCACGGCCTCCCCGCTTTCAGCACTCACCGCTCAACCTGGCCCCAACTGATCGCCCGGATTGCCCCCCTGGCGGTCTTCGCCTTGGCCGCCCAGATCGCCGCACTCGCCAGCACCGCGATTATGGCAGCACTATTGCGTTCCCCGGCCCTTGAGCGCCTTAACCAGCGCGGACTGGGAGATCGGGCCGACGCCGAACAGGTGGTCGACGACCTGCTGGCCCTGGCCACCCTGGTCGTCCCCGCTATCGGGCTGGCTAGCGCCGTCGTCGTGGCGTGGTTGGTAGCACGCTGTAGTGAACGTATCCGGCAGTGGTTGGGCGGGAGTGCGCTGCTCATTTTCGTGATCGGCCCGCTCGGTGCCCGCTTAGGTATCGATTTTTCCGGCATCCTATCCTCCAGCCCCACTCGACTGGCGCTGTGGTTCATCATCCGTCTAGTGGCAGTACTCCTTGCCCTCCTATTGGTGCGGTGGGGGGTTGGTAGCGTTCTCAGTGCCGGTTGGCGCTATGCCCGCAGCGAGATCAGTCCCATGATTCCGGTGGCAGCCAAAGCCCTCCCCCTGACGGTACTGTCCTTCCTGTTCGCGTTCTTTTCAGCAGAAACCTGGCAGGTATCGGCCGCTGTCTCCCTCCAGCGGCTCACCGCCGTCGTATTCACGCTCATTGGGTTATCGGTGGCGCTCCTGGCTCGTACTTTGCACGAGCGCGTAGAAGGGATTGTTGAGCAGGGATTTACACGCGAGGCCTTTGACGGTTTTGTTCGGACCGGCGAAATTCCCGCGCTCGCGGTCACTGGCTCCCGACGGCGCACGCTACAGCGGGCAAACATACATGTTGCGGTCACGCGGCGCGAACAGATCAACCTCACAGCTCTGCAAGTCATGACCCACACCTGGCAGGCGCTCGTATTTGGGGGAGTCGTTTTCGTTTTCCTGCTGGGCTTTTGCGTTCTTGCTATCCCATACGCCGTCGAACAGAAGTGGACCGACCTCGCCCCGGCCTACCTCAGCGTAAACGAGGTGATCTTGCCGGTAACCCTTACCTATATCAAAGTCAGCGCCTTGCTCGCAGGTGTAAGCGTGCTCAGCTTTGCCGGTGCCTACGCCACCGATAAGCAGGAAGGCCGGGCGGAACGGGAAGTCCACCAGGCCCTCTGCGTTAAATACGGTGCCAGCCGCCGCCGTGCCTAGCCTTGGCTCGCCTCGGCAGCCATACTCATGCTGAGTGCGCCGCCGGTGTAGTTCCGGACGGTGCATCCATGCGCCTGCAAGATCCGCTGTGCCAGGTAGGAGCGCACCCCTGACTGGCAGTACAGGGCGATGGTGCGCCCCTCCGCCAGCTCGCGTACTTCCTCGATTCGTTCGCGCAGCTCAGGCAGCGGAATAACGGTGGCCTGGTCGAGGTGGAAGTTCTCGGCCGCCTCACTCACGCCGCGCACATCGAGCAGGAAGTCGTTGGCAAGGACGTCACCCAGATCATCCCAATCCCAGCTCGGGGCCATACCGCTGAGCGCATTTTGAGCCACAAACCCGACCATATTCACTACATCCTTGGCGGCGCCAATGGGCGGAGCATACGTCAGTTCCAGTTCGGCCAGATCATCGGCGGTCATCCCCGCCCGCAGCGCAGTTGCGAGCACGTCGATCCGCTTATCGGCACCATCGGCGCCCACGGCCTGTGCGCCGAGCAGTCGCCCGTCCGGGCTGAAGGTGGCGTTGATATGGATTTGGCTAGCGCCGGGGTAGTAGCCGGCGTGGCTCGGGCCGTGTACGCGCACCACCTCATGCTCAATCCCGGCCTGGGTGAGGGTGCGGGAGTTCGAGCCGGTTACTGCGGCCACGAGGTCAAACACGCGCACCACGGCGGTTCCAAGGACGGGCTGTTGAGGCGTGCCCGCATGCCCAAGGGCTACGTCAGCTGCTCGCCGTCCTTGCCGGTTCGCGGGCCCGGCCAATAGCACCGGTGCCACCCGCCCATCCGCGAAGGTCACCTGGACGGCGTCGCCACACGCGAGGATATCGGGATCCGAGGTCACTTGATTCGCGTCGACGACGATAGCCCCACGTTCACCAATCTCCAAGCCTGCTGCGGCCGCCAACTCACTACGCGGCTGCACCCCAACGCTCATAACCACGAGGTCGGCCTCCAGTGAAGTATCGTCACTGAGCTGTACCGTTACGCCAGTCTCGGCGTCGGAAATGGCGCTGGCACCCACGCCTAGACGCAGATCCACGCCGTGGCGGCGCAATTCCCGGTGGATAAGGGTAGCGAGGTCCGCGTCAACGGGCGGGAGTACGTGCGGGGCGAACTCCACAATGGTCACCGCGAAACCGCGATGAACGAGCGCTTCGACCGCTTCCAAACCGATAAACCCGGCCCCCAGCACCACGGCGCGCGGCTGTCGACTGCCCTCGGCCTGTACCTGTTCCATGCGAGCGATAAGGGCGTCCATCTGTGGGATGGTGCGCAGCGGGAAGACGGCCGGATGATCGGCGCCGGCAAAGGGCGGAGTAATACCGCGCGCGCCGGGGGAGAGGATGAGCTTGTCATAGGACTCGGTGTATTCACCCTGCGGGCCGCGAGCCGTCACCGTATGGGCGGCAGGATCGATTGCAGTGACCTCGGTATTAATGCGCACATCCAGGCGGGCTCGGCTCGCCAGGGACTCGGGGGTGTGCAGCAGCAGCGAATCCCG
>JAEWHO010000080.1 GCA_023387755.1 Actinomycetes bacterium | reverse complement strand
GGGTGGGCGGGTCGGAATGCTTTGCCCACCCCGGCAGCAGCTCTAGTTACGGGTCAGCTTACGGTAGGTCATTGCGGGCGGGCGCGCCGCTTCCGGCCCAAGCCGCTCTACCTTATTCCGCTCGTATGATTCGAAGTTCCCTTCGAACCAGTACCAGGCGGCAGGGTTATCCGCAGTGCCCTCATAGGCCAAGATATGGGTGGCCACCCGGTCGAGGAACCAGCGGTCGTGAGTGATGACGACGGCGCAGCCGGGGAATTCCAGGAGCGCATTTTCCAGCGATCCCAGCGTTTCGACGTCGAGGTCGTTGGTGGGCTCGTCCAGCAGTAGCAAGTTGCCGCCCTGTTTCAGTGTGAGGGCTAGATTAAGCCGGTTGCGTTCCCCACCGGAGAGTACCCCAGCCGGCTTCTGCTGATCCGGGCCCTTGAACCCGAAGGCGGAGACGTACGCCCGGGAGGGCATCTCTACCTGGCCGACCTGGATGTAGTCAAGCCCGTCGGATACGACCTCCCACAATGACTTATTCGGGTCGATTCCGGCGCGGGTCTGGTCCACATAGGACAGCTTCACGGTCTCGCCAATCTTTAGCTCGCCGCCATCGAGCGGTTCCAGGCCCACGATCGTCTTGAATAGCGTGGTTTTACCAACCCCGTTGGGGCCGATAATCCCGACGATGCCGTTGCGGGGCAGGGAGAAGGAGAGGTTGTCGATAAGGACTCGATCCCCAAATCCCTTCTTGAGGTTGGTCGCCTCCAGCACCACATTGCCCAGACGTGGGCCCGGCGGGATCTGGATTTCTTCGAAATCGAGCTTGCGGGTCCGCTCAGCTTCAGCTGCCATCTCCTCATAGCGTTGCAAGCGAGCCTTGGATTTGGCCTGCCGGCCCTTGGCATTCTGGCGCACCCACTCCAGCTCTTCTTTCAGACGCTTGGCCAGTTTAGCGTCCTTCTTACCCTGAATCTGCAAGCGTTCCTGCTTCTTTTCCAGGTAGGTTGAGTAGTTACCCTCATAGGGGTAGAGACGGCCGCGATCCACTTCCGCAATCCAGCCGGCCACATGGTCGAGGAAGTAGCGGTCGTGAGTGACGGCGATGACGGCACCGGGGTATTTAGCCAGGTGCTGTTCCAGCCACAGCACTGACTCTGCATCCAAGTGGTTGGTCGGCTCGTCGAGTAGGAGTAGGTCCGGGGCTTCTAGGAGCAACTTACACAGTGCCACGCGGCGCCGTTCGCCTCCGGAGAGCACCGACACATCAGCATCGGCCGGCGGCAGTTTGAGCGCATCCATGGCCTGGCGCAGCTGCGCGTCCAGATCCCAGGCGTCGGCCGCGTCGATCTCGGTTTGCAGGCTGCCCATCTCTTCCATGAGAGCATCAAAGTCAGCGTCCGGATTGGCCATTTCTTCACCGATAGCGTTGAAACGTTCAATCTTGGCCATCATGTCCCCAACAGCTTCCTGCACATTGCCGAGGACGTCTTTTTCCTCGTTCAACGGCGGTTCCTGCAACAAGATGCCCACGCTGTATCCGGGGGTAAGACGGGCTTCCCCATTGGAGGGCTGTTCCAGCCCGGCCATAATCTTCAGGATCGTTGACTTACCAGCCCCATTGGGACCGACCATACCGATCTTCGCTCCGGGCAAGAACGCCATGGTGACGTCATCGAGGATGACCTTATCCCCGTGCGCCTTGCGCGCCTTGACCATCGAGTAAATATATTCAGCCACGTTTCTCCCCACACGATGTCGGTTACCTTGCGAGCGGACCCGCTGCGGTCTCCCAGTCTACCGGCCCCCCGCACAGTTGCGAACCTGGCCCGCGCGGGTCGGCACGCTAACTGACTGAAGCAGCCTGCCCACCGATTGACGCAGAGTAACTAGCCGGGTGGGGCGGGCGGGTACAATCCCGCACCCCCCCGCCCCATGGCGCCATGCGCGCCTAGGCTGGCACGAGGTCTTTTTCATCTGTGAGGGCTACTACCGCCTCATCCTTCGCGTCAGCGCGCGTGACGGCGTCGTCGGGGTTATAGGTCTCGACAGTGACGTTCTCCCAGACGCTCTCAGCCGGTGCGAGAGGCTGCATGGAGGCAGCATTATGGGTCAGGCTTTCCTCAGCCTGCGGGGATTCCCGTTTGACGCGGTTGTAGGTGACCACACCATAGGACATCTCCATCCCAATAGCCGAGGCGATCACCGCCATACGGGAACGCTCCTCCCCTTCCGCGGTTGTCCAGCGTTCGGTCACGAGCCGCCCGCGGACGATTAGCGGATGACCACGGCGCACACTGTCGCGCACATTTTGGGCTAAACGTCCAAAACACTTGACGTCGAACCACTGGGTTTCGTCCTCAAAGGTGCCGTCTGAGCGACGCCGGCGGGAGCTGTGCCCCAAACGAATAACCACCACAGCGGAGGAGTTGCGGGCGGTATGCACGACCGGATCCGATCCGACGAACCCTTTGAGCGTGACTTCGAGTTGGTTGCTCATTTTCGTATCCTTCCCGTCCGCACGGTGCGGACTAGCCACACCATGTCGCACCAGAAAGGTCGCACAGTGAGTGCAGACAGGAAGCTGGGGATAGGGCTACAACCACAGATGCAGTGGGGACGGATGCAGGCAGCAGCCCTACGGTTTAGCTCCGTAGGAGGGAGCGTAACTCCTCATGCTGGGCGAGTACCTCAATGGTCGGATCGACGAGGCGTTCACGCACCACCCCCATCACGGCGCGATGAACCTCAGCCGCGTATTCCTGCGGCAAACGCCGAGCCCGTGCTTTACGCCGAAGGTCGGCCGCCACCCACAGTCCAGTCCCGATGCAGGCACTGACAGCAGCGGCTATCACATATGTGGAGGTTGGATCCAGCACGAAAGCGAGCACGCCGAGGACCACGGCCGCGACCAACATTACGCTGCCCCCGATCCGCAGAGCTTTGCCGAGAGAATCCGTCAGCGGAGGGCGGGGTACCGCCCGCACCACTGCGTGAACGGCGTCGGCAAGTTCCTGCACCCCCGGGGTTGCGTCATCAATCCGTTCTTCCCACACTGTTGGAAGATCATCCTGTGCGCGCATCATCCAGGTCGATCCAACGGCCGCCACCGTGGGATATGACGGTGATTGGGCGGGGGGAACCGATGCGTCGCGCGGCCGTAGTAGTGCTCGGCCCAGAGCATCGACGACGGCGTCCACGCCGCAAGCGGTGACAAGCTCGCTACTGGTCTGTTCCACAAGGTCTTCAGTAACTCCGGGCTCCTCAGCAGCCAGTTGCCCGTGTAGGCGCGCAACGACAGCGTCCAGTTCCGCACTGGCAGTGCGTTCCACAATCGAGGGTTGGGCGTTGGCCTTTGCTAGGAAGCGGCGCAGCTCATCTACCCCCTCCCCCGTCGCTGCAGAGCTAGTCAGGACTTTCACATCTGGTAAGCCATCCAAGGTGAGTACCTCGCGAATATCGCGCAGGAGGGCTTGTCGTCCAGAAGCGGGCACTCGATCCGCGTGGTTAAGTACTACCACCATGGCGTCAGCACGCCGCCGCATCTTAGCCAAATACCGCGAATGCAGGATGTGGTCGGCATACTTTTGCGGATCCACCACCCATACCAGAACATCTACCAGCGGCAGCAACCGGTCCACGAGATCACCGTGGGCGTCCTTAACCGAGTCATGGTCGGGCAAATCCAGTAGCACCAGTTGTTCCAACGGCTTTTCGTGGGCCCGTTCCAAGTCCGCAGTGCGAGAGGTAATGCGGGCGGCGTCCACCCCCAAATACGCGAGTAAGCGTTCGGCCGGCCTACCCCATGAAAACGCGGTGGCAGCTTCGGTTGTGGGGCGCAGAGCTCCGGCGTCGGCAAAATCTGTACCGGTAAGCGCATTGAACAGTGAGGATTTACCGGATCCGGTCCCCCCAACCAGGGCGGCAACCACGTGGCCGTCAGCGATGGCGCGCCGAGCCTGAATGGCGGCGATATCGGCGCGGGCGGCGGCGGTCTCAGCGGCGCTCCACGGGCTGTGCTCACTGGCGAGCGCCTGCTCAATCCGCTCGATCCTACCGTCAAGATCCAACTGCATCGAGATACCTCCCCAATTCCGCTACCCGCAGTCGCAGCCCGGACACCACATTGCGACTCTGTGCCGCCGAACCCCCCAGCACCCGATGGAAAGGACTCGCTGCCTCTGCAACAGCCTGGGCACACATCGTCTCTAATAGGTCTTTACCTTCGGCAATGGCCTCTGCATTGATCAGGCGGGTTATCACCGGCACAGCTCCGCGCACCCCACCGACGGCAGCAGCCAGCAGATGCGCAGTACCACTAGCATCGAGAATATCGGGGCGCACATGGGGCGCGACCAGCGCGTCCAGCTCCTCCCCCCATGCAACCAGCGCATCATGGGCCCGTTGGCGCGCTTCAGTAATTGTCATCACGGGAACGTCGGCCATGAGTACCTCAGCGCCCACGTTCGCTTCCCGCCACTCTTCAATAATGCGGGCGTTAACGTCATGGATCGCATCGCCCAAGACAGTGCGGATAGCTGCATGAATATCAGCACCGAGAGCTTCCGCAGCGGCGTTACGTCGGGCCGTTTTTCGCCCGCCAATACCTGGTTTAATCCGGTCAACATCCCGACTGACCAGGTCCGCGAGCGCACCAGAGGCCGATGCGGAGGTCAGCCAGCGCGTCGTCGGCGCACCAACCGCGGCCGAACCAGAGCGCAACGCGGTGGTAAGGTCAACCGCGATAGCCGAGGCCGCTGAGTCGGCAGTATCGGCAAGATTTTCAAGGGCGTGAGCCTGGCGCACATAGGCACGAGTGAGAGCATCCAGATTATCGCGCAGCGCCCCCCACGCCCCCCGGGTAGTGCGGGAGATGATCCCGCGGCCCTGTTCACCCTCGGTGGCCAAACGTAGCCAGTCGCGCAGTTCAGCCACACTGTGATCCGGCAGCAGACCTTCGTGAGGGCCGACGTCGGGGACGATGAATAGCGGCACATCCCCCAGTCCGGCGCCCGCTAGTCGCTGCATGAGGTCCTGGCGCACCTCGGCACGGATATTAGCGGGTACGCGGTTAAAGACCACCGCCACCTGGAGTCCGCGCTCGTGGGCAAGGGTGAGGTTGTTCCACGGAATCGCATCACCGTAGCGAGCAGCGGTGGTCACAAAAAGCCACAGGTCGGCCGCTTCAATCAGTTCAGCAGCCGCTTTTCGATTGGATGCATCGTAGGAGTCGAGATCTGGTGCATCGATCAGGGCGAGCCCGGGCGGGACGTGGTCATGGGTAACCATACGGGTCAGTTCAGCCAGCGGCACGTGAGCGACGTCAGTACCGGGATGATGTGCCAACACGGCTTCCCGCGTGGTGGGGCGAACAACCCCGGCTGCGGAGACCTCGCCGCCTAGCAGAGAGTTAATCAGAGTGGATTTCCCGGCACCAGTAGAGCCCCCCAAAACGGCGACGACCGGAATATTCTTTCCTCCGGCTCGAGGGAGTAAATGCGCGTCAATCTGCGTCAGGACGCGGGTACGCAGAATTTCGGCGTCGTCAACATAAGCGGCTTGGAGCACATAGGGAGCACCGGCTAAATCCTCGTGGATCGCGGTGAGTAAGCCCGGTAGCGCTGCCACGGTGGGGATATCTACGCCACCGCTAAAATCCATCACTAAAGTCCTCCCGTCCTGTTGCTTTCATTATTCCAGGTATTACGCGCAGTACCTATTGATAGCCGCGCGTGTGCCCACTTCCTCACCAGGGTTTAGCCCACTGGCGAGTAAGATAAACCGCCCGCCGGCGTGGTAGCGTACTGGTGGGAAATGCGACAGTCGGCGACTATAGCGATGTCTATATCGATGGCAGAAGCGCCTCTGCCCCCGTAGCTCAATGGATAGAGCACCGGCCTTCTAATCCGTAGGTTGCAGGTTCGAATCCTGCCGGGGGCGCCATACTGCCGACTGTGAGCTGCTGAAATCTGCAGCGTGTAGTGAAGGAGATTGCCACGGGTACCACCAAAGACCTGTTGGTCTGGATTGATTGTGAAATGACCGGGCTCGATTTGACCATCGATGAGCTAATCGAAGTTGCCGTGATCGTCACCGACGCTGAACTCGAACCCCTCGATAGCGGTATTGACGTTTTAATTAAGCCTTCTGAAGCTGCCTTGAATAACATGTCGTCCTTTGTGCGGCAGATGCACACGAGCTCCGGGCTGCTAGAGGATTTAGCGGATGCAGGGTCACTTGCCGAAGCCACCGAGCAGGTGATGGGCTATCTTCGCCACCATCTACCAGAGCCGGGTAAGGCCCCCTTGGCGGGTAATTCCGTCGCCACCGATAAAGCATTCCTTCACAAGGACATGCCCACCGTCACCGATCACTTGCACTATCGGATGATCGATGTGTCGTCCTTTAAGGAGCTGGCCCGGCGTTGGTATCCGCGTGTTTACTTCAACACTCCCCAGAAGAATGGCGGGCACCGCGCACTCGCTGATATTGCCGAATCCATCGACGAGCTGCGCTATTACCGGCAGATCCTGTGGCCCGGTAAGCAAGGGCCGACGACGGAGGAATGCCGCCGCGCCGCCGCAGCCATCTCCGCCAGCGCAACTCTCGAGAAACTTACCCGCTAATATGATTGACGCCACCAGTCGCCGATTAGGTTTCTGGGGCGAAGCCGGGTAAAGTGAACGTGCGTTGCCCTTCGAGGCTGCTGGATAAGTCCAGTACATGGCGCTGGCCTCTCTCAGAGGCCTATCCCATGAACATGGTGGGCGTAGCTCAGCCGGTAGAGCACCTGGTTGTGGTCCAGGATGTCGCGGGTTCAAGTCCCGTCGCTCACCCCAGTTGACCGGGCGGAATAATTCCGCCCGGTTCTTTTTGTCCAGCCCTAGCTGCTGCGATCGGCTATATACAGCAGCGGCGGGCAGCTGTGCCGCCCCCCGCCGACATATAG
>JAEWHO010000004.1 GCA_023387755.1 Actinomycetes bacterium | reverse complement strand
CTAATGTTTACTGGCGGTTCCGCCCTAATCATCCGCCGCCAGCGTTAACCAACATACAGAGCGCCCGAGATGGGCGTCTCGGGCGCTCTGGCTCTCGCTTGGCACCTATACGCTCCGCCACTCTCATCTCGAGCAGCGGGCACAATTGCGTATGGGGGCTAGGCGTCAATAAGGGCACTGGTAGGATCGGGGGGCGGCCTGCCGGGGGTGGTTTTATCGTTCTGCACCGGGCGTGTCACCTCTATTACGGGCCGCGAGAACCGTGCATGGTATTGCGGTTTTTGCTTGGGGTCGATGGAGCGGGGCGGAATTACAGCGGGAATGCCTCGGTCATCCATAAGGACCGACCAGTGATTCGGATCCCAAGCGGGGAATTCGACGAGCACATGGTGGCGCGGGCAAATAAGGACGAGATTTCGTAAATTTGTTGCTCCGCCATCCTCCCACCTATGAATATGGTGGGCTACGCATGCCTCTGCTACCGCGGTGCAGGTAGGGAAGATACAGCCTCCGTCCCGCACATACAGAAGCGTGCGTAGTTCTTGGGAGGCGAGTCGCGCGTTTCTACCTTGGTCGGCTTCTGTGGTGTCCCAAATATGTCGTGTCCGTTCAACGCGTGCTTCCGTTGAATCGTGGCCGTTGCCGAGGAAGTCGCTGGCTGGCCACGCTGGCACCATTCCGGCAGGCGCATCTACCGTAGGGGGAGCGAGCTCTCGTTGTTTACGTCGCATAGGGATGGCAGGACTTCCCGGCTTTCCTCCGCTCGGCCCATCGTCTCTGGGCGAGTTAGCATCCGACGGCCCGGAGAAAGGATCCATCCGCGGGGGTGGCGCACCCGTGACCATTTGGTAGAGAACGTCAAGCATTCGGATGCTCCGGTTGGCTGCTTTCCCGTGCTTTTCACGTTGGTATCGGGCGAGCTGTTCAGCGTGTTTTTCCAGCACAGGCCGCATTTCGCGCAAGTACTCTACCGGCAGGTGAGCGTATAGATTAGCGCCGAATTCACCGTCCTGAACGAGCTTTATGAATAGCCCTCGGTCCCGGTAGCTCGCTTGTCTTCTGCGTCTGCGCATCTGCCCTCCGGCTTCGCGCGCACGCTCATCAAATTCTTCGCGCAATCGTTGGCATTTACGTCTAAATTGCCCCGGGATCGGTACTTCAGCTTCAACGAGGAGTTTCTTCTCGACGGCGTCGAACTCGTCGGTCCCACACAGCGGTGCTAACCGGTACAGCGCATGGGCGGCAGTATGCGCATTTTCCTGCGATATTTTCCCTTCAGCGAGAGCTGTGAGGACGCGCGGGTAGACTCCCTGCCGCGAGGCAACAATCACCTCGGTGGTGGCATCGGATAGCGGAATGCGACGTAGTTGTGAGACCGCTTCGGCCGTGGTGATGCCCTCGGTTCGGGCGGCTTTGGTCTTATCTGCGGCGGCCACCATCTGTACGCGCAATACGGTCGCTACATTGTGGTGCAGTTCCACGGCTCGCATCACCCGCATCAGCGCGGCCTTATCTTCTAGTTTCACTCCGCAACGCACGGCGTCGGCAACTGTCTCTAATGCCTGCAGCAACGCTTTCTCACCCACGGGTTCTTGCCTGCGGCTTGGGGCCTCGGGTGCATCATTTGCCCCGGCATTGTGCTGGCTGAACCCGTTGACGTCCACAGTATCCTCCTCACAGGCTCGTGTAGGTCAGTTGGTTTAAAGGTGTGGGAAGTAGTCAATCAAGTCTGTCAATCTCGCGCCCATCCCCCACATCAACCATGTGGATACAGTGTCAGTGAACGCAGCGCTGGGGGTAGAGCCAGGCACCATCCCTCACGTAAGCGCGGCACCATATGCGTGCGCGAACCCCACCTACCTACTCGCCCGCCGAACCTGCCCACATACACGTCAGCGGGAGCGCCACCACCTGGTGGCACCCCCGCCGCACGCCCGTGTCAGCCGCAGCCGCCCGGGCTATACCTCTTTCAGTGCTGCCACGACGGCGCCGAGCGATTCCTTCGCGTCCCCAAATAGCAGTTGGGTCCGGTCGGAGAACAATAGCTCGTTTTCAATGCCCGCGAATCCGGGCCGCATAGAGCGTTTGAGGAAGAACACCTGGCCGGCCTGGTCAGCGTTGATAATCGGCATCCCGTAGATCGGGGCGCTCGGGTCGGTTCGTGCCGCCGGGTTCACCACGTCATTCGCGCCCACCACCAGCACCACGTCGGTCGAGGGCATCGCAGCGTTCACATCGTCGGCTTCGATCAGCAGTTCGTAGGGCACGTTGGCTTCGGCCAGCAGCACGTTCATATGCCCGGGCATACGTCCGGCCACCGGGTGGATCCCATAGACGGCGTCGATGCCGCGTTCTCGTAGCGCCGTCACCAGTTCCGCACAGGTGTGTTGGGCTTGCGCCACAGCCAGCCCGTATCCGGGCACCACCACTACGCGCGAGGCGTAGGCGAGCGCGATGGCGACGTCGTCGGGTTGGGCGCGCCGCACGGGCCGGTCTGATTGTTGGGTGGAGCCCGCCGTCGAGCCGCCCTTCAACGCCCCGAACAGAATCCCGAGCACTGAGCGTCCCATAGCGTTTGCCATGGCGATGGTGAGGATGGTGCCGGAGGCGCCCACGAGCGTGCCGGCCACGAGCATGAGCGTGTTCGGCATAGCGAAGCCGGAGGCGGCCACGGCCAGCCCGGTGAATGCATTCAGCAGGGAGATCACAATCGGCACGTCGGCACCGCCCACCGGCAACACGGTCAGCACACCGGATGCGAGCCCGGCCACCAGCAGGAGCAGCCCGAGCCAGAGGTTCCCGGTGAGCGCCGTCGCTACCGCCAGCCCGGCACTGACCGCCATGGTGGCAAGCATGATGATGGCTGCTTGCGGGAGCACAATAGGCCGCGCCGTCATGAGCCCTTGGAGTTTCGCGAATGTCAGCACTGACCCGGCGAAGGATAGGGAGCCCACGAGGATCGCGAATGCGGTCGCAGTAGTGGCCACCCACGTACTCGCCCCACCCCATTCGGTGAGTTCCATAATTCCGACGACGGCGGCCGCGCCCCCGCCCACGCCGTTGAAGATGGCTACGAGCTGGGGCAGATCCGTCATTTTCACCATGCGCGCCCAGGGCACGGCAACGATAGCACCGAGCACGATTGCCACAATGACGACGGCAAAGTTGGCTCCCCGGAAGTCGGTGGAGATCAGGGCGGTAATAACGGCGAGTCCCGCACCGGCTGCCCCAATCCAGTTGCCGCGGCGGGCGTATCGGGGGCTGGATAGGCCCTTGAGGGCGAGGATGAAGCAGACCGCGGCGACGAGGTAGAGCAGGGCGGCGACGTCATAGCTGAGGAGTTTCATTTCGCGCTCCCTTCGCTCTTAGCGGCCCCGGGTTTCTTGGCGCTGAACATCTCCAGCATGCGGTCGGTGATGACGAATCCGCCTACCAAGTTCACGGTCGCGAGGAATACGGCCACGAAGCCGAGCACGGTCAGCGCCCAGTGGGGCGAGTGGGCGGTCACGAGGATCGCGCCGACCAAAATGATGCCGTGGATCGCGTTGGCCCCGCTCATGAGGGGGGTGTGGAGGGTGGAGGATACTTTGGAAACCACTTCCACCCCGACGAAGGCCGCCAGGACGAAGATGGTGAGGATAGTAATCACTGGGCGCGTCCTTCCGCAGCTGGGTCGGTGGCTTCGGTCGGGGCTTCGCCGGCCAGGAGGTTGCGGCCAGCGTGCGTGATGGCGGCACCCGCGAGGATATCGTCGTCGAAATTAATGGCGACGCCGCTCTCCCCCACCAGCAGCCCGATCATATTGGCGACGTTCTTCGAATACAGGCGCGAGGCATCGGCCGGGAGGTCGGCGGCTGGGGTCGTCAAGCCCACGATGGTGACTTCTCCGTCCCCGCGGCTGGATGGTACTTTCACGTCCTGGCCGGGCTGGCTACCTTCGACGTTTCCGCCTGAGGCTGCCAGCATATCTACCACCACGCTCCCCGGTTTCATGGCGGCGATCATCTCAGCGGTGGCTAGTCGCGGCGCGGCTTTGCCGGGCACACCCGCCGTTGTAATCAGCACGTCTGCCTCCGCAATATGGGGTGCGAGCGCGGCCTGTTGCCGGGCCGCAGAGTCTGCTCCGAGGGCACGCGCATATCCGCCGGTGCCACTCCCTTCAGCGGTGTCCAGCCCGACGTCAATGAAGGTCGCCCCTACGGAGCGGGCTTCTTCTGCCGAGGAGGACCGAATATCGTTGGCGGCTACGTTAGCGCCGAGGCGTTTCGCGGTGGCGATGGCTTGTAGCCCGGCCACGCCAATCCCAAGGACCACCACTTTGGCCGGTGGTACGGTCCCGGCTGCGGTCATGGCGAGGGGGAAGAAACGCGGCAGTCGGATGGCGGCTTCGAGTACGCACCGGTACCCGGCGGCGAGCGCCTGGGAGGAGAGGACGTCCATGGCTTGGGCGCGTGAGGTGCGGGGTACTTTTTCGAAGGCGAGGGCGCTTACCTGTGCCGCCCGCAATGCCTCCATACGTTCGTCGGTGAAGGGTGCCATCAGGCCAATGGTGATGGCGCCGGGCCGTAGTCGCTCGATGGCTACCGGCGGTAGTGGCGTCACATGCGCGAGGATGTCGACCGCGCTCAGGTCAATGCCGTTGACGATCTCGGCTCCGGCTTTTTCGTATTCGGCGTCGGGGTGACCGGCGGCGAGGCCGGCGTTGTGTTCAATCTGGATGGTATGGCCGGCGCGGGTGAGGGCTTGGACGGTTTCTGGTACCAGGGCCACCCGTGTTTCCGGCGCTGGTTCACGGGGTGCAGCGATGACGTTCACATCTTCGACAGTAGGCGTTTTTGCCGCAGTTTTCATTCGTTATCACCATGTTGGACGCGGGCGGCAGAGAAAATAGGGGTTGGCTCGTTCGAGCGTCTAAGATCGGGTTATGGCAGCATTTGATGACGTCGCTTCAGACGATATCTCCAAAGAAATCCTGACCTGGAATGATTTTGGTCGTTCAGCCCGCGAGATCGCACAAAAGATCGTCGACGACGACTGGCGCCCCGATCTTGTGGTGGCGGTGGCGCGCGGCGGCCTCCTGCCTGCGGGTGCGGTGTCGTATGCGCTCGGAATTAAAGCGATGGGCACCATGAATGTGGAGTTTTATACCGACGTCAACGAGACGCTCGATGAGCCGCTGCTGCTCGATCCGATCATGGACACCTCGGATCTGCCGGGTAAGAAGATACTGGTCGTTGATGATGTGGCGGATTCGGGTAAGACCCTCGCCAAAGTCATGGATATGCTGCGCGAATTTGACGGAGCGGAGGTGCGTAGCGCCGTCATCTACCATAAGCCGCGTTCTATCGTGGTGCCGGATTATGTTTTTAAGCAGACCGATGACTGGATTGTTTTCCCGTGGTCTGCTGAACCCCCAGTACAACCTCGGTAGCGTGGCCGGGCCGCCTTTCGCCAGTGCCCGCCCTTACACATAAACAGCCACCCGAACTGATCACGGCAACGTTATCGCCCTAAGCCCGGCCCGGTGTCTACCGGCGTGCCCTTCTGCATTGCGGTGGCTGCTGCTCGCGCACGCCGATCTGCCACTTCATTGAGTTCGTGTCCGGCGTGCCCACGCACCCACGTGAAGCGTACGTTTCTACCCTCCAGGGCACTGTCGAGTGCAGCCATGAGTTCGGCGTTAGCTACGGGCTTACCGTCAGCTTTGCGCCACCCGCGCCGTTTCCATCCGGGCATCCATTGGGTGAGCGAGTTGATCACGTACTGCGAGTCGCACAGGATATGGACGTCCTCATCGAGGTGTGCGGTGGCCCGCAAGAACTCGAGTACAGCCGTCAGCTCTCCCACATTATTGGTGGCGCTGGGGAAGCCGCCGGCCTGCCAAGCGCTTTCGTCGATATACCAGGCCCACCCGGCCGGGCCGGGGTTGCCCAGGCAGGACCCGTCTGCAGCTACCGTGATCGTCATCGGTTCTTCCTTGTGATTGTGGGGTGCGGGCGCATCGGGGTGCGGGCGCATCGGTCTGCCAGCTGCCGGAGCCCATCAGGCTACCCGGCTGGGTCTATTGGGCGGCGTCGAGCACGGCGTCGGCGCTCCGTTCAATCACGGCGAGGGTGTCGAGGAAGTCACTGCGGTCTCCGTACCACGGGTCGGGTACGTCCAGGTTGCCGCCCGCCTGGCTTTCGGGGTCGTATTCGCGCCACAGGTGGATCGTGTCGGTTTCGTGTCCGTCGAGTTCGGCCCGACGCCGCAGCGCCCGCGCGTGTTGCTCCGTCATGGCGAGCACCAAGGTGTAGTCGGCGAGTTCTCCGGGCCGGACTTGGCGGGCTTGCCGTTGGGGCACGTCGTAGCCGGCTTCTCGCAGCACGCTGGCTGCCCGATGGTCGATGGGGTTGCCCTGTTCTTCGTTGGAGATCCCGGCCGAGTCGATATCGACGTCGATCCCCCGTTCAGCGGCGCGGGCACGCAAGATAACGTCGGCCATGGCCGAGCGGCAGATATTTCCAGTACAAACCACCAAAATTGAAGGACGCATATTCCCATTGTGGCAGTTGGCTGCTCGTCGGCGCGCTTTCTCTCGCCGCTAGCGAAACTGCCCCGCGCAAGCTACCAGGAGCAGCGGACCCTGCGCGCGAGCCACTACCAGCAGCGCCCCCTGCGCGAGCCGCCAGTGGCGCTGCGCTACGCGAAGATCATGAGCGCGCCCAAGGATACGGCAGCGGCCACTACCGCGAGTACCACCCCAAGAATGAGCGCCTTCGCACCGGAGGTTATGAGCCGTTTGAGCCGCACTCCTGCCCCCATCGCAACCATGGCGGCGGTCAGTAGGGCAGTCGCGGTGACGTCGGCGGCGTGCAGGAATCCGACCGGCAGGTTGAAGATTGATCGGATCAGTACCATCAGCAGGAAGCCAACGACGAAGGCGGGCATGATCGGCGGGCGGGCGGCGTCGGCTGCACGAGAGTGATCAACCGGGCGGCCCGCGATGACGTCATCGGCTTCGGCCCGGGCGACGGCGTCGCGTTCTTTCCGCATGGCACGCCGGTTTTCGAGTGCTCCCACGATGGCGACCAGCGGGGCGAGCATGGCTACGCGCCCGAGTTTGGTCACGATGGCGGTGTCTTGGAGGACGCCCGCGGCACTGGGATCGGTGAGGTTGGAGGCGGCGATCCCGGCCCCGGCCACGACCTGGCCGACTTCGTGGACGGCCGCCCCGATCCACACGCCCGCATTGATGGGGGTGAGGCTAAGGAGCGCGGCCAGCGGCGGCAACGCCAGGAGTGCGATCGTGCCGTAGACGGTCACGCAGGCGACCGCGGTGGCGGCGGCTTCATCGGTGCTGGTGCGTTCTTTAACGTCCCGATCATCGGGCCCCACCACGGCGCTCATGGCGGCCACCGCCGCGGCCCCACAAATGGCGGTGCCGGTGGCGGTGAGGACGGTCGTGGGATGCGCAATTTTCAGCGCCTTCCCCAGGGCCAGGCCCACCATATAGGTGACGCTCACGGTGACGGCGATAACCACGATCACCCCCCAGCCGAGGGAGATCACTTGCGGGATGGATAGGCGCAGACCGAGCAGCACCACACCGAGCCGCAAGATCGTGCGGCCTACGAAAGCGAAGCCGGGTTCTGCGGCGGCCGGGATCAAACCAACATTGCGCAGTATGACGCCTAAGATAATTGCCACCAGCAGGCCGGAGAGTAACGGGAAAAACGCATTAACCGTATAGGCAACAGCGGCGCATACAGCGGCTAGTGCGATACCGATCAACAGGCCTGGGCCATGTGCAATAGCATCCCGCACCTTATGGGCTAGGGTGCGGCGCGGGAAACGAGGGTCTGGTGAAGTCACTGTGCCATTGTCACTGTCGGCCGGCTCCTAGCCTATTACCGCCATTAAAATCCCTATAAGCTGTGCTTATGACCCCGCTGAGCCGCCGCGACCTCGAGATCCTCGAATGTCTGGATTCGCTCCCCTCGGTCTCTGCCATTGCCCGCGAACTGGATGTCTCTCAGCCGGCCATCTCCACCCGCCTAGCCGCCTTGGAGCGCGACTG
>JAEWHO010000016.1 GCA_023387755.1 Actinomycetes bacterium | reverse complement strand
CCATTCGCAGTCGCCAGCAGCGGCGCTCCATTATCCGGCGGAATATCGGCCGCCGCCGGGCCACTTCCGGTCGGCGCCACGGGCACCCCATTCAACTGCAACGCCACCGCTTCCACTCCGGGGATATCAGCTAAAGTCCGCTGCACCTGCGCCAACAGAAGATGGGCACTGTCAGCATCCAGCGGCTGCGGGGTGCGTAACTGAACCGAGACCGTGCCATCACTGTCGCTGACCTGCCGCTCCACCGAGGTGTGAGGCGGGATCGCGGAGACCACTGCCGGTGCCAGCCACGAGCTCGGCCCGTACAGCAATGCTTGGGTGGCTTTCGCAGCCGCCACCTGCCGAGGAAACCAGCGCGTCTCGGGGACCAGCACCCGCTTATCTGGGGAGAGGAAGCGCAGATTGACGCGGTCAAAAATATTCTCGAACGTCACATCCGCAACCGCTAAACCGTCGGGCAGTTGGTCGATCCGCCACTGCCCGGCATCGTCCTGGGTCAGCGCAAATTCGCGAACATCCTCAACCGGGCTGGGTTTGACCGAATACCGCCCGTTCGTATCGACCTCTGCCCGCACGGTGGTAGTGACGTCAATCGTGCCCGGCTCCCGCTCCTTAACCTTCGCGGGTAGGGCCGCGTCGACTACTACCGTACCCGCCTGGGGTTTCCAATCGCGGGCCGCACGTGGGGTGAGGTAGAGGTGGGCGGTTGCGAAATCGTCGGAATATCCCGACGACGACGCCGCTAGGAAGCCTTCCACAATCTGCGTAGGCGAGGCATCAGCAGCCGGTCCGGAATACACCACGTCGACGGCGCTCAGCTCGGCCTGATGGACCTGCACCTGGTGGACCGGCCCGGAACTGGGCAGTGCTGTGCACGCCGCCGCCCCGAGGACCAATGCGGCACTGAGGACCACTCGCACCCACCGCATCCCGGCACGGCGTGCAGAACTATGGCTACTCATGGTCCGCCTCCTCGCCGGCATGCACCGGCACGGGCTTGGCCTCCGCATATCCCGGCCGCAGCTCCAGCGGAGAGGTAATCTCTTGGCCCGCGTGCCGCGGCAGCAACAGCAGGAAAGACGCTCCCACCCCGGGCCGCCCCCAGGCCTGAATATCGCCGCCGTGCAGTCGGGCATCTTCCAGAGAAATCGACAGGCCCAGACCAGTGCCTCCGATCTTGCGGGACCGTGATGGATCGGCTCGGAAAAAGCGGTCAAAAACGTGGGCGGCGTCGTCGTCGGACATCCCCACGCCATAATCCAAAACCCGCACGGCCACCGCAGTGTGGTTCGCAGCCAGGGTGATATCCACATTCCCGCCATCGGAATGCTCGACCGCATTAACCACCAGGTTGCGGATCACACGCTCGATACGGCGGGGATCAAAATCTGCGGTCACCGGGCGGTCCATGCCGTACAGACGAATTTTGACGCCGCGCTCCTCCGCTAACGGCTCGGCCATATGGACGACCTGCTCAATCACCGGCCGCATATCCTGATCATCGCGGGCCAGCACCGCAGCCCCCGCGTCGAAGCGGGAGATCTCCAACAGGTCACTCAGCAGCGATTCGAAGCGGTCCAGCTGGGCAGCCAACAATTCCGCGGAACGGGCGGTGACCGGGTCAAATTCGGTGCGGTTATCGTAAATGACTTCTGCTGCCATTCGCACGGTGGTGAGCGGGGTGCGCAATTCGTGCGAAACATCGGATACGAAGCGGCGCTGAACGCGGGAGAGCTCCTCCAATTTGCCGATCTGTTCTTGTAGGGAGGAGGCCATCTGATTAAAGGTGCGGCCGAGCGTGGCAAGTTCATCGTGGCCGCGCACATCCATGCGCTCATCGAGCACCCCGGCCGCAATTCGTTCCGCACTGGCGGCCGCCGCGCGCACCGGCCGTAGGATCTGCCAGGTTCCCAGCCACGTAATCGCTACCAGCACCGCAATCAGCCCCACCGCGCCGGCCGCGAGCACCCCCATGACCAGGTCAATGGTTTTCTGTTCCGAGGCCAGCGAATAGACGGTGTAGAAGTCGTAATTCCCCACCAGCGGCAAGGTAATCCGTTGCCCCACAATCACTCCGGGAGCCGAGCCGGTTGATGTTGACACCCGCACGGACTGCCACAACTGCCCCGACGCAGACTCAATTTTCGCGGACATTTCCGGTGTCACCAAATCTTCCAAAGCCCGATCAGTGACATACGAGCCGGCAGAGGCCTGTTGATCTTGGGCGGGCATGAGCACCACGCCCACTGTGCCCGACGACGACGACCGCAGCTCGTAGATCAGGTCGTAAACCAGACGCTGCACCTGGGCGGTGGACTGAATATCGGCGCCGTCAAGCACGCTTTGGGCATGTTCCACTCGCCAGACGGCGTCCGCTAAAACCTGCTCGATCCGGTCATGGAAAAGACCATCGCGGATCGAGGTGGATACATATACGCCCGCCAAAAGTAACGCGAGCGCACCCGCTGCCACGATCACACTGGATACGCGGATTGCCAGGGAGGACTGCCACCACCGAGCCAGCGCGGTTAGGCGACGTTTGGCGCGCTGCAGCCCGTTCACAACTTAGTCGCCGCCCTGCCCGGCTCGGTAGCCCACGCCGCGCACCGTAATAATGATCTCCGGGTTCTCCGGGTCGGCCTCGATTTTGGCACGTAGACGCTGCACGTGAACATTCACCAAGCGGGTATCAGCCTGGTGGCGGTAGCCCCACACGTCCCGCAAAAGCACTTCCCGCGAGAACACCTGGTTGGGGCGGCGAGCCAGCGCGGTGAGGAGATCGAATTCCAACGGCGTCAGAGCTATCGTTTCTTCGCCGCGTTTGACCACATGGCCGGGCACATCGATGACCAGGTTGCCGATGGAAATCTTTTCGGCCGCATCCTCATCGCTGCGGCGCAGCCGGGCTCGCACCCGGGCGACGAGTTCTTTGGGTTTGAAGGGTTTGGGAATATAGTCATCCGCCCCGGCTTCCAGCCCGCGCACCACATCCGTGGTGTCAGATTTCGCCGTCAGCATGACGACGGGGACGCCGCTTTCTTCGCGTAGTTTCTCGCATATCTGGATGCCATTCATCCCCGGAAGCATGAGGTCCAGGAGCACGAGGTCCGGCTCGTACTCGCGGAAAGCAGCAAGCGCTTGGGTGCCGTCGGCACAAAATACGGGTTCAAAACCTTCGGCGGAGAGCACAATGCCAATCATCTCCGCGAGGGCGGTGTCATCATCTACGACAAGGATTCGGCTGGCCATACTTCTATTGTGTCCCACGAATGGCAAAAGTTGGGCACAGTCCGTAGTCGGCGCGGCACAGGTATGGCACGATAAAGACACGATATGTGCGACGGCGGCCCCCGTGCGGTCACCAAACCCCATGGGGCGGGAAGGATACCGGTGGAGAATAAGGACCCAGAGGACTACCCGCGCGACCCCAACTATCGCCCCGAGTTTACGGACAACCCCGAGAACCAGTGGATTCCCCGTAACGACCTGTTTTCGCAGTCGTCGCAGAACCCGCAAACCCCCTTTGGGAACCCAGATCATATCCCCCACTCAGCCTCCCCAGGCGTTGCAGATACCGGCGCTGCCTACGGGGCCCCGCCGGCAGGCCCCGGGGGTACTCCGCATGGCTATGGCCAACCCACTCCCGGCTATGGCCAAAGCGCCCCAGGTTACGGCGCTGCCCCCATGTATCCGGGAATGGCAGTCGATATGCGCCCCGGAATTATCCCGCTACGGCCGCTACGGTTCGCGGAATTCTTCGACGGCGGTTTCCGCGCTATCCGCTTTAACGTCCCGGCCATGTTAGGCAGCGCGGCAATAATCTCTGGGATTCTGTTAATCATCAATATCATCAGCAGTCTGGCCTTCCCGGTAGCCGGCCTGACTGAGGCATTAAGTAATGCAGATTCTCGCGGTCCGAGTGACTCAGAGATCATCTTCGGGATCCTCGCGTCCGTTATCCCCTACTTTTTCACCCTCGTGGGCACCATCTTGCTCACCGGTATTCTCATCACCGCGGTAATCGACGCAGTTCGGGGGCGCCGCTCCACCCTGAAAGAGGTGTGGACGGTTGCTCAAGGCCGTATCTTCGGTCTAATTGGATTTACCCTCCTGCTCTCGATCGCAATGGTTATCGTGGTTGCCGCCCTGGTCATACCGGTCGTGTTCCTCATCGGCTGGATTCTCGGCGGAACCTTTGACAGCTCGGATGTCACTGCCAGCAGCGTCTTATTAGCCTTCGGATTGGTCGCCGTCGTCGTGCTCGCCAGTGCGTTGGTGTTATTCGCAGTCAATATCTACACACTTGCTACACCCGCCATAATCGTGGTGGAACGGGCGGGTATTTTTGCCGCGATCCGCCGCTCATTCCAGCTCACTCGCCGGCTATTTTGGCGCAATACCGGCGTTAACGTAGTTTCCTACATGCTGGTAGGCATCATGGGATCTGTCATTGCCGGAATTCTCATTGCGATCCTCTCACTTCTGGCCGCAAGTGCTGGCTTCTTCGAAACCGATGCTCAGATCACGCAAACGATGACTATAGTCGGTGCCGTCGTCCAAGCTCTTGTACAGGTCATTTTCACTCCGTTTACCGCCGCGATCACCACCTTGCTATACGTGGATATGCGGATGCGTAAAGAAGGTTTGGACCTAGCCTTGCAACAGGAGGCTATGGGCCAGTGATACCAGGGGACGTGCCCGTCCTGCCGGACGCGGAGGAGGCCCGCCGTCTGGCGGAAGCGGAGTTAGCTAAAAGCGACTATGAGTACTCCACCGGATTCATCCATCGTGCGCTGCGGCAGATTAGTGACTTTCTGGACGACCTCTTCAGTGGTATGCACGCGGGTCCGGTCGCGAACCCCTGGCTGGTGTTGATCCTTATTGTCGCCGTCGTTGTGGTAGCTCTCGTGTTCTTCTCGCGCGTTAGGGTCTCAGCGCGCACCAGTGAGGCCCGCGCCACCAGCGCTGTTCTCTTTGCCGACGACGCCGATTCTGCTGAGCTAATGGAGCGGGCGCTAGCCTACCTGCGCCAGGGCAATTACACGGCCGCATTTCTGGATCTCTACCGTTCCACCATCCGCCATGCCGACGAACGTGCCCTCATTCATGACCGTCCCGGCCTGACCGCTCAGGAAGCCGCCACCCAGGTTGCCGCCCTGGACGGCGAATGCTGCCGCCAATTTCCCCGCCAAGCCAATATCTTCGACGCCGCTTCCTACGGCGATCATGTGGTTTCCCAGCAGCAGGTAGAAGCCCTACTCCATCTCGACTCTCTAGTGCGGCAAGAATTCGCGACGATGCGGCCCCGGCAGGAGGTCGGCGAACAGCTATGAACGCTTTCCTCAACGACCCGGTTATCGCCGCCAATAAGCGGGTACGCACCCGGAATCTGCGCCCCTGGGCCACAGCCCTAGGCGCCCTCCTGATCGTATTTATACTCTTGAGTCTTCTCCGTATTCTCGGTACTCCCGAAGGTGGTCTGCTCAATCCCAATAATCCGCGCCCCTCCGGGGGGAAAGCCCTGGCCGAGTTATTGCGTCAGCAAGGCGTGGAGGTCACGAAGATAACCTCGCAAGCAGAACTTGAGCGGCTCGCCAACGAGAACACCACCGTACTGGTGACCGACGGTAACGCTTACAACGCGAATTACGATGCCGTACTCATCGACACTCCTGCCGACGTTGTCATGGTTACTCATAACGCGCCCGGATTCCTCAATGACGAGGGCAATCATCGCCTGTCTCTCACCAAAACCACCGAGAAGATCTCCACACCGCACTGTGATGACGCCGACGCCGTCGCCAGTGCCCGCGTGTCCGCCGAGTCATATTTCTACATTGAAGCTGATGCACCGGTGACGATGTGCTTCCCCCTGGGGGACGATCCCGCTGCCCAAGTGGCAGCTGGCTCCAACTTCAAAACCGGGGTATTGGTCCGCTGGACTATCAACGGATACCCGCGGGCCGCGATATCCGAACCGGCTATGTTCACGAACGCGGAACTAGCCGATCACGGGCACGCCGCCCTGGGGATGCGACTGCTGGGTAAACACAAAACCCTGCTGTGGTACACACCGGGGGCACAGACCACGCCCTCATTCCTCACGTATTCGCCGCAGTGGTACCGCTCTATCATGTGGCTATTGCTCTTTGTAGCGACCGTCGGCGTGGTGTGGAGGTTCCCGCGTTTCGGGCCGGTGGCCAGTGAGCGCCTCCCCGTCGTCGTCAAAGGTGGGGAGATTGTGCGCGGGGTGGGCCGGCTCTACCAGCGCAACCGCGATTTCCCGCACGCTGCCTCCCTACTTCAGCAGGCCACGGTCCGCCGTCTGGCCACCCATCTGGGTGTAAGCACCCAACCAAATCTTGACGCCCTCCTGGGCACGGTCGCGCAGCGTAGCCCGCGCTCTGCCGCCGAGATCAATCACCTGCTGGTGGAACGTAGTGCCACCTCTGCGCGGGAGCTAACCGAGCTAGCTCAGCAGCTGGCCCAACTCGAGAGCGAGGTCCATTTACGATGAATGACACGTCCGCACAAGCGCGCAGCCGCCTAGCTGCGCTGCGCACTGAGATCGGCAAAGCCGTCGTCGGGCAGGACGCTGCCGTAACCGGGTTGGTGATCGGCCTACTCACGCAGGGGCACGTCCTCCTGGAAGGGGTGCCCGGGGTGGCGAAAACCCTGCTGGTGCGCTCCCTGGCGACCGCGCTGGACCTCACCACCACTCGGGTCCAGTTCACGCCGGACCTCATGCCCGGGGACGTCTCCGGCTCCATGTTCTACGACGCTAAAACCGGGGCTTTTGACTTCCGGCCAGGGCCCGTATTCACCAACCTGCTGCTCGCAGACGAGATCAACCGCACCCCACCCAAGACGCAGGCCTCCCTGCTGGAAGCGATGGAAGAACGGCAGGTGACGGCTGACGGCGTCTCCCGCGCCTTGCCGGAGCCCTTCATGGTGATCGCCACCCAAAACCCGGTGGAATATGAGGGCACCTACCCACTGCCGGAAGCTCAGTTAGACCGTTTCATGCTCAAACTCGTTCTTCCCCTGCCAGGACGCAATGATGAGCTAGAAGTCTTACGACGCCATTCCCACCGTTTCAATCCCCGCGATCTACACGGGGCTGGTTTGCGCCCCGTAGCCGGCCCCGACGATCTGGCTGTCGCCCGCGAGGCCGTGAGCCAGGTGGACGTAGACGAGGCCGTCCTGGGATATATCGTCGATATTGTGCGCGCCACCCGCGAATCGCCGTCTCTGCGGCTCGGCGTCTCCCCGCGTGGGGCCGCGGCCCTGCTGGCTGCGGCGCGGGCGTGGGCGTGGCTGTCCGGCCGCACCTTCGTCACCCCGGACGACGTCAAAGCTCTAGCCCTACCCACGTTGCGTCATCGCGTCGGCCTGCGGCCGGAAGCGGAACTGGAAGGTATCGACTCCCAGCAGGTCATCAATTCCGTGCTGGCTACGGTGGCGGTGCCGCGCTGAATGCAGCTGACCATTCGAGCCTTTATCCTGGCTCTCCTCGGATTTATCCCGCTGGTCCTCGTGCCACGGCCCGGCGTGGTTCTGGTATGGGCGTTTATCTGGCTGGTCTGTGTGCTGATCGATTGGCTGCTCACTCCTAAACCAAAGGCGCTCACACTCACCCGCAATATCACCCCGCACACGGTACGGCTCGGGGAACCCGCCGTTAATGAGCTGGTGGTTTACAACCCCACTCAGCGCCGCATGCGGGTAGATGTGCGCGACGTATGGGCTCCCACCACCAATCTGGACCGGGAGGTCGGCACCCTGACGATTCCGCCCGGCGAGCGCCGTCGGTGGCGGGCGACCGCCCATCCTGTTCGGCGGGGCTGGCGGCATAACCAAGCCACCGCGCTGCGCTGCTACGGGCCATTGGGTTTAGCCTCCCGCACCCATACCGGCACCATCCCCGGCCGCCTGCTCGTGCTCCCACCCTTCCGCGCTCGTCGGCATCTCCCTTCCCGGCTGGCCCGGCTGCGGGAGATGGACGGGGCCTCCTCGGTGAATGTGCGCGGGCAGGGCACGGAATTTGATTCGCTGCGCGAATACGTTATCGGCGACGACGTGCGCGCCATTGACTGGCGCGCCACCGCCCGCCTGCGTGATGTTCTCGTTCGCACCTGGCGGCCAGAGCGCGATCGCCGGGTAGTGATCGTCTTAGATACCGGGCGGTTGGCGGCGGTACGGCTCGGGGTAGAAACCCGGCTGGACACCTCCATTGAAGCGGCACTCCTCCTGGCCGCACTAGCCAGCCACGCCGGTGACCGCGTAGACGTCATGGCCTGCGATACCACCACCCAGGCGCAGGTCTCCTCCCAGTCCTCCAGCACCTTAATGCACCAACTGGCTATCAATCTGGCTCATATCGAACCGATGCTGGAGGAGACAGACTGGACATATGTGGCCAGCCAGGTGCGGCGCATCGTGCGTCAACGCTCCCTCGTCGTCTTTATTACCGCCTTGGATCCGGCGGTAATCAGCGGGAATCTGACCGGGGCGGTCAAGGCCCTCGCGCGCACCCACACCGTCGTCGTAGCGGGCGCGCATGACGCAGAAATTACTGCCCTTACCCAGCAGCGTTCTACGAGTAAAGAAGCCGCGATTGCGGCGGCGGCTGAGGCGCATCTCGCCGATATTCAGGCTGGTTGCAGCGCCCTCATGCGCGCCGGTGCACACGTGGTTAGTGGGCTGGCCGATGAATTGCCTCCGCGCCTGGCAGATATGTATCTACAGCTGAAGCAGGCCGGCAAACTCTGAACCTGGCCGGCAAACTCTCAGGCCGGTTACCGCTGGAGCAATGGTCCTTCCAACTGGCGGTAGCCGGCGTCGTCCTCGCTGAGATCACCGCTCTTCCCTGCCCGCGCAGCCCGCGATCCCAGGATGAGGGTGTAGGCCCAATACGCGGCCAGTGCTAGCGCACCGATCCCGATTTTTACTGCAGAGGGGAGATCCGAACCGGTCACAAACCCCTCGATCACGCCGGAAATCCCGAGGACAAAAACCAGCCCTACTGCAACCAGGGCGAGAGTGCGGCCGGCTCTACCCAGAGATTCCATCCGGGTGATTGTTCCTGGGGAGACCCAAGCCCAAAAGAGCGCCAAACCAGCCCCGCAGGCAACGAAAATAGCGGTAAGTTCCAGCAGCCCGTGCGGGAGGATGGACAGGAAGAATACGTCTGTGCGATCGAACATGGTTAAGACCGCTCCGGCCTGCCCCACCCCCTTCGCATTTTGATACAGGATGTAGAGGGGCCCAACTCCGGTAATCCCAGTGGCCACACACAGGGCGGCAACCCACGAGTTATTAGTCCACACTCGAGCGGCAAAATCAGAGGAAGGGAAAACCGTGTAGTAGTCGGTGAAATCCTGGTACGCGTAGTGTTTGAGCATACTGGGAGTCCCCATTTGGCTCTGCAGGGCAGGAGTTTGGTAGAAGGCGACGCCGCTGGCCACCGCGATAATAACAAATAGGCCGGCAGCGATGAGGGTCCACCAGCGTACCCGGTAGAACGCTAACGGCAAGACGACCACGAAGAAGCGGGCAACCGCCGTCAACGAGAAATTGTCGGTCTCGGTTAGGCGTACCCGAGCGCGAGCAAGCAGAATAGACAGCTGACCCACGGACTGTGGGTCCGGGGCGTGCGTGCGCATCACCGATAAATCACGTGAGGTGGCGTGGTAGAGGCGGGCCAATTCATCGGCGTCGGCGCCACTTAAACGCGACCGCCGCGCCAATGTGTCGGTTAATTCCCACTGCTCTTTGCGCGCAGCTGCATATGCTTCGGTGTCCACACATGTAATGTGCCATATATGAGCAATGTTGTGCCACGTCCTCGCCGCGACACCACCGACTCCATCGTTACCGGTGACGCCGTTGTACTAGAAGTACAGCCGGCAACTTTTTGGATGCGCGCGGTAGGCACCCTTATCGATATTGTTGTTTACGTCAGTATTGCGGTTACTGTGTCGATCTTGCTGTCCGAATGGCTCAATAGTTTGAATCGCGCCCAAGCCGCCACCGTCGGGATCTTGATGCTCGTGACGACGGTTCTATTCGTACCTATGCTGGTAGAGCTCATGACCGGAGGGCGCTCACTGGGCAAACTATTCACCGGCATACGCGTCATTCGTCTCGACGGCGGCCCAGTACGTTTACGCCACGTCTTCGTACGTCACTTGCTCGGCATCGTGGAAGTATGGGCCACATTCGGAACGCTTGCTGCCATCATCACTCTGACGAATATCCGTGCCCAGCGCCTGGGAGATATTCTGGCGGGCACCTACTGCGTCCGAATGCGGCAATTCGAAGAAAATTACCAGCCGCTCATCATGCCGCCGGAGCTGGTGCCGTGGGTGAGCACAGCAGATATTTCGGCGATCCCTTCCCCCCTGACGATCCGCTGCCGGACTTTCCTCCAGCGGGCCCGCACGATGGCACCGGCGGCCCGTCACCACTATGGCACCACCCTGGCAAATGAGTTATCCGCCTATGTGCGTCCTTTTCCACCGGCTGGTACTCACCCGGAAAGGTTTATCGCCGCAGTGCTGGTGCGGCGACGCAATGAGGAATATTTAGCGGCGATACGCTCACTCGATAACGCGAGCCCGGTCCGCCAGTAACACCGGGATTCCGCCTTCAAGAGGATACTGCCGGATGGGGGTTACGCCGACCGTCCGCAGGACGGTCGTGCCGGCGTCGTCGGCAATCTCTAAGGGGGCACCGCTGATCGGGCACCGTAAACTTTCCCGCACCCACGCGGGTAGGTTCTCACTCATGCGCGTCTCCCGTCGTCTCCACGTTGTTGTTTTCCTGCGCAGCACCGTGAATAAGCCGCAACTGCGGGCGGGCAGGTTCCTCCCGGTGCGTCACCGGCCGGGCCGGGCGGCGGCTCGCGGGCGGAACGTAGGGTTTGGGGCGGCGTGAAGCCTCCAACACCGCATCTGCGAGTGCGGTGAGATCGTCGTGACTCGGCTCAGCAGGGCGGTAATCGGTCTGGAGCCTAATCACATCCCAGCCCTGCGGGGCAGTGATCGAGGTGGCGTGTTCTTCGCACAGGTCATAGGCGTGCGGCTCAGCCTTCACCGACAGCGGGCCCACGATCATACTCGAATCCTGGTAGACGTACGTGAGCGTGGCCACTGCCGGGCGACCACAACCAGGGCGGATACACAGACGCGAAGACTTCACCCCTCGATGGTACCCGCCCCGGTGCACTCTGACGTACCCTGGGAGGGTGTTGCGTCCCCCTCTCCCCTCCCGCCGCGCTGGGCGCCGCCGTGACCGGCACGGGCGGGGTGTGCGCGGCCCGCTCCTGCCACCAGTCCTGCCAGGACGGCGCAGTCCGCGGGAAGAATTCGCCCATCTGGTAGCCAGTTACGCGCGCGACCTCATTCGCCGCTACCCTCAGTTAGCGGAGGTTGAATTCGCTATTGAAGATATTCCACCGTCCGCCCCGGGCCGGTTTGAGCCACACGCGATTACGCTAGCCCGTACCTTCGCGGCAGACCGCAGCCACGCACTCGCCTGCCGGATGGTCTTCTACCGCCTCCCAATGGCTACCCGGGCCCGCCACTACGGAGGGCTAGCGAATCTAGTGCGCTGTGCGATGGCACAGCAGTGCGCTGACTATCTAGGAGTCCCCCCGGAACAGATCTACCCCGATTTTGACCTCTGGTGGGGGAGTTGACCTCTGGTGGGGGAGTTGACCTCTGGTGGGGCATAGCCCCCGGTGTAACGGCTCGTCCGCTAGTGATGCGGGATGGACACCTTCACTGACCGCTGTTGGTCGGCATCAGCACTGCCGGTAAGGACTGCAGCCGCCGGCCCGTCTCCAAGATCTGTACTGACGACCACACCCCCAAATACGGGCGTGGAGGCGGTGACGACGACGCCGCGCGCCTGCGCGGGTACCTCCACCGTTACGGTCTGTTCGCCAGTCACCGTCACATTCTGGGCGGGTGCATAGCTGCCATCGGCCAGGGCAAAGAGCACCTGCGCTTCGCTATCGGCCGGCGCGGCCAGTACCAGTTCGGAAGTGAGAGAGTGGCCGCTGAGAATGGGTACGGCGAGCGCCGTCGTCGCTTTGCTGGCAGGAATCCAGGTAGTGGCACGCGCCCCCTGCGCACCCGCCCGGTTCACCTGGGCAGCGGCAACGACCTGGCTATTGGAGGTGACTGAGATACTGTATGCCCCCGGCTCGATACCATCGAGGGTTAAATCCTGGACCGCACCGGGGTCGAGAGTGAGGTCCTCAGCACCGGGCAGTGCACTCGCCCCGTCCTTACCCCAAACAGTGACAGTGGCCTTGCCAACGTCGTCGCCGGTATTGACCAGACGCACGCTGGAGCCGGCTGAGGTCTCGTTAAGGACTACTCCGGTGAGGAATTGCTCGGTGGCCGGGCCACTGCCGGCTGCCACAATCCCTGACCCTTGCGGGGTGATGCCGTCTAGCGCGGAATAGATAATTGCGGGGGCTACTCGCCCGCCCTCCGCTTGTACATGGACGGCGAGGCGTTCGGCATCGGGCACTGAGCCGCCCAGGACAATCCGCTGACTACTACCGGCGGCAATAGAAAGCTGGCCGGGGCCATCGGCTTCCTTGCCGCGCTCGGTATACACGTCAATATCAACCGTGGCGGCGGTCTTGCCCGGATTGGAGATCACTAATTCGCTGCGCGTCCCCACGGTGCTGGCCGCCCCGACCAGCCAGGCTTCAGCGTCAGGCTCCTGGCAGGTGTAGGCGGATAGCCCGCGCTGGTCGCCCTTGGGGTTAATGGATACGGTGCCGGCCGCGACTAGCGGGCGGTGGGGCCCGTTCACGGGAACGGAAACCAACCCCGGTTCGGACTCATTTTCGACCGTCAGAGCGCTGCCCGCTCCCAGCGGTGCGAGAGGGAAGGACTGCCCAGAAAGGCCGCGCATATAGGTGCCCGGCGCGGGCGCGGGGCCAGCGGCGTCGCGTTCGAGGCGGGGCAGCTGGGTGAGGGACGTAATTGAGTGAGTGGCTTCACTGGTCTGACCGAATTCACTATCGCCACTACTCTGGCTCCCAACGACCGGCCCGGTAAAGCAGACGGCGGCATAGTCGGAGGGCGGCAAGTCTACCTGGGTGGCCTCCTGGGAGCGCGCCTGACCGGGCAGGACGGTGGGGTTGAGGATCACCAGCGCCACGGCCGCTCCACCGGTGAGCGCGGCAGTGATGGCGGCGGTAGTGGTGCGCAGTGCCGAGCGCAGATTCATCGTCCCTCCTCACTGCGGCGCAGTGGAATCGCCAAGATGACCGTCAGGGCAGCGGTTACCCAGGCACCCACAGCCCACCACGGGTACCAGCGCGGCCGGTAGAAAACTTCCACATGGCCCGCATGTGCCGGCAGTTCAAAGGCCTGCTGCCAGTCACTTTCCACCCGGGTTAAAGGTACTGAATCGTAGGTTGCCTGCCAGGCGGGATCGGCGCGTTCTGCCAGGATGAGGACCCGCCCGGCTTCCCCGGCCTCCAGTGTGGTGTCGATACCGCCCGTCTGCATGGGTACGCGGGTGACGACGCCGTCGTCCTCCACCCGGGCGGTGGCGGTGACAACGCCCTCAGCACTGGCCTGCGCAGGCTGGCTGGCGGCACCAGGTGCACTCCCGGCGGTCGCATCTACCACTCGCCAGATGGTGCCGGAGTCGTTAACGGTGATACGGGAAAGCCCCGGGGTGGAGTCCAAGGCGGCAATGAGGGCGCTGTAATCAGCTTGGGAAGTCTCCTCGGGTAGTTGCTCTAAGGGCGGTACTACGACCACCGCGACGGCCGCAGCTGCGAGTTCTCCAGCAGCACGGGGATTAGACCCGGCCACGAGTTCGGCTACGGTCAGATTGAGGGAGGCGCGCGCAGGATCGGGGCGCCACGTCTCTAGCGCCGTGATAGACGGAGAGTCCAGGATACTCGGCCCGTCGGTGCGTAGGAAGGAGGCCTCAACCTCACCGGCCCGCGGGCTGAGGATGAGGGTACGTTCGCGCCCCAGATTGGCGGCGAGCTGCTGCGATAGTGCCGGGGTAGGTGCGCTCGTATCCGCCCGCAACTGGTTCGTGCCGTAGCTCTGTGTGGCAAAGATCGAGATCCAACTGGCCGGCACTACGAGCGCGAGCATGCCACCAAGAATCAATACCAGGTGCCGCCAGCCGAAGTTATGCTGCCGCAGGCTAGTACTAAGGTTCCTGGTCGCCGGCACAATTGCCAGCAATGCGCCAGCCAAGATGAGGCTTACCGCCGGTGCCGTCGATGCCGTTTCTTCCCCGACGACGACGCCCCGCGCCACGGCAACTAACGCCAAGCTGCCGGCGATCACCAGCCAGCCGACCCGAGCGGGGATGAGCGCGTTCCCAGGGCGTAGCAGCGCGAAGACTGCCAGGACCATGAGAATCGCTCCGGCGACAATAGCCAGCAGGCCGGTGTCGACCGGGCCCAGGTTCGCGTTCGGCAGATCGGTAAACCAGCCCAGGGCGCTATGGCGGAGATCGGCAGAGCTGCCCGGCTGCGGGATCCCGGCCGAGGTAAACAGGATCCGCCAGCGCCCCTGACCCGCGGCGATGAGAAGCGGTGCATGTATCACCAGGGCCGGTACCGGAATGAGAAGGAGGGCGAGGCGGCGGCGCGGAGTGATCAGTGCCAGCGCCCACAGCAGCACCGTCAGCGGTGCCAGCAGCAGCGGGGAGCCGGCGGTTAGGAAGAACAGGGCGATTGCCGCCCCGGCAGCGGCAGCAATATTGGTGCGGCGCTCCCGCGGCGCCGGGCTTTGGCCACTGGCCGGAGCGTCAACCAGCGGAGTCAACTCCGTAGCGTCGTCGGCGTCGGTAGCGTCGTCGGCGTCAGTCCCGGCGGCAGATTCGTCTGTATGAGCGGGCTCATTGGCGACGGTAGCGTCGTCGGTGTCGGTCCCCGAAGCATGCTCAGCAACGTCGTCGGGCCTCTGCCCCGCCGACGTATCGGCATCAGCGGGCTCTTCCAGCTTGGCAGTGTTCTCTGCAATCGCGCCCTCGGTCCCCTTTTCATATTCGCCCGCCCGCACGGCAGCCACGGTTTTTTCTACCCGCTTGGCTCCCACCATGCCGGATTCAATGACATCGCGAGCGTTCACCTGCAGGGCACGGGCCACCGCGAGCGCGAACCAGGGCAGCATCACGTGGGCCGTGACTGCCCCAATTTGGCCGCTGTAGAGCGCAGGGACGAATGCGGGCGCACTGGCCCACACTAAGGCCACCCAGGCGCGCACGAACACCGACCGCGTGGCGGCCCCGGCCGCCCACCAGGCACCCAATCCGGCCGCAGGAATCACCAGCCACAGGGCCAGGGTCATCACAGTGGAGACGTTGCCGGTCAGCAATGTGCCCGGCAGCAGGGCGTAGAGGAAGGGTTCGGGCGGGCCAGGATGCCCAAAGCCAGCGTCAATCCACGGGGAGGTAATGGCGTGCCACACGTCCCCCAGAGTGCCAAGGGCCCGGCCCATACCCCCACCGGTGAGAACCCCAGCGTGGGTGGGTGGGCGGAGTATGGCGATTCCCAGACCAAACAGAACCAGCGCCGTCGCCCCCAGCATGGTCCGCCGCCGACGCCGCAACCGCGCCAACTCGGCTAACTCCAACTCCGAGGGCGCCGCCTTATGGAACCGCGCATCGCGGTTGGAGCGCCGCAATTCGCGTTTCTTTTCCCGAATGAGCGCAGGATTGACGTAAATGTTCTTGAGGGTGGCGCGGGAGACTTTGCGCACCTGCTCGGTGCGCCGCCGAGTAGCC
Organism: Actinomycetes bacterium; assembly: GCA_023387755.1. GTDB lineage: Bacteria > Actinomycetota > Actinomycetes > Actinomycetales > Actinomycetaceae > Bowdeniella. Next base: position 13,673 of record JAEWHO010000016.1, on the reverse strand, counting down.
AGCCACCGCCCGGGGCGAGCCACAATCGCACCCCCGGCGCGCAGCTCCGCCCCCATGAGGTCGAGGTCTTTGCGCACTAACCGCCACGCGGCGCGCAGAAGTGTGAGCACCGCGATCGCCAGATAGACCAGCGGGACTTGCCACCCAGGGACCCCTGAGATCCATGTATGTAGCTGGGCTCGCCGGCGCGCCCCGAACGATAGCCGCGGCTCGGGCGGGTGGGGTTCGTCTGCGCGCAAGCCGTAATAGGAGGCTTGGGCGTGGTGTACTACGGCAGTGGGGACGACGACGACACGCCACCCGGCAGTGCGGACCCGCCGGGACAATTCCAGGCCGTCATTGAAGGGCCCCAGGGCGGGATCGGTGCCGCCGAGCTGCTCCCAAATATCGCGCCGAATGAGCGCGCCTGCGGTCCCGACGCCGAGCACGTCATCGCGATGGTCGAGTTGCCCCTGATCGATCTCGTCAATATCGGTTTCCACTAACCGCCGAGTAGTGGCACTCGCCCGGATGCCGACCTCCAAGAGACGATCGGGCCGCGCCCAGCCGCGCTGCTTGCAGCCGAGCATCCCGATCGAGGTAGCCAGTTCAGCCTCCCGCAGCAGGGCTGCAAGTGCCTCCGGACGGGGGGCTGAATCGTCGTGCAACAACCACAACCAGGCGACGTCACCATCACGCACCAGCGGGATCTCGCCGGTGCGGGCTTCATGGCGCCGCTGGGCGCGCTGGGTCGCGGCCGCATTCAAACTCAGCCCTTCACGCACAGCATCACCGAACGTGCGCGCCTGCGGCACCGCCACGACGCGCGCCTGCGAGCCGAAGATTTGGTCTACGATCTCGGGGAGCATCCGCCCCGAACCTAGTTCACGCCCGGGAGCGGAAATATCGACGACGACCACGCGTTGGACCGGCCGCTCCTGTGCGGCCAGTGCGGTGAGAGTGTCTTCCAGATAGGGGGTGTCCCCGCAGGTGACGACTACTGCGGTCACGTCCTGGCCGGCCGCGTCCGCAAAAACTCCAGACCGCGGCGCGGGGAGAGATGATTCGGGAGGCAGTGAGGTGACTGGACGATCCATAAAACTGAGCAGACCAGAGAATATGCCGCTGGCAGCTAGCTAGCTTGCCGTTTCATCCGACGCCGCTCCCGCTCGGACTTGCCACCCCAAATCCCAAAGCGTTCATCATGAGCGAGCGCATATTCGAGACATTCTTGCATCACCGGGCAGCCCGCGCATACGCGTTTAGCTTCCCGCGTAGAACCGCCCTTTTCCGGAAAAAAGGCTTCCGGATCGGTTTGGGCGCAGACGGCGAGTTCGTACCATTGGGGAGTTCCGAACTCCACCCCGTAGAGGCGGATATCTTCGGCGTCGGAATTATCGTGTGCGGGACGTTCGGAAATGGGGCCGTCAGCAAGGATATTCCACACGGTCACGCTCCGATCGGTACGAGGGGTTACATATAGGTCTGTTTCTACTAAATTACACGAGTGCAACTCACACACGTCAAGTGATCGGGAGGCCTATTGGAACACACCGATACACTATGTCTGTGATCGACACGCTGAAACCCGCCGAAATACTCACCCGCATTAAGCTGGAGCCCACCCCGGTTGTGACATGGTACTCCCCCACCGAGCGGGTTGAGCTCTCCGGCCCCGTGATGGCCCGCTGGGCCACCAAAGCGGCGAACTTCCTCACCGAGGAGTATGACTTTGCCCCCGGGTCCACCCTCCGCTGCGACCTCCCCCTCCATTGGCGTGCCCTGGGATGGGCTTTAGGTACGCTCCTCACCGGGGCCACCCTGAGTTTTTCCGACGACGACGCCGACGTACTCGTCACCTATCGCCCAGAGGCGTGGCAGGACGTCGCTATTGGTGAGGTTCTGGCGCAACCGCTGCCAGCGTTGGCATTGCAATGGGACGGGCCACCCCTGCCGGCCATGGTAGAAGATGCCAGCACCGGCCTCATGGCGAGTGCCGATGTCCTCGGCCCGATGCCCGCAGCCACCCCGGACGCGCTAGCAGTGGACGACCCGGCCGTCACCCATGGCGAGCTGGCTACTTATCTGGCTGGCGGCAGTGCTAAACGAATCGCTTTTACCCCGTCCAGTGACCTGCATATGGTACGCACCTGCCTGCAAGCGTGGGACGCTAGGGGCAGCGCCGTCGTCGTGATGGAAGGGGTGGAGGCAGCTGCGATTGCCGCGCAGGAGAACGCCACCCTACTCTGAGGGGTTTGCCTCATCATCGTTCGCGCGGTCCTCCCCCTGGGCCGCCCGCTCGTGGTGACGCATGTACTCCACGGCTTCCGCGATCTGCCCGTCGAAGACCAAGCGCCCCTGCTCCAGCACGACTCCGCGTTTACATACGCGCGGGATGAGGTCGAGGTCGTGGGAGACGATCACCAGGGAGCGGCCGTCCGCCTTTAACTCATCAACCCGCCGCAGACATTTACGCTGGAAAGGCTCATCGCCCACCGCAAGGATCTCGTCAATTAAGAAGGTGTCCGGATCGGAGTGAACCGCCACAGCGAAGGCCAGGCGCAGGAACATACCCGAGGAATAGAACTTCACCTCGGTGTCCATGAACTGCTCGATCTCAGAGAAATGGACGATCGAATCATAGGCCGCTTCAATTTCGGCCCGCGTCATGCCCAGGATGGCACCGTTCAAGTACACGTTTTCGCGGCCGGTGAGGTCCGGGTGGAAGCCAGCCCCCACTTCGATGAGACCCGCCACGCGCCCCCGCGTGAGTACTCGGCCACGGTCGGGGCGTAGCACCCCGGAGATGAGTTTGAGCAGTGTTGATTTGCCCGAACCGTTAAAACCGAGCAGGGCAACGGTTTCGCCGTCATGTACCTGCAGGTCCACGCCGCGCAGCGCGTCGAAGGTATTGGTACCGCGATCTTTACGGGTGACGGCGGCCATCGCCAATTCTTTGAGTGAATGGCGGTGGCGGAGGGTAAACGTCTTGGTGACGTCGTCAATGAGAACTCGGGGCGCACTCACGGTCTTATAACTCCTGTGCGAAACGACCATCGAGACGGTGGAATACCCACTGCCCCAGAATTAAGAAACCGAAGGCTACCAACCCACCCAGGGTGGTTAATTCCAGCAGATTCGTCACCGGAGAGGTATCCGGAGCACCGGCAGCAGGGGCCCAGAACGCGAAGTGGAAAAGCTCTACAGCTACCGTGAGGGGGTTCAGTTCGTAGATAGTGAACAGCCACGAGTGCAATACCGCCCGTACGGCGTCCAATGGGTATAAGACCGGGGCAGCCCAGGTAGCCACCAGCAGAATCAGGTCTACCAGGTTCTCGGCGTCGCGGAAAAACACGTTTATGGAACCGAAAAATAATCCCAAACCGAGCGCCAAGACGGTGACGATAATGAATCCAGCAACCGCCGCTGCCAGGCCCAGCAACGTCGGCCGCCACCCGTAAAACAGTGCCCCGACGACGAGAACCACCAGCTGGGGCAGGAAATGCACCACGGCCACCCAAATCGAGGACACCGGGAACATCTCTCTGGGCAGATAGATTTTCTTAATCAGCGGGGCGTTCCATACCAGGGTGCGGGTGGCATTCGTCATGATCTCGTTGAAATAGTTGATCACGACCAGCCCGGAGAACAGGTAGATCGGGTATGCGGCGAGCCCCTTATTGAGCCCCAGGAACAGCCCCAGGGCAAAGAAATACACCAGGAATTGGGTAGCGGGCTTAACGTAGGACCACGCCATGCCCAACATGGAGCCGTGGTAGCGCACCCGCAGTTCTTTTTTAACGATCAAACTGAGCAGGTAGCGCTGCCGCAAGACGTCGATCAGGCCCCGGGAGGTGCCCGGGGCAGTCATCTGTTCACTCACCCAGACTCCTGCTGGTTGCGTCAGCCTGCGCCGTCCCGGGCGTCTGGTCGATCCCGGAATCATGGTCGATCCCGAATGTGTGAGCCCATTGCTGCGGACTCACCAGCTCCGCTGCAGCAGCCTGATATTCGGTGGCCAAGCGCGGCCATTCGCGCTGCAACTGGCGGTGCAGTGCGTAGGTCTGGCGCAGCTGGCGGGTAAAGGTGTCCCGGTCACGTACATACAGGGACACCCCGGAACCGTCCGAGTTAGACACTAGGGCGCTGTCATATTGGCTGAGCGTCCACCAGCGGGCGGCTGGGAAGGAAATATGCGTCTGCGGTGCTTTATTTTTTCCGCCGCCGGGCATGAGCTGCTTACGCAGACCGTTCACCCCGATGATGGCCTTGCGCAGGGGATGCGCTTTGGCGCGCCGCCGTACCGTCTCCCCCGCCAGACGCGGACCGGTTGGCGGCGGGAAGTCATCGGTACTCGGGCGGATCTGCGAATCGGAGAATTGCGCGCGGATCTGCCGAATCTGCGGGATCTTCGTGGTGAGCTCAGCATGTAGATTCCCCGGGCCGGCCAGGACATCCCGGATAGCTTGATCACGCAGCTCAGCCACCGAGTACTGTAGCGACACCAGGTGTTTAATCTGCCCGATCAGGCTGGCGCGCGGCACCGATCCCCCTTCCGGGGTGTGCAGCAGGGCCGCAATCAGCCGGTTACGCGCGTGGAAGTAAGCCTGCCAGTCTAGGGAGTCATCCTTGGCCGTCCACGGAATATGCCACAGAGCCGCCCCCGGGAAGCTCACGGTGCGGTAGCCAGCCTTCTGGGCCCGCACCCCGTATTCGGAGTCGTCCCATTTAATGAATAGCGGCAGTGAAAGGCCGATTTCTTGCACCACCTGAGTGGGGATCAGGCACATCCACCAGCCGTTGTAGTCTGCCTCGGCGCGCTCATGGAGCCACGGGGTGGCACGCAGGGATTGCGCCGCAAAATTGTGTTCCGTTTCGGTTCCCTCCGCAGGTCGCCACCAGAAGGAGCCGATATCAACACCCTCAGCGAAGGCGTGCAATTCGGTGCGCTGGTACATGGAGAACATATGCCCGCCCACGATGGTCGGAGCATGGCACATATTGGCGAATTGCACCGCCCGGCAGATACCTTCCGGCTCCACGCGGACGTCGTCGTCGAGTAAGAGCACGTAATCCGCACCCGCACGCATGGCCTCGTACATGCCGCGTGAGAAACCACCCGAACCCCCCAGATTGGGCTGGTCCACGATCCGCAGGAGGTTGCCAAGCTTCTCAGCAACCTCCGCAAACCCGGCCTCGTCGCGCACTTTGCGGTCCCCCTGATCCACTACCAGGATCTCGGAAACATACTCGCTCAGGGCATCATATTCGGCGAGTTGGCCAAGGTTCGCCACACAGTCGGCGGGCCGATTGAAAGTACAGATGGCCACCTGGGCTTTGCCCTCTGGGCAGCGGGCGGACGCATCCGTTTCCCACTGCCCGCGGTGAATGGTTAGATCCGTATCCGCGGCGACGGCGTCCCACCAGTACCAGCCTCCATCACCGAAGGTATCCAGCGGTAGGTCAAACACCACCTCGAGCGGCTGGTCGGATTCGATCACCTGGGAGTGGATGCGGAAGCCGTGCCCGCGCGCATTGGAACGGGAGACTACCAACATGCCGTGCCCACTCACCTCAACGCGCAGCCGCACCTGGGTTACCGTGGTGTGCCGCGCCCAATAGGCAGCCGGGAAAGCGTTGAAATATGTGGCAAAGGAGGTGCGATGCCCGCGGGGTACCCGGTAGGAGTTGCGGCCGAGAACCTGCGCAATACTCTCCTGACCGGGAGTTTCGAGAATCTGCGCTTTTCCACGCGGCCCAACCGTGGCGCGGCCGGGTTTACCTTCAGCGTATAGGGGCAGGACGTCCGGGTCAGCCTCGGCAGGAAACACTAGCCGTTGAATAACCGTCATGGGGATTTTCTCCTTACCAGATAAGTCTGCCTCTACTGTACTCACTGACCTTCACATGCGGTGATTCGAGCAAGTTGCAGGTCTCCTTCTTTCAGAACTACCTCTCCGACATGCCTACGAATCGCGTTATCGATACCGCGGTATTGGTAGGGCCGCGGGTCGTCCGGCCAGAACTTACCCCGCATCTTGATCACCCATTTCACGTTCAGGTCTTTGAGCGCGGAGCATATGTGGGATTGATACCGCACTGAGGCAAGATCCTGCGCAATCCGCCACCGCTCAATCCCCCAGTGACCATCCATATGCGGGAAGAGTACTGTATCTCCCCCAATTGCCTGGAGCATAACCGAGCCATCCCAGGGGTTATTGGCAACCCGTTCGCCATCCGGGATAATCTCTGCCGCCTTGCGCAGGAAGGCCCGTTCATCAGGTTCCAGCAAGGCAGTTGGACGATCCTCCCGGAACATCCACCACACCCGCTCTTGGGCCTCCGAGGTGGAGACCACGCCGGTGAGAATGGCGACGGCGACCGCCGCCGCCCCAAGCCGGTAGGGGCGAAGCCAAAACGTGCTCTGGCGGCGGCGCACCACCCGCTCCAACCAGCGGTAGATAACCGGCACAGCCAGGGCGATAAGCAGTACCTGCGTGAAGATCAACAGACCGGTCAGCCGATAGGCATCGGAGTACCACACACCCACCAGGAAGGACCGCAGCGGATCTGCCATCGCACGGGCCACACAGTACAGTGCGGCCGCCAGCACATGCGCCACCCCTATCCACCGCAGGCGGGGATTACGCAAAGCCGCCACGAGGCCAATGAGAGTGACCAGGCCGAGGATCACGCCAGCCAGGCCAATATTTTCGCCATTACCTCCGTGCAGGGTGAGAACGTCACCGAATGCCCCATTCCAGCTCGTATCCGGACGCCAGGAGGAGGACTGGCGCATACTGCGGATCATCCCCACCTGCCAGGTGGCTCGGTCAACCCCCACCACGACGGCTACGAGTACCAGCCAGGGCCACAGCAGCCGCCCCCACCAGTGGTGGGTACGAGGCTCCCCCTCGGTACGGTTGGCACGCCAGATTTTTACACTTCGATGAACCAGAGGCACCAGCGCGAACACAAAAAGGAACAGCCCAAAGCTAAAAACAATAGCCGTTTGCGCCAGCGCAATCCCCACAACAGCCGCCCCCATAGCAGCCACCAGTGGTAGGCGTTCCCACCAACTTTGCGGCCGGGTGAACCGCAGCGCCAGGGCGATTGCCCCCGGGAGAATCGCCATTGCTAAGACCGTGGGATACAGAATCCCGAAGCTGAGCAGAGAATACGGGAAGTGCGGGACAATCGCGCTCACGGCCACCGTAAGCGTGACCGCAGACGTGGACCGCCCGAAGGTGGAGCGAGCCAGTGCCGCCATATTCGCAGGCCAGACGACGGCGGCCACCGCGAAGGTCATCGCATTGGTGGCCTCCACTACTTTCCCTCCGGTCAGAGGCAGTAGCAGGACGACGACGTCATGCCAAGCTGCCGGATAGAAAGCCCAGCCGCTACTGCCCGGGTTAGCCGTATACACCTCCAGTGAGGATGCGTTACCCGTCTGCGCCATGAGCACCACCGTGTTGTAGTGGAAGGCGGCGTCATAGGACTGGGAGAGACGGTCTGGGTGCCGGATCGCCAGGATCAACGCTACTGAGATATAGGCAGCCACCAGCAGCAGTGCCACCACAGGTGCCAACGGATGCGCCAGCCATGCGGCCATAGAACCGGGACGTACTGCGGGCCCGCCCCGGACTCGAGCAACTTCCCGTTTTTGGCGAGTCGCCGCCGGAATACGTAAGCGGCACAAGCCGATGATCGCGGCCAGCACGGTGAGCGCCGTCGTCATACCCAACAGCGGAAGCCAACCCCACCGCCACCCCATCCACGGAGCTACCACGGCCGCCAGGGACACCACCGGCACGCCCAGGGTGGGGGCAGCCGCCATAACCCAGCGGCGCGGCAGTCGCAGGGCAGATCCCACCAGTGCGCCCGGCACCCACATAATCGCGACGGCGAGCACCACCGCCGGGATCAGCGCGATCCACTGCAGCACGGTTTAACTTTCGGTCAGCGGGCTACCGGTCTTCACATGCGGCGTGATCCGGTTATCTACCGCCGTCAGCGCCGAGGCGATGGCCATATGCATATCCAGGTACTGGTAGGTACCCAGCCGCCCGCCGAAGAGCACATTCTTTTCCTGCCCCATCGCCTGCCGGTAGGCCAGCAGACGCTCCCGGTCAGCCGGGGTGTTCACCGGGTAGTAGGGCTCATCGTCGCGGCTGGCGAAGCGGGAGTATTCCCGCATAATCACGGTCTTATCGCGGGGGTAGTCCCGTTCGGGATGGAAGTGGCGGAACTCGTGGATACGGGTGTAGGGGATATCCTCATCGCCGTAATTCATCACCGAGGTGCCCTGGAAGTCACCGACATTTAGCACTTCCTCTTCGAAGTCGAGGGTGCGCCAGGAGAGCTCTCCGTGTTCATAGTCGAAGTAGCGGTCCACCGGGCCGGTGTAGATAATCGGGATTTGCCCCACCGCGGAGGATTTATTGTACGGTTGGCTGGTATCGAAAAAGTCAGTGTTTAGTACGACGTCGATATTCGGATGGTCTGCCATTCGTTCCAGCCACGCGGTATAACCGTCAGTCGGCAAACCTTCGTACTTATCGGAGAAATACCGGTTGTCGTAGGTGTAGCGCACCGGCAGTCGGGAGATGATCCCCGGCGGTAGTTCCTGCGGGGAGGTTTGCCACTGTTTGGCGGTATATCCCTTAATGAAGGCCTCGTATAGTGGCCGGCCGATCAGCGAAATCGCTTTTTCTTCCAGGTTTTCCGGCTCTTTATCGCCCAGTTCCGCAGACTGTTCAATAATCGTGGCGCGGGCTTCATCCGGCGTCATATGGGCGCGGAAGAACTGGTTGACGGTTCCGAGGTTAATCGGCATCGGATACACCTCGCCGCCCACCGTGGTGTAAACGTGGTGGACGTAATTAGTGAAGGTGGTAAACCGATTCACGTACTCCCACACACGTTCATTGGAGGTATGAAACAGGTGGGCACCGTAGCGGTGGATCTCGATGCCGGTGGTCGGTTCAGCTTCCGAGTACGCATTGCCACCGATATGGTGACGGCGTTCAATGACGGCCACCTTCAAACCGAGCTCACGGGCGCAGCGCTCCGCCACGGTTAAACCGTAAAATCCAGAGCCGACTACGAGAACGTCAATATCCATACGAACCTTCCTAGTTTCTCGCGCTGCCCTCCAGTGTATCGGCAGGAACAGCGCTGGCGGGTTAGACTCCCCCAGGGGGTATTTTTTCTCGCCACCTGCGCCCGGACTACCGGGCACATAACCGCGCAAAGGTAGGTGTGGACATGCTGGCAGAACTCGAAGAACGCCTCACTTCTGACGTGAGCCCTACGGATATGCCCGGGCTGTCAGCCCTGGCCGCCGACACCTCCATCCCGGACCTCATCAGCATTGTTGAGCACGTCCCCCCTAAACGCGCCGCCATCGTCTTCCGCCTCCTCGCCAAGGACCGCGCCCTAGAAGTTTTCGAAGCCCTGGACGCCGGCCACCAAGCCGACCTGCTAGAAGCGCTGCGGGCCGAAGACGTCACCGCGATCTTCACTGACCTCGACCCCGACGACCGGGCCGCCCTCCTCGACGAAGTCCCGGCAACCGTTGCCGATAAGCTGCTGCGGGGCCTGAGCCGGCACGAACGAGAACTCACCTCCACGCTGCTCGGCTACCCGCGGGGGTCAATCGGAAGGCGTATGTCCCCCGAGGTTGTGCCGATCCGGCATCATCGCACGGCCGGTTTTGCCTTGGAGCTGCTGCGCCGTCGGGAAGCTGAATACGAAACCCTCTACATGGTGCCGGTGATGGACGATACCCGGCGGCTGGTGGGCGTGGTGTCCCTACGCGACCTTTTCACCGCCGATCCAGATACGCCGGTAGAAGCGCTGATGTCCGATCCGGTGGCGGCGCTCGCCACCGATGACGAGGAAGACGCCGCCCGTCAGCTTATCGCCCTGGGGCATATTGGTATGCCCGTGGTAGACGGCGAACAGCGGATCGTGGGGGTCCTCACCGTTGACGACGCCCTCGAAATCGTCGAGGCCGCCGAAACTGAGGACGCCGCCCGCCACGGTGGTCACGAGCCGCTCCGCCGCCCCTACCTGTCGACGCCGGTGTTCTCGGTAGTTAAGGCACGTATTGTCTGGCTGCTGGTACTGGCAGTCTCCGCGGTACTGACCGTGCAGGTGTTGGAGATCTTCGAATCCACGCTGGACAAGGTAGTGGTGCTGGCCCTGTTCATCCCGCTGCTGACCGGCACCGGCGGGAATACCGGTAACCAGGCGGCCACCACCGTCACGCGCGCGCTTGCGCTCGGCGATGTGTGGTCCCGAGATGTTGGCGCAGTGCTGTGGCGTGAAGCGCGAGTCGGGTTCACGCTCGGCGCCGTACTGGGTTCGCTGGGATTCGTAATTGCGACGGCGATTTACGGTGTGAATATCGGGCTAGTCATTGGGCTGACACTGCTCAGCGTCTGCACGATGGCGGCCTCGATAGGCGGGATTATGCCGATTATCGCCAAGGCGGTGGGAGCGGACCCGGCTGTATTCTCCAACCCGTTCATCTCCACCTTCTGCGACGCGACGGGCCTGATCATGTACTTCCTCATCGCAAAAACAGTGCTGGGAATCTAGCTCACCGGCGCCAGCCGGTACGCGGTGCTGAACGGCTCACCGCTTCCAGCGGGTTCGCATTGCCACCCGGTACAGGGGCCTGCGCACCCACGCCGGAATCAACCGGTAGCCGCCTCGCACCGCCAGGTTGCGTACGTACTGTACCGGGGTGGTCATCCCCGCCTGGCGCATCGCTCGTTGGAGCTGCCATTCCCCGCGCAACATTCGCCAGCCGCCACGCCGGTGATAGGCCCCATCCCCCACCCGGTAGAGCACCAACACATCGGGCAGGTTCGCCACCCGCGCACCAGCGTGCACCATGCGGGCGAAGAGCCAGTAGTCCTCCATGCAGGTGAGGTTATCGTAGCCGCCCGCCTGTGCGGCGGCGCTGGCGCGCAACACCACTGAGGGGTGATTGAAGGGGTCCCGCAGCGGCAAGATAGCGCGGATCTCCGCAGCCGTCTCCGGCAAGGCGCGAACCAGACCGGGCGCGGCGGCGTCGTCGTGAAACTCCGCAATGGCGGACCCCAGTAAATCCAGGTCCTCCATCAGCGGGATCTGGCGCGCAAAACGCTCGGGCAGGCAGATATCGTCCGCATCCGCACGCGCGATCACGTCGTGCTCGCAGGCCCGCATTCCGGCCCGCAAGGCGAGGGCCAGCCCGCGGTTATCCGGGAGCGGCACTGGCGTGACCGGCACCGGGGCGCAGATCTCTGCGGCACGATCAATCACAGCCGCCAGATCGGCGGGTACGGGCCCGTCTTGGACCAGCACGATTTGGTCCGGGGCCAGCTGCTGGTCGCGGCTCACCGACACCAACGCCCGCTCCAGGTGGGCGGGATCATCCCCCGCGTAGGCGGACATCAGCACCGAGAACTTAGGCATAGCCCTGGAGTTCCGCAGCGAGGAGGCCGGCGCGGCGCTGAATCGCGCAAACGTCAGCATGAACGGGAGTGTCGGCAAAAATATCGTGGGAGGGGACCGGCGGCAAGGTGGCATCACGAATCCCTTGCCCGGCGTATTCCAGCAGCGCCCGCTTCTGGCCCGAGGCCGCTAGGGTTTGTAGCCAGCGCAGCACACTGCGCCCCCCATAGAGGAGCTTTTCTACCGGGTTGAGGGCTTCACTGCGGGTGAACACCCAAATCTTATTGCGCACCTCATTGTAGAAACGCGCCCCCGGGTCCACCTCGGATGCCCCGAACGTGCGCGTCATATGGGTGACGACGGAGGCCGGCACATACAGCCCTACGCGGTGGCGCAGCAGCCGGGCCGTATATTCGAAGTCGTCGTTCCACAGGAAGAAGTCCGCCTCCGGCAGCCCATCCTCCCAGATTGCGCGTGCATCAATCAGCACCGACACAAAGGATGCCGAGCGGATCTGCCGGGTATCGATCTGGGCCGCATGTTGCCGCAGCTCCCGACTCGCCCCGGGCCGGTTCCGAGGCGTGTTCATCGGGTGCTGCCGGCCGTCTTTCCACACTGCCCGGGAAGCGAGGACCGCCGGCGTTCCCGGATAGTCCGCGCGGGCCTGGAGGAGCGCTTCCAAAGCGGTGGCCGAGGGGATGGTGTCATCATCCATGAGCCATACCAGGTCCGCCCCGGCATTGACGGCCCGGGCAATACCAGCCGTAAAACCGCCCGCGCCGCCCAGATTCCGCGGCATGGTGATCACTTCAGCTCCCACCGGATGCGCGGTGGCAACCGCAGCCGAATCGTCTGTGGACGCGTTATCAATAACTAAAACACGATCCACCGGGCGCGATTGGCCCGCCAGCGCGGTAAGGGTCTGGGTGAGCAAATCCCGCCGATTATAGGCGACGACGACGGCGGTTACGGTCTGTGCATGCATAGGCTAGGAGGCATCTCCAATCACCAAACGCGGGGTGCCTTCCCACAGCTTGGCATCGGTAATGCGGCGGCCATCGAACAGGAGGGCAACGCCCGGGAAATCAGCCGGTTTCACCTCGGCATATTCGGGGTGGTCGGTCTGCACGATAACGGCGTCGACGTTCTCCCCCAGGTGGTAGGGCGTGAAACCGTATCCGGCGAGTTCCTCATCGGTGAACATGGGATCGTGCACGGCCACCTCAGCCCCACGGGCGGCGAGTTCTTCCACGGTGGCGAAGACGCCGGAGAACGCGGTTTCTTTCACCTTGCCACGGTAGGAGGCGCCCAGCACAGCCACCTTCTTGTCTTTCAGGCTGCCAAGGATCTGCTCCACGCGGCGCACCACGTATAGGGGCATACCGGCATTGTGCTGGCGGGCGGTGCGAACCACGGAGGCGTCCCCGTCGGTGGACAGGTATAGGCGCGGGTAGACGGGGATACAGTGCCCGCCCACCGCGATCCCGGGCCGGTGAATATGGGAGTAGGGCTGGGAGTTACAGGCGTCGATGACTTTCATAACGTCGATGCCGACCTTATCGGCGTAGACGGCGAACTGGTTCGCGAGCGCGATATTGACATCCCGGTAGGTGGTTTCCGCGAGTTTCGCCATCTCGGCGGCCTCGGCGGAGCCCATATCCCACACGCCGTTGGGGCGGTCAAGGTCAGGGCGCTCATCAAAGGTCAGGACCGATTCGTAGAAGTCGATGGCCTTCTTCGTACCGGCTTCACTCAGCCCGCCGACCAGCTTGGGATAGCGGCGCAGGTCCTCAAAGACGCGCCCGGTCAGCACCCGCTCCGGGGAGAAAACAAGGTGGAAATCGTAGCCTTCCTTCAGGCCCGAACCCTCTTCGATGAGCGGCTTCCAACGGTTGCGGGTGGTTCCCACCGGCAGGGTGGTTTCATACGAGATCAACACGCCAGGTTTGATATGCGGGGCGAGGGAGCGGGTGGCGGCGTCCATCCAGCCGAAGTCCGGCTCCCAGGTTTGGTCGTTGACGAAGAGCGGGACCACCAGCACGATGGCTTCTGCGGTGGGGATAGCTTCGGCGTAGTCGGTGGTGGCGCGCAGGCGACCGGCAGGGACGAGTTCGGAGAGCTTTTCTTGCAGGTGCGCTTCCCCGGGGAACGGCTCCTTGGCCTCATTAATCATCTGCACGGTGGTTTCGTTCACATCCACCCCGATGACGTCGTGCCCGGCGTCAGCGAACTGTACGGCCAAGGGC
>JAEWHO010000069.1 GCA_023387755.1 Actinomycetes bacterium | reverse complement strand
GAGATCCAGCCCACTCTCGACCGAGGTCGAGGCGGGCTGAACGATTACCTCAAGATTAGCACAATCCACCCACGGGCTCCTAGACACGACAGAGGAATCTCACTGATCGGCACACCGCAAGGGCTGTGCTCACCAGGGTCTGCTGCATGAGTAGGTGACAGCTGGTTTGGCTAGTCTTGGTACTGGCTGCGAGGAACACATGTTTTTATGCCTGCACGCGAACCGATAGAATCCCACTCAGTGCGGCTCGAACTTCTCAACGTATGCGCCAACGTCTTCGAAAACCTCCGGCGATCCCAGAATACGGCCTAGAATATGACCACATATCCCGCATAATTTGGGTAAAACACTGGAAGTCGGGTGATGACATGGCCACCGAGGCAAGAAACAGAGGCTGGCTCGCAGCTCCCCTGGGATTCGTTCTTACGCTATGCGCGTGCTCGAGCGGCGGCGATAGCCTACGTTCGGAAAAGATAATCGACTGGGACGAGTACGAGGTTACCGGTTCGCATGAGTTGACGTTCACCGCGCTCGCTGGCGACCCGAACTGTTCCCAACTGCGCATCGTTACCAAGGAAACTGAGGGGCACCTCGAGGTTGCGATCGTTGAGGGAGTACCATCGGATGCGCCAGAGATGTGCACGGCCGTAGGCACAATCGAAAAACTCACTGTTTCAACTGAAGCGCCCGCAAAAGACCTAGAGGTCAGTGCAATGCCCCCAGAGAAAGTCAAACTAAACCCCTAGCTCCCCGTCACGCAATAGCCCCGCAAGCCTGGCACTTCCTGCACCAACGCCTGTTTTGCGCGAGCTTGCCAAGTGAAAACTTCACCCCTTGACGAGCTGGTTTCGAAACATGCGCTGTCCCTTGGGGGCGTCGACGGCGCTCGTCGGCTCGTCCAGACAAGAATCCCTCGCGGCTCAGCTAGTCCGGGAAGAAAATATCTTCGATGGTCGTGTCAAAAACCTTGGCTATCGCGAAGGCCAACGGTAGCGACGGATCGAAACGCCCCTTCTTGATAGATATGATCGTTTGCCGCGATACCCCGAGTAGCAACCCCAATTGCTCCTGGGGCAGTCCTTTACTTTTCCGGAGCGCGGGAAGCTTGTTCTCCACGATCCTACTTACCTAGCCGGATCGTGAGGTAAGAGACAGCGAAACTCACCCTAAGCACCAACGCTACACAGACAGATACAAGGCACGCGAAGTAGATCAGAAAAGCCATCCACCCCGGCAGGCCCGCAACCGGATTTCCACATTCTAACCACCATCACCTGCCCGGTGCGCATAGAGTTACGACATGGCCCGACCCTTACCCCCTCTCCCAACCGAGATCAGCTTGCTGCGAATCTGCACGCAAGGGCTCGTCAGTGCCACCAGCTCAGCGAGCGTCACTGACGCGGTGGCGCGCCTGCTCGCCGTCCAGGGGCAACAGGTGTCCGCCCTCCCCCACGCGCTTATCGCGCGAGTGCCGGGCAGCGTCGGCAGTGACGTCACAGAGGGATTTCAACAGGGCCGCTTAGTGCGCCACCGTCCGATGCGCGGCACCGTGCATATCACCACCGCCGCGGATTTTCACTGGATGCGCGTGGCCCTCAAAACTCATTGGTCCAGCTGGGAGAAGCGTACCTATCCGGCCTTTAAGATCGACGACGTCACCACCGAACAAGCCTGTGACGCGGCTTGGCAGGCGATCGCTGCCAATGGAGGATATCTGCCCCGCAAACAGCTATTCCAGGTATGGCTCGATAATCTCGACCACACCCACCTGAGCTCGGACGCTGACCGGCACCGGTGGTGCACCCTCCTGATGTATCGCACCGCGCATATTGGCGCCGTCATTGAAGGGCCGGCTGGCAAGAACGCCCATCACTTTATTGACGCCCGCACACTACCGGCTGCGGACTCCCCCGAGAGCGGATTCGTACTGCGCGAGGGGGCCCGTGAGGGCGGGCAGGTGGAGGTTGCGCGGCGATACGCCCACGGGCACGGGCCGGTAACCGTCGACGATCTCGCCTGGTGGGCGGGGCTGACAAAGACGGCGGCAGCGGGGCTGCTGGAGGCCGCCGTCGAAGCGGACCCACTGTTAGGTCGTTACCAACTCGAGGACGACGGCGTGTTACGGCCCGCCAATGCCACGGGTAGGCCGCGCAGTACGTTGCTTTATATGAGCCGTGACCTACCGGATATTCTTGCCGACCACCGCAAGGAGGCTGCACGACTCCTGTTCCTCCCTGCCTTTGACGAGCTCTACGTTGGTTATGCCAACCGCACATGCCTAACCGACACCAGTGGCGACCACCTTATCTGCCCCAGTCGCAATGGCACCTTCCGCCCACTGCTGGTGGAGAAGGGGCGACTGGTGGGAGTACGGCCACCGAGCCAGGGCCTGCAATGGCTCAAGCCGCCAGGTAAGACGCGCACCCGCGCCGCCGAGAAGCTCGTCAACCGCACCTTCAGCCAGCTGCGCGCGTGATACTGCCGGGGACCATGAGCGCACAGCAACTGCCAGCCCGAACCCCGCGCCGGCGAGCGCCGTCGCCGCCACCCTCAGCGGCGACACCTTCCTCCAGTTCTTCCTGAGGCAGCATTTCACGCGGGAGAGCCACAGGATTTGAGCAGAGCCCGCCGGTGAAACCGGTCAGGGCCTCATGTAACGCGTCCACATCAACTCTCTGCGTGCTTTCCATTAAGACGCGATAGTGATCCTCGTGGCGGTAGCGGTCGGCCTGCGGGTATAGCAGCGCATGTTAGGTACCCCTAAACTACTGCTATGGTGTGGGCATGACGTCGAGCTGGATCATGTGGTCGATCATCTCCCTCATTGCCGGATCACTCGTATGGATAGTGGGCGATGCGCTCATTGTTGGTTTCACCCGCCCCCGCAAGAACGGGGACTATGACGACTTCATCGACTTCATGGGCAACGATAACTTTGCCTACCAGCTGAGCGGCTCCGAACCTCGGCTTCGCGCAGGGGCACTGATCGCGAATTTCTCCGTACCGCTCCTCATCTTCAGCGCTCTGGCACAGTGGGCACTACTCAAAGACTCCCTGGTCGGGCAGGTTGCGGTAGTGCTGTATACGTTAAGTTTCGTCTACGCCCCTTTGGCACATGCGGCTTTTTACCCGCTTGGAGAGGCATCAAAACTCGCCAACAGTGCATTTCGGGCTGAACATACCGCCGCCAAAGCTGAACGTGCCCACGCCCAAAATATGTACCGATTCCTTACGTGGGCATGGACACCGACCATCACCCTGATGTTGATTGGCGGCATACTTATCGCCATCACGATTGCACTGGGATATACCACCTTCCCGCGGTGGGCCGCCTTGTTCACACCGCCTGTCATGACGGTTGTTGCTTCCCAGATATCTCGCGTCCCCTATCCAGGCCGCCCCGCACTAGACGGCGCCGCTTTTAATATCGGCGCGCTCGTCTGGGCTACCAGCATGGCCGTTCTCTCCCAGTTCTATCCCCTGAGCCTATAAGCCGCTTAACCACTACTCGTTCCGCCCGCTCGGCACCAGTCGCTGCTGGGCGTGTATCGACTACGCTCTGGATATGGTCTTGCACGTCCCCGCCACTGCCATCCGCGTGGTGCCCGCAGAGCTGGCCCACGTGACCGCTGCCGCCCACGCTAGCGAGCCGCTGGACGTGAAGGCTGATTACTGGCGTCCTGACGGCCGCTCCTTCGTGGCGCTCAGCGGGGACGCCGTCGTCGGGCATGCACGAGCGACGCCGAATCCAATTCACCCTGGTAGGCGAGCAGTCCTCTTGGAGGTCTCCCCCACGGCTGACTATCTCGCGGTGGCCGTCCCGCTCGCGCAGGCACTCCAAGCTACCAGTGCGCTCCCGCTCGCCCTGAGCATCGAGCAATCGGATACCACCCGCCTGCAACTGGCGCGTGAGCTCGACGCGCGCGTCTACCAAATGTGCCCGCCCTGGCAGTACCGGGTGACGCCCGCCATGCAGGCGTGGGCGCGGGGAGTAGTGGACGGGCCGAATGTGCGGGTCAAATCCGTGACCGCCACCGACCTGCCGCTGCTAGCCAACCTGTGGACCGATTTTTACGTCGCGCAGCACGAGTCCTGGTCGCCCACCGCGCCGCGCGAGCAGGTCGCCGAATACTGGGCGGAGGATTTTGATCCGGCAGCGCAAGCCATCGATCTTTCCCGGAGCGTCCTGGTAGAGGCCGGCAGGGAGACTGACACCCCGCGCATCTGCGGGGCCGCGATCGCGTGGGATCCAGAGAGTGAGGATGCCAGCGAGGTGTCGATTATGTACCTCGACGACGACGTCCAGCGGACGGTCGAGATATGCATTGCCGGGGTGGTATCGCGTTGCGCCGCGGGGCAGGTGCTAGAGATCGACAGTCACTACACACTGCGCGCCGAGTTCGCTGCCATGCAGCAGTTCCGGCAACAGTGGGGCACCGAGGATCATGACTGGACGTTGCTCACCGAATTCCCACCAAACACGGCTCACTAGCAAACGGCGTCGATTGCTTCTTTAGCGTCCTTTAGCGAACAGCCGGTCCGTTCTCTATAGACCTTGATAGCCTTAATTTTCTCCCCAGAAATCGCAAGCCGCCGCTCTTCTTCGTTGACTGCGCGGCTATCATAGGCGGACGCGGGCACTGTTGTGCCCCCTTGAACCTGGGCGGCGCGCTGCTGGGCGAGCTCGCGTGCGAGCCGTTCGTTCTCCAGACGCAACCGCTCGATTTCTAAATCCGCGGTCGTCGTTGTTTTCTTCCGACCAAACCAGCCCATAATTCCACTCTCCGATCTGCTGTTATGGTCTCTTAATTCTCCCAAGCATGTAGGCAGAAACGCAACGACCTTTTCGGTGTATTACCACTGGTTTCCATGTACACACGGCCGCGCGGGCGCTAGGTCCGGCAGGGTTGCCAGCGTCTACCCCCTCCAGCTAGTATGCATTACATACTACCCGGTATAGCGAGGAACTAAATGTCTGAATCACAACTGCGCAAAGGCGCCCTGGAGCTTGTGATTCTGGGACTTCTGGGCACGCGCCCCTCCTACGGTGGCGAGATCCTGACCCGTCTGAGCGAAGAGGCAGACTTGACTGTCTCATCGGGAACGGTCTACCCGCTGTTAGCCCGCCTGCGCAAAACCCGACTGGTGGCGACGTCGTGGCAGGAATCGCCGGTGGGGCCGCCCCGCAAGATCTACGCCCTTACCTCTGCCGGTCGGGCACGGCTGGAAGAGTTGACGACCGAGTGGAATGTGCTGGCCGCTGCCGTCCGGCACGCCACCGCCCCCAAGAGGAGTAATCATGGCGATCAGTGAACACACCGACGACGGCGCAGCCCGCCGCGTCTCTTCCCCTCTGCCCAGACTCTGGCCGAGCGAGGCGGAGGCATTCTTAACGACCTTCGAACCGGAGAACCCGCATATTTTCATTCCCCGCCAATTCGGCCTGGGCTGGTCAGTGAACTGGGGTGCGGTAGCGGCGCGGGTCGGCCTGATCCGCCCAGACGATTCGTTACCTGACCTGGCTGATCACCTCCCGGCGCCGTGGCGCCGCGCCGTCGCCGTCGCACCCTATATTGGTGCCGCCGCGGTCGCTGTAACTGCTCTCCGGGTGGCGAGACTTCCCCGGGCTGCCACGCACTGGAATCTGACGGGCCGGGCCACGCGTTTTTCGACCGGCAGGGCGGTCGCGCTTGGGTATGCGGCGCTGGCGGCTGGGGTGGCGGGGATACCTCGGCTGCTGCCGCGGGCGGATCGAGATCGCGCCGCGATTCACGTGTCGGAGCAGGCGACGGTCGCAGGAGCTCAGGCGTTCGTTGCGGCCAGTTTGATAGCCAGCGCGCAAGCCGCCAAACATCCGGAAAAACGGCAGATTTTGGCGCTCTTGGCACCGGCACTCTGGCCTGCGGTCACGGCTGGCACGCAGCTAGCGTGCGTGAAAAGAGCGTTGACGGAGGTGGGCGCGCAGCTAGCGCAGCAGAGGGAATCACTCACCGGCTACGGCGACCATCAGGAGGATGGGCAGTGAATGGGATCGACGCTCTCCGGGAACTACCCACCCCGGTACTCGCTGTTATTGCCGCGGCTGCTAGCGTGCAAGTCCTCCTAGTGGTCTGGTGTCTTGTTCGGTTGGCGCGGGAGAAATCACCGCAGATTGGCGGGGTTTCGCGCTGGGCTTGGGTGGTGGTTATTCTCTTCGGGAATCTCATCGGCGCGGTGGTATTCCTATTCGTTCACAGCCGCGATGTGCACAGCAGAGCCGCAGTTGCGGCGGCTGAAGATGCGCGCCCCGTCGGTGAGAAGCGCGCCGTCGCGGATGTGATTAGCGAGCTCTACCAGGACGGCCAGCAATGAATCTTGCTATATCGACGCATAATCTCTGTAAAAGCTATGGTGGCCACGCGGTGCTGCGGAATGTGAATCTAGCGGTGCCAGAGGGTGCCGTGTACGGGTTCGTGGGCGCCAATGGGGCCGGGAAAACCACGACTATTCGCATTCTGCTCGGGCTGGCTGCTGCCAGTAGTGGTCATGCCACGGTGCTGGGGACCGCCCGCGGGGAGCTTCCGCCCACCCCGGTCAGCGGCGTCGCCTACCTGCCGGATGTGCCGGGGATTAGCCCGTGGTTGCGTGCCACGGACGCGCTGATCACGCTGGCTCGCTTGGATGGTACTCCCGCAGACGTGGCCGCGAGCCGGGCGGCAGATCTGCTCGACGTCGTCGGATTGGCTCACGTGCCCGGGCGGGTGGGGTCTTTTTCCCGCGGTATGAAGCAGCGGCTCGGGATCGCGGCAGCACTCGTATCCGCTCCCCGCCTGCTGGTGATGGATGAGCCCACCAGCGCACTCGATCCGCTCGGGCGGGCCGATCTGCTCGCCGTCATTCGTGAACTCACTGGGCGAGCGACAGTGCTGTTCTCCTCGCATATCCTTGGCGACGTCGAGAAAGTCTCCACCCACGTGGGCATCTTGGATCGCGGTGAATTACTCGCACAGGGTGCGGTTGAGGACCTACTGACCGGGCCGGGGTTAGGCACTGGCAGCTTGCGGGTGACCGCTCCACTAGAGGCATTGAACCGTATTAGCGCCGCCATTCGGGCAACTGAGCCCGCAGCGGCCGTGGAACGGGAAGGTATCGGGCTGGAGTCGCTCTTTACTTCGCTGAGCGCGCAGCGGGTAGCTGTGAGCGCGCAGCCGGTAGGCACGAATACACAGCGAGGAGGCAGGCGGTAATGGGTGAGTTCTTACCAATGTTCCGCTACCACATGCGGCGAAACCTCGGCACGGTGAGCACCTGGCTGGTAGCGGGCTTTGTGGTGTTACTTGCTGGGACGCAGGGCGTGATAACCGCTCATATGCCGGAGATTGTGCGGGCGCTGGCCGGGCCTGAGTCTGCGGCCGTGTTGGAGGCCTCGCTGCCTGCTCCCTCCTGGCAGCAGGCGTATGCGGGATGGTTGAAGAATTTGACGCAAACCATGAGCATCGCGGTCATTGCAGTGAATGCGTTAACCCACGCGGCGGTGATACGCAATGGGGATATTCCTTTTATTCTCACCCGGCATGTACGGCGGTCGCATTTCTTGCTCTCGGCGCTCGTGACGAGCTGGGTGAGCATGGCGGTGCTTGGTTGCGTTGGTGCAGTTATTGCCTGGGGCGGAACGGCGGCACTATTTCCGGGCGCGCCATTTCCACCCATATTCTTTGCCACTGCGGCCTGGGTATTGCAGATGGTTATTATTCAGACTGGCCAATTATTAGCTGCGATCATAAAACCCGGAGTCGGCTCCCCCTTACTGACGGGGTTTGCGATCTATGTGCTATTCCTCTTGGGCAGCATGTGGGAGCGCGGGGCCCGCTACAGTCCGCTGGGTTTAAGCGGAACCGTACAAGGGCTCGCGCTCGACGCCGCCGGAACTTCGTGGTTACTGCCGGTCGCCACAGGTGCCATCCTCGCGGGGGTCCTGACAGCGCTGGCGAATCACCAATTCAACCGAGCCGAATTAGCGTAAAACCGAAATTCGGAGCACACGCCGAGTTGGCTTAAATGCTCGGGTAATATCGGGCACCGAGGGGGTTACAAGGGTGCCGGGAGCACGGGACTGAGCTCTCACACCCGGCCTAGAACGGCACCCCACACTCCAGCACCACGTTCGCAAAAGGCGTGGCTTCTCCGGTGCGCACCACGAACTCGCAGCGCGGGAGTAGTGCCTTTAGCTCCTCGTGGCTAACCACTTCCTGTTCGCCGAGTTGCTCGCTGTGCTGGGCGATCCACTCCCCAGCTGGATGATCGTCTGCCTCCCGCGCTACCACGTGGCGCTGAATGACGAGCTCGTCGAGTAGAGCTGCCAATACCGGCTCGAACCGCGGCAACCCCTGCACTACTGACACATCAATCACGGGCACATCGGTCGGAATAGGTAGACCACAATCCACGACCGCGATGAGCTGCGTATGCCCCAGCCGCGCGCAGTAGCCGCTGAGTTTGCTATTCGTTATTCCCTGCTTCTT
This sequence comes from Actinomycetes bacterium, assembly GCA_023387755.1. Lineage (GTDB taxonomy): Bacteria > Actinomycetota > Actinomycetes > Actinomycetales > Actinomycetaceae > Bowdeniella. The sequence continues at coordinate 2,292 of JAEWHO010000069.1, read as the reverse complement.
CATACTCCGTGGATCTCCTCCGCGCGCGGATATGACGGTTGTGCGCCGGAGCGCTGGACCACGCAAGCACCAACGGTATTGGCATACTGCGCGGCGGTGGCGAGGTCATCGCCCGCAACCAATCGTGCCGCCAACGCCCCCACGAAGGCATCGCCCGCACCGGTTGTGTCTTTCACCTGGACGCTTTGCCCGGCAACGTGGGTGGCGCCGTCGTCGTCTGCGATTACTGCGCCGCGCCCACCGAGGGTGACGACGACGGACCCCGCCCCCTGCTCGACCAGCCAGCGAGCAGCAGAAGCGAAACTCTCCTGCGGTTGTTCCTGCGCGGCGTTAACCTCCGGCCCGCCGAGGGAAGCCAATGTTTGCCGGGCCTCATGTTCGTTGAGCACGAGTGGATCAGCGCACATGAGTACGTCGTGGTCATATTCGGCCCAGGGGGCAACGTTGAAAATCACCCGCAGGCCGCGTGCGGCGGCTGCGCGGGCTGCCTGTTGGGTAACGGCATGCGGCAACTCCCCCTGCAATACCACGACGTCATCGGCATTGAGATCGGCTATGCACTGCTCGACCCGAGCGGCATCAATCGCGTAATTTGCGCCGGGGATGACCACAATCGTGTTCTCCCCCGCCGCGCTCACGGTGATGATAGCCAGGCCGGTCACATCCTCAACGGGTGTCACACCGGTGAGGTCTACGCCAGCTTCGCGCAGCAGACTGAGCGCGATTTCCGCGTCGGCATCATGCCCCACGCTACCAACGAGAGTAACGTCAGCCCCCTGCAGCCGGGCGGCGAGGGCTTGGTTGGCGCCCTTGCCGCCCGGCGCGCGCCGGCCGCCGTCTCCGAGCAAGGTTTCTCCGGGCCCGGGGTGCCGTTCGACCTGCGCAAACAGATCTACGTTAATGGAACCAATGACGACGACGCGTGCACTCACTTGCTGAACTCACTCACATTGCTAGTATCTGCAACCCTGGGGATTAGCGCCGCTCGGATTCGATATGGGCCACCGCGTACATTAGCCGCCCGTCATGGGCGGCGGCATACCCCTGGACCATCTGCGCGAAGGCCGGATTCACCTGGGACATCACGTCGATCTCACCGTGCACTCGCCAACCAGGTGCCAGCGCCGCCAACCCGGCGGCTCCCGCCACCGCGAACGTATAGCGCGTCCCGGTACTCTTGGTTAGCTCGGTGCTCCGCCCGTCAGCATCCCCCTGAGTATCGGTGTCGAAAATATCGGCGCAGACTTCGACCAAGGCAAAGTACTCCCGCAAATCCCGCAGCATCTGCGCCACCTCCGCCTCGGTCAGGTACATCAGCACCCCCTCTACAAGCACCAGGGTTGGTAGAGCAGAATCGAGCGTTTCCAAGACTGCGCGGGCAGCGCCGTCGCCCACCCGCAGCTCGACGGCGTCGTCGTCAATCATCTCCCGCCGCAGATTAATCACGGCGGCCCGATCGGAGCCGACCCACCGCACTGGCACCTCCGTGAGCCGGCTGGCGCGGTTACACAACCCCACCCCGATGGCGAGAACCTGGGCGCCCGGCCCATGGCGGCGGGCGAAATCGCGGACGACGGCGTCCATCGCTTGGGAACGCCGAATAGCCCCGACCACCTCGCCCTCCCCCTGCAAGATGAGTGGCTCAAGCTCCACGCCAGCCTCCGCCGCGCGCTGTCGCAGACGGGCCAGCACCGCTCGCGCCTGTGGATCGTCCCAACCGTCAATGCCGAACTTCTGCGCCCCTTCCGCGCGGGAGGCAACCGTCGTCACCACAGTGGCCCCGAGGCCATCGCCAAATAGTTGATCCATCTCTTCTCTCATACGCGAAACCCTATTACCTCGGCGCGCGGCACCGCTAGCGCGAGCACCCTGCCTCGCCTCCCAGGAGTTGACGGGCCGCCGAGATCCCGGTTAGTGAGCGCCTGCTTCGATCCCCTGGATGATGAAGTCAATCTTGCTATCGAGGAGTCCGCGTTCGCCGATACTCGATATCCCAAACACGTCCGGAGCATCTCCCATCCGGGCTAGCACTTCATCCGCCACCGCCCCGGTCTCGCTGCCGGGGCGGTGGAAGGCACGCATCTGTATGAAGGTAGCCAGGGTGGTGTCGCCAATAAAGTCGGCTGCAAACACTGCAGTCTGTTGGCCGCCGGGAATACCCAGATCCACGAGCTGCTGAATCAGACTGGTGAAATACCCCAGTGCGGAGGTGAAGGCATCGGGGCGAGTCATAATCACCATCGGGCTCTCCGGATGAGCGATCGCGCAGGCCCATATATCGTCGACCATGGC
>JAEWHO010000053.1 GCA_023387755.1 Actinomycetes bacterium | reverse complement strand
CCAAACTGGCCGCGCCGTGGGGCGTGCGTCTCACTCAGCAGTCGAATACGGGGTTGGGTTCACCGGCAGTGCCACCGTCCGCAGGTCTTCTCCGTCGACGACGACGCCGCGGCCCGCCTTCTCAGCGTTCGGAAGGAGCTCCACGGATAGTCCAGACCACACCCGGCCACCGCTCACGAGAATACTGCTGCTTTGCAATAGTGCGCGGCTGATTTCGACGGTCACGAGTGGGGCAGCTGGGGGCTGGGCCGGCTGCGCGAGGGCGGCCGAGGCACCATGCGGGGCCGTGGATTGTGCTTCGCGCACGACGGCTGCAAGGGTATCGGCAATATCTTTCTGGCGGTCCACCCGGGACTCTGCCTCGCTGGGTGCACTTTCACCTGATTGCAGTGGGAGGCACACGCCGGGCACCTGATACTGCAGGCCCCAGGTATTGAGCGCACCGGCTGGAGCGCTGTCGGGATTCCCCGCACCATTAGCTAGGGCTTGCCAATCACTACCAGCCAGGGCCTGCCGCGCGGCGGCGGCCACGGCCGTGGTCGCCAGCGGCACCGGCGCGCTGCCGGCTGGCAGGAGTTCAACCCCCACCTCGGCCGCGATGGTGCTCAACTCCGGGCCGAGGACGGCCGGATCACAGTACACCCGCGCGCCTGCCATACCGTAGCCGGGCCAGAAGGCCTCATCCATGGCGGTCAGCCACACCAGCGCCCGTCCGCGCAGGGCCGATTCATCCACCACCAGCACCGGCCGGCTACCAGCGTTATCGACTAGGTCAGAAACCCCCAGGGCACCCATATAAAGGGTGCCCTGGCGGCGTCGGAACTTGGGCGGCCACAGCTCGGGCCGCACCTCCGGTTCGATACTCACATACGTTCCGGTGCGCTCACGCCGAGGATCTCCAGGCCGTTGCGCAGTACCTGGGCGACGGCGTCGTTGACCCACAGGCGGGTGTGATGCTGGATCTGAACGTCTTCATCGGCACGCGGGGTGACGCGGCAGCGGCCGTACCAAGTGTGGTAGGCGGAGGAGAGTTCTTCCAGGTAGCGGGCGATGCGGTGGACCTCGCGGGTTTGCGCGGCCAGGGCCACCACGCGCGGGAACTCCGCGAGCGCGCCGAGCAGTTCGGTCTCGGACTCATCGGTGAGCGTGCTGGCGTCGAACCCACCCTCGCGGCTGACCCCGGCCTCGGCTGCGTTGCGGGCAACCGAGCAGGTGCGGGCGTGGGCGTACTGGACGTAGAACACCGGGTTGTCGTTATTCTGCTTGCGCAGATCCTCGGCGTTCAGGTCCAGGGTGGTGTCGGTGGGGTACCGGGCGAGGGTATAGCGCAGCGCGTCGGCCCCGATCCATTCGATTAGGTCGTGTAGGTTCAGCACATTGCCGAGGCGCTTGCCCATGCGGGCACCGGAGATATTGATGAACTGGCCAATAAGAATTTCAATATTCTTCTCCGGGTCATCCCCGGCGCAGGCGGCAATGGCCTTCAATCGCCCAATATAGCCGTGGTGATCGGCACCTAAGAGGTAGATCTTGCAGGGGAAACCGCGGTCGCGTTTATCGAGGTAATAAGCAGCGTCGGCGGAGAAGTACGTCTTTTGCCCGTCGGCTTTGACCAGCACGCGGTCTTTATCGTCTCCAAAGTCAGTGGTGCGTAGCCAGATGGCCCCATCTTCTTCAAAAACGTGCCCCTGCTCGCGCAGCCGTTCGAGGGCGGCGTCAATAGCGCCGGTGTCGTGGAGATTATCTTTCTCGGAGAACCACACGTCGAAGTAGACGTTGAAGGCGGCCAGGGTGTCCTTAATCTGCTGGAGCTGGTGTTTGTAGCCTTCTTCCCGGGCAACCTCGATAGCGGCATCCTCGGGTAGTTCGAGCAGATCCGGGCGGTCAGCCAGCACCTTCTGAGCCAGCTCGTCAACATATTCGCCAGGGTAGCCGTCCTCTGGGATTTCCTCCCCCTTGGCGCGGGCCAGGATTGACGCGCCGAAGCGGTTCATCTGCACCCCGGCGTCGTTGATGTAGTACTCCGGGGTTACCTCGGCACCGGCTGCACGCAAGGTGCGTACCAGCGCATCACCGACGGCGGCCCAGCGGGTATGCCCAATATGGAGCGGTCCGGTGGGGTTAGCGGAGATATATTCCAGATTAATGTGCTGACCTGCCAGACTCTCCCCACGGCCATACTCGGCTCCGGTATTGACGATGGTGCGAGCCAGTTCCCCAGCAGCGTCTGCGGCCAGCCGCACGTTAAGGAACCCGGGGCCGGCTACCTCGACGGCGTCGATACCGGCAGCCCCACCCAGGCGATCAGCCAGAAGCTGCGCCAAGTCTCGGGGTGGCATCCCAGCCTTTTTGGCGAGTTGCATAGCGATATTGGTGGCCCAGTCGCCGTGTTCACGCTGGCGGGGGCGCTCCACTTTAATCGCGGCCGGAACCTGCTCGGCGGATAGCGCAATATCGCCGGCTTCAATCGCGGCGAGCAGGCAGTTACGAATCTGGGTGCTGAGTTCTTCGGGAGTCACGCCTCCCAGTGTACCCGCCCAGCAAATCTCGTGGTTCAGAAGTTAATCGCAAAGTAGAGGACCAACTGAGAGCATTACACAATATAATGCTTGCTAAAATGTGTCGTCACGCGTATGGTTAGCCTGGGCTTAGCCTTTAGGGCCCTGTGCAAACCTCTTGGCCGTACCAACGACCTACTGGAGACTCAACCGTGAAATCTTCCCTTTCAGCTCTCGCCGCCGCTGCGTGTCTTGCGCTCGGCCTGACCGCTTGCTCTGGTAACCCTGCACCGAGCGCAAGCACCACCTCAGCTCCCGCCACGAGCGCCACTTCGGGCACCGTGGAGACCGAATCCAACCTCGGCAAACACACGATCAAAACTCCCCCTACCTCGGTGGTGGCGCTGGATAACCGTACTTTCTCTCTGCTCGATAAATGGGATATTCCGGTAAAGGCCGGCGCGGTCAGCCTCATGCGCCCGGATCTGAAATATAAGCAGGACGGCACCACTGATATTGGCAACCACCGTGAGCCGAATCTCGAACTGATCGTGGCCGCCGAGCCGGACTTGGTTATCTCCGGCCAGCGTTTCACTCAGTACAATGAGGACATTGCCAAGCTGGTTCCCAATGCCACCCTGGTTGATTACAGTCCGCGCGACGGCGAGGATTTCGCCGGTGAACTGAAGCGCCAGGTCACCGAGATGGGCAAGATCTTCGGCAAGGAGTCCGATGCTGACGCCATGATCGCGGATTTCGATAAGGCCGTCGAGCGCGCCAAGGCTGCTTACGATCCCCAGCAGAAGGTTCTCAGCGTCATCACCTCCGGTGGCGAGATCAACTTCGCTGCCCCGGGTAAGGGCCGTTCGGTGGGCCCGATCTTCGATATGATCGGCCTCACCCCGGCCCTGGAAGTGGAGAATTCCTCCAAGGATCACGAGGGCGATAACGTCTCCGTGGAGGCTATCGCGGACGCGAATCCGGACTGGATCCTCGTCATGGATCGCGAGGCTGCGGTGAAGGGCAATAAGGGTGAGGATTTCACCCCTGCCAAGGATGTGATTGCCGGGTCGGAGGCCCTGCAGAATGTGAACGCCGTGAAGAACCAACACATTGTCTACATGCCCCAGTTCACCTACCTGGATGAGGGCCTGGCCACCTACACCGAGTTCCTGAACGCGATTGCAGACGCGATGGAGCAAGCGAAGTAGTGTTTCAGACGACGACGGCGACTCCCGGCCCTAGTCGGGAGTCGCTCCGCGTTCACCCTTGGCCGCTGATCGGCGCGGTCCTCGCCACCTGCGCTCTGGTGGCCGTCTCGCTGCTGACGGGCGTCTATGACATTTGGGGCGCGGACGACGGCAGCGAAATGTTCGCTATCACCCGCATCCCGCGCACGATTGCCCTGGTGCTTTCCGGCGCCGTCATGGCCATGTGCGGGCTGGTCATGCAGATGATCACCCAGAACCGCTTTGTAGAACCCAGCACTACGGGCACCACCGAGTGGGCGGGCCTGGGCCTGCTGGTGGTCTTCATTGTGGCCCCACACGCCTCCCTGCTCACCATGATGGTCGTCGCGGTGGCGTTCTCTTTTATCGGCACCTTAATTTTCTTTGCGTTCTTGCAGCGCGTGGCGCTGAAATCCAGCCTGATTGTGCCCATTATCGGTCTGATGCTCGCGGCCGTGGTGGGGGCGGCGTCGTCGTATCTAGCTCTACAAACCAATACGCTGCAAACCCTGACCATCTGGTTCCAAGGCTCCTTCACCTCGGCCATTAAAGGGCAGTACGAGCCGCTGTGGGCGGTGCTCGCCGTCGTCGTCGTGGTGTTTATCGCTGCGGACCGCTTCACGGCCGCGGGCCTGGGCCAGGATTTCGCCACCAATATCGGGCTGAATTATCGCCTGGTGGTGCTGCTCGGTACGGGCCTGATCGCGCTGGCTACCGGGATCGTCACGGTGGTGGTGGGGCGGCTGCCGTTCCTGGGACTGGTGGTGCCCAATGTGATTTCCCTGTGGCGGGGCGACCATCTGCGTGCCAACCTGCCCTGGGTGGCGCTGGCCGGGATCTGGCTGGTGACGGTCTGTGACATTATCGCGCGCCTGGTGATTATGCCCTTTGAGATTCCGGTGTCGATTATTTTGGCGTGCGTCGGTGCGGTCGTATTCATCTATCTGCTGCTGCGAGGTAGCCGTGGCTAATCCCTGCCCCGCCCTCCCGGATCAGGCTCACCGGCGGCGTTTTATTGTGCTCACGACGGCGCTGCTCGCCGCGGCCGCCCTGCTGTCTTTCTTGACTCTCAGCTACGGCAATCCCCTGCCGATCGGCTCGGACGGGTTCTGGACGATCGCGCGTTTGCGCGTGAAAACTCTCGTCGTCATCCTCATCGTCTCCGCCGCCCACGCCCTGGCCACGGTGAGTTTCCAAACGATTACCCACAACCGCATCCTCACCCCGTCAGTGATGGGTTTTGAATCGCTCTACCGGCTGATTCATACGGCGGCGGTTTTCTTCCTCGGGGCCACCGGGGTGACGGCCCTGCGTGGTATCCCCCAGTTCCTCCTGCAAATCCTGCTCATGGTGGGCCTGGCAACGCTGCTGTACGGCTGGCTCTTTGGGCGCCGCCACACCAGTCTGCACGTCACGTTGCTCGTTGGTTTGGTGCTCGGGGGCGGGCTCGGGGCGATGGCCACCTTCCTCCAACGGATGCTCACCCCCAGCGAGTTCGATCTGCTCACCGCTAAACTGATCGGCTCCCTGGCCCAAGCGAAGGACGAATACATTATTCCCGCGGCCATCCTGATGGCCGTGGTGGGGGTGTTGATTTCCCGGCAGGCCCGCACCCTGGACGTCCTCAGCCTGGGCCGGGAGGTGGCGATCAACCTCGGGGTCCCTTACCGGCAGACCACCCTGCTGATTTTGGTCTACACGGCGATTGCTATGTCCGTCTCCACAGCCCTGATCGGGCCGCTCACCTTCTTCGGTTTCCTGGTGGCGATGCTGGCCTATCAACTGGGCGATACCTATTCGCACCGCCACCTGCTCCCGCTGGCCTGGTTGATCGGTTATGTAGTGATGACCGGGGCACATTTTGTGCTGCGTCACCTGTTTTACGCCCAGGGGTCGGTCGGCGTCATTATCGAGTTTTTCGGGGGCGGGTTCTTCCTGCTCTACCTGCTGCGCAAAGGACGGCTCACATGATTGAACTGGCTGAGGTTCACCGCGACTACTCCAGCGAGGTGCGGATCGGTCCGGTTGATCTAAAGATACCCGCCGGCGGAATTACGGCCCTAGTGGGCCCCAATGGGGCCGGCAAGTCTACCCTGCTCACCATGATCGGCCGCCTGATGGCGATGGATGGCGGCAGTATTAGCGTGGGCGGGCATGACGTTGCGGCCACGCCGTCGAAAACGTTGGCGCGGATCGTCTCGATCTTGCGGCAAGAGAACTCATACGTCACCCGTCTCACGGTGCGTCAGTTGGTCGGTTTTGGCCGCTTCCCCTACACCCAGGGCCGTTTAACCGCCGACGACGACGCCATCGTCACGCGGTGTATCGACTTCTTAGATTTAACCGCCCTGGCCGGGCGCTACCTGGACGAATTGTCTGGCGGGCAGCGGCAGCGCGCCTATGTGGCGATGATCCTGGCTCAGGACACCGACTATGTGCTCCTCGATGAGCCGCTGAATAATCTGGATATGCAGCATTCCGTGGTGATGATGCAGCATCTGCGCCGGGCCGCTAGTGAGCTCGGCCGCACCATCGTAATCGTCCTCCATGACATTAACTTTGCCGCCGCATATGCGGACCATATCTGCGCCATGAAGGACGGCGAGGTGGTGGAATTCGGCCCGCCGGAGCAGATCATGACCGCCGAGGTACTCACGCGGATATTCAATACCCCCGTCCAGATCATCGACGGCCCCCGCGGCCCGCTGGCCTACTACTACTGATCCGGCTGCCCCACCCGCGCACTGCGAGGCTTTGCCCACTTCGCACAGTGACAACTGACTGGCACCAACAGCCCGGTGTAGAAAAAATTAGGGCCCGCAGTTGCGGGCCCTGTTTGGCACCCCGAACAGGAATCGAACCTGCGACCTTCTGCTCCGGAGGCAGACGCTCTATCCGCTGAGCTATCGGGGCATGTGCGTTAGCACGTTCATATACTACCCGCCCGCAGGGGTATTCCTCAAAACGTCGTCATCAACGTCACCGGGGCGGCAGGCGAGTACGCCGGCAATCCCCAACAGCACCGATCCAACTAGCAAAACGAGCAACGGAATGCGCCATCCACCGGTCAGCTCAACGAGCACCCCGATAAGCAAAGGCCCAGCCCCGGCCATCACATAACCCAGGGATTGTGAGAAAGCCGATAACCCGGTGGTGATGTCGAGGTCTCGCGCACGCGCCGAGATGAGGGTCAGAGCTAGCGGGAAGCAGAAACCGGAGACGCCCAGGCACAGTGCCCACAACCACGGCAGCGTTAGGGGCGCCCACAATAACCCGGCATAACCCACTGCCAATAAGGCAGCCAGGCCAATCACCAGCACCTGGGGGCGGCGCATGCGCATCAGCAGCGGGGGCACAATGAAGCCCCCGGGGATACCGAGAGAAGTAATGATCGTCAGCATCCAGCCGGCCGCCACCGGATCCATGCCGGCGTCGCGGTAAATCTGCGGGGCCCACCCAAAATGGATATAGGCGTTCATGGATTGCAGCCCAAAGAAAATGCCAATCCACCAGGCTTTGGGGCTGCGTGCCACCGCCGCCACCGACCCCATACCGCCACGCAAACGCAAGCCCGTTCCGCCAGCGCCCACCACAATGACGACGACCATCGCCACCATCGCAGCGAAGGCAAAGAGGGACCAGAACGCCAGCGAAGTACGCCAACCGCCGGGCAGTACTGTGGCTAGGGGTTGGGCGGCCGCCGTCGGAACTGCGGCACCAATTGCCAGGCACACCGTGTAGACCGCCATAACCGAACCGATCCGATTCGGGAAGTGGCGTTTGACGAATACGGGGGCCAACACATTGCCGATCGCCATACCGCTGAGCGCAAGTATGGTAGCCACGAAGAACAGCCAGGTAGGCACATACGGGCGCACAGCCAAGCCCACCCCTACAGCAAGGAGCAGGGCTGCCAGCGACCGGTGCAAACCCATGCGCCGGGCCACCCCGGCAGCACTCAACCCCGCCACCGCAAAGACGAATCCGGGTAGAGCCGTTAAAATTCCCGCGCCCACATCCGATAGTGGCAGAGCCTGCTTGATCTCGTCGAGCACCGGCCCCACCGAGGTGGCGCCGGCCCGCAGATTCATGGCTAATAGTGCGATGGCAAGGAGAAGCAGCCAGGCCCGCGCCCCGGTGGGGCTAGCCAGGCGGAAACGAGAATTACCGTTCACGAAAGGGTGCGTCCTAAAGTTTCCAACGCTAGGCGCGGGTAGTCGGTAATCAGGCCATCCACACCCAGCGCAGCCAGCTGCTGCATCTGCGCTGGCTCATCAATCGTCCACACGTGCACCGCTAAGTCGAGCCGGTGGCACAGCCGAATGAAACGCCGAGTCACCACCGTAATCGGCCCGAAGCGCACGGGAACCTGGGCGGCAAAAGCATACCGGGCAGCACTGGCACGCACCAAGTTCTGCCCTACTGGCCCTGGCGCGGTACTGGCAGCTACTAACTGCGCCACCGCCACCTGCCCCAGCGACGTCTCAACCGCGGGATTAACCGAGCGAATATAGCGCAATCGCGCGTCAGAGAAGGAGGCCAATCGGATCCGGCCGGGCCAACGCTGAGCCATCCGCGCCAGGGGGCCGGCAGCGGCGTCCTCCTTCGCGTCAATGTTGAAAATCACCTCCGGATAGGAGGTGAGGGCTTCATCGAGCCGCACCGGCGGGTCCCCGGCGGCGTCGAGCATTCCCCGCAGCTCCTCCCACCGCAGGTCCCGCACCGACCCGCACCCATCGAGGACTCGATCAACGACGGGGTCGTGGATGAGCACAGCTACGCCGTCGGCACTCATATGGACGTCAGTTTCCATCACTCGTATGCCGAGGGCACGCACATGCGCTAATGAACTCCAGGAGTTTTCGGGGGCCTCTCCCCCACCCCCACGGTGAGCGATCACCTCGGGAGGTTGGCTCTCGACCGGGGTAGACTTCCCGAATCCTCCCGGCCGGCCTGACTGCCGCATTAGCAGTCTCCGGGGTTAGCGGCACCCACTTCGTCTAGCCACGGTAACGGGTCGATAGTGTGCATATCCTCGCCGACGTGCACCTCAAAGTGCAGGTGGGGACCGGTGGAGTTACCGAAGGAGCCGACGCCGCCAATCACTTGGCCGGCTTTCACCTTGTCCCCTTCTTTAACGTAGACGCCGTCACTGTACATATGTACGTACCAGGTCTGGATCTTCTTCCCATTAATCTCGTGTTCGAGAATAATGAGCATGGAGGAGCGGCCCTGAATACCGTTACCGGCATGTTTGACGACGCCGTCAGCAACCGCGTGGATCGGTGTTCCAACCGGCGCTGCCATATCCGTGCCCTCATGTTTGAGGGAAGCACCAAACAGCGGGTGAACCCGCATTCCATAAGGCGAGGTGTGCCGATAAACTCCCTGCGCGAGCGGGCGTACAATGGCTTGTTCTGACCGTTCTTGCAGCGCGGCGCGCAGACCTGATGCCCCCTGCGGAACCGGTTCACACTTATTAGCGGCCCGAGTGAGCGTCCGTGAGGCGGCAAGCGTATTGGCACGCGCGACTGCCGCCGGATCGGCATGGATAGAAGCGGGAGCTTGATGTTCCTGCGCCGCATCCTGCTCGCCAACTGCCTGCATGTACCCAGCCACGGCAGGAGTAACCTGAGGTGCCGCACTCACTCCGGGAAGGGCGTGCGCATCTGGAATATTCTTAGAAAATAACCCGCTTAATGGAGCCGCAATGGTCAATGCCCCCAGGGAGGCAGCGATCGCGAGTTTGGGCCCAATATGCGCCGACCGTTTCACCTGCGCCTGTAGCTGCCGCATCTCACGGCGGGTCATAGCGGGCAGTTCTTCGGTACCCACAGCCTCACTATGAGCAACAGCGCCGTGGATACGATCCACCGTCGCGCGTTCGCGTTCGCGAATCTTGCGGCGAGTCAACGGCTGGGGGCCATTGTCATGCGCGCACGAACTCATGAAAGCAATCCTCGAAGCAGGGTTCCAGATTTCCGCCCATCGATTGGGGCCGCTCTCACCCTAACGCATCGGCTGCCCCGCCGTCCAAGGAGTCGTTTTGCCCTGTGCACAATGTGACAGAACATTCGTTCACCACTGGCACCTTGGGGGCACATTAACCGCCATGCAAGGCTCATGCCACGTATCCGGGGAGTTAACGTTCCGCGTATCGATGGGGCTCGCGCTGCATAATATCGCGCACTTCCCCCACCAGTTCTTCCAAAATATCTTCGAGGAAAACCACTCCGAGCGTCTGACCATGTGCATCCTCCACGCGAGCCAGATGCGCGCCGGTCACCTGCATCGTGCGCAGAGCCTCTTCTACCTGATCATCTGGCTTAACTCGCGCCAGCTTCCGCACCCGCCATGCGGGCACGGGGCGACGCCGCTCTGCCTCGGAGGCGTAGAGCACGTCTTTCAGATGGAGATAGCCGACGAATGATCCGGCGTCGTCGGTAATCAAGAACCGCGAAAAGCCGGTGCGCGCTACGGCCGCCTCCACATCGGAGGGGGTGCAACCGCGTGGCAACGCCACTACCTCGGCGTTAGGAACCATAACGTCACGTGCGCTTTCCTCCGAGAACTCAATCGCCCCGGATAGTAAGCCGAGATCGTCGTGGAGTACCCCTTCGGCTTGGCTCCGTTCCACAATCGAGGCCACTTCCTCAGCGGTAAACGCCGCGGACACCTCGTCCTTTGGCTCCACTTTGAATACCCGCAACACCGCGTTGGCTAGCCCATTGAGAGCCACCAGAATCGGGTGAATCGGCCGCGATAGCAACACTAGCGGCGGGCCAAAAACCAGCGCCGCCTTCTCCGGGGAAGCAATCGCCAGATTCTTGGGCACCATTTCCCCGACGACGACGTGCAAGTAGATAACAATCGCGAGGGCGCAGGCAAACCCGATCACGTGCGCCATATGCCCCGGCAATCCCAGGCGCACCAACGGCCCGTCAATGGCATGGGCGATAGCCGGCTCAGCTACCGCACCGATACCGGTGGAACAGACGGTAATCCCGAGCTGCGCGGTGGCCATCATATCGGTGGCGTGTTCGAGGGCGAACAATACCGATTTGGCACCCGGCTTACCGGCTTGTGCCAGTGGTTCCATCTGGGCACGCCGCACCGACATGATTGCAAATTCCGCCCCCACAAAAAAGGCGTTAAAAAACAACAGGACGCAACCGAGGATCAGGGCGGTCGATGCGCTCATGCGGCCCCCTCCCCGGCGGAACTCCACACCCGGATGCGGTCCACCCGCCGCCCGTCCATACGTTCCACGACCAGCACCACATCGCCCACCTCAACCCGGTCACCGGCGGTGGGAATACGCGCCAGGCGGTCCATAATCAGCCCGCCCAAAGTTTCATAGGGGCCATCGTCGGGCACGTGCAGATCGGCTTGATCGGCTAACTCATCGGGCCGCAGCAGCCCGGGCACCATCCACACCCCGCCTTTGAGAGAACGCGCCCCCTGGCGGCGGCGGTCATGCTCATCGGCCACATCTCCGACGATCTCCTCAATCACGTCTTCGAGGGTGACGATGCCGGAAGAGCCCCCGTATTCATCGACGACGACGGCCATCTGCAAGCCCTCCGCCCGCAGGTCCAACAGCAGCGGCGCAAGCGGCATGGTCTCCGGCACGCGCGGCGCCTCCACCATGAGGGAGGAAGACGTGACCGGTACATCACCACGGCGTTCGAACGGCACCGCGATTGCGCGGCGCACGTGGACTAGCCCGAGGACGTCATCCATATCGCCGTCGATGACGGGGAAACGGGAGTGGCCGGTCTCCCGAGCTAGATCTACGACGTCGGCGGCCGTCATATCCCGTTCCAGCGTGTGTACCCGCCCCCGGTCAGTCATCACGTCAATCGCTTGCAGGGCACCAATTCCGATAGATCGGGTGAGCAGGGTGGCGGTTCCGACGTCGAGGGTGCCCTCCTCCGCCGAATGCCGCACCAGCGCTGCGAGTTCGGTAGCAGACCGGGCCCCGGACAATTCCTCGGAGGCCTCCACGTTAAACCACCCCAAAATGGCATTGGCAGACCCGTTAAGCCCCCGGATAACCGGTTTGAACAGGGCCGTGAATACACGCAGTATCGGAGCGACTATCCCGGCTACTTTCAGCGGCTCGGCCAGGGAGAGATTCTTAGGAATCAGCTCCCCACAGATCATGGAGAACGCATTGACCGTGATAAATGCGATAAGCAATGCGATCCCGGCGGCCGTGATCTCCCCGAGCAGCGGCTCCAGCCAGCCGGTGAGCAAACGGGCTAGGGAAACCTGGGTGGTATAGCCCAGCAGCACGGTGGTCAGAGTAATCCCCACCTGCGCCCCGGAAAGGTGGGTGGAGAGTCGAGTGAGTTCCTCGGCGACGGCGCTAGCCCGCTTATCTCCGGCAGCGGCGCGGCGTTCTACCGTGGAAGGATCAAGGGCCACCAGGGAGAACTCTGCGGCAACGAAAACTGCTGTTCCAGCGGTGAGAAGGACACCGAAAATGAGCATTAACCAGTCCATGACCACCTCGCGGGTAGCAGGCTGGTCTGGGTACTTCGAGGGGGTTTCGAGGCCATGATGATGTTCAGTCTACGGGAAGTTCCGAGCAACACCAATGGTTACTATCTCTAAAGCGAAGAATGACCCATTATTCTGAAGCATTTGAGGTTTTCTTTACCCTGGCGGCCGTTGGGGATGCCTTCTGGGTCTCAATCGTTTCAGGCTCTGGGTATTTCGTCCCATAAGCCCGCGTTTTCCCCTATGGTGGAAAGGCGTTGTCTTACCTTGCTGTGAAAGAGGCGAAACCCGAGTGTCCACTGATGAACACCGCAATGGCCCGGGCGCTGATTTTGGCGCCAATGCCTGGCTAATCGACGAATTGTATGACAAGTACCAGGCTGACCCCTCCAGTGTGGAGCCAGCCTGGCAGGAATATTTCGCTGGCCGCTCTGGCTCGCCCGCCGCTACGCAGGCACCCGCCAGCGAAGGCACCAAACCAGAGCCGACGGCGCCGGCTGCTGTCACCTCTAATGAACCGCAGGCCCACAAAGACGCCTCTACGGAAAATTCCGGTGCTAAAGCGGATCAGAACTCGGCTAAACCCGCCCCCACTTCCACGGACGCTAAGCCGAAGGAACCGGCCGCTCAACCTGCACCAACCCACCGGGTTTCTCACGTTGATCCGCGGGCCGCGGCACCGGATCTCTCCGAGTTCCGTGATGCCCTCCCGCAGGCGGAAGCGGAGCCGGGTACCTCTCCGTACGCTCGCGCTAAAGCAGAGCGCCACGATGAGGGAGAAGCCTCGCACGAGGACGAGGTGAAAAAGCTACGCGGCCCGGCAGCCCGCGTGGTATCCAATATGGAGGACTCCCTGACCATCCCCACCGCCACCTCGGTGCGCGGAATCCCAGCGAAGCTGCTGATCGAAAACCGCCTCCTCATCAATTCGCATCTGAAGCGCAGCCGGGGCGGGAAGGTCTCTTTCACTCACCTGATCGGCTTTGCGCTGGTAGAGGCTCTGCTGGAAGTGCCCGAGCTGAACGCGGCCTACGAAGAGGTCGATGGGAAACCAGGGATTAAACATCCCGGCCATGTGAATTTCGGTCTGGCTATTGACCTACCCAAACCTGACGGCACCCGGCAGCTACTGGTCCCGAGTGTCAAGGCCGCCGACCAGATGGACTTTGCCCAGTTCTGGGCTGCCTACGATGAGCTCGTCGCCAAGGCGCGTGATGGCAAACTCGGCGTCGAGGATTTCCAGGGCACCACGGTTACCCTCACTAATCCGGGCACCATCGGCACCCAGCATTCCGTTCCCCGCCTCATGCGCGGCCAGGGTTGCATTGTGGGCGTAGGGGCGATGGATTACCCGGCTGAATACCAGGGTGCCTCTGCCAAGACGATTGCCCGCATGGGGGTTTCTAAGATCCTCACTCTCACCTCCACCTATGATCACCGGGTCATTCAGGGGGCGGCCTCGGGTGAACTGCTGCGCGTCATGCACACCAAGCTCACCGGGCAGGACGGTTTCTATGACCGCGTCTTTGCCGCCGT
The DNA here is from genome assembly GCA_023387755.1 of Actinomycetes bacterium. GTDB lineage: Bacteria > Actinomycetota > Actinomycetes > Actinomycetales > Actinomycetaceae > Bowdeniella. Next base: position 10,127 of record JAEWHO010000053.1, on the reverse strand, counting down.
GCGGATGCCCTACCCGCCCGTACGCTGGCAGCGTGACGTCGAATTTGATGCCAAGAAGGAACTGAGCAAGACGGCGCGCATCGCCGAGATGATCCACGCCTATCGTTCGCGTGGGCACCTGCAGGCCGATACCGATCCGCTGGCCTACCGGCAGCGCCGCTACCACGACCTTGACTTCACCAACCACGGCCTGACCCTGTGGGATCTGGACCGCTCCTACCCGACCGGTGGCTTTGCCGGTACCGACCGGCTGACGCTGCGGGAAATTCTGGAACAGTTGCGCGATGCCTACTGCCGCAATGTAGGCGTGGAGTATATGCACCTGCAGGACCCGGCTCAGCGGGCCTGGTTCCAAGAACGCCTAGAGCGGCCCTACCGTAAGCCCAGCACAGAAGAGCAACTGCAGATTCTGTACAAACTCAATGAGGCTGAGGCCTTCGAGACCTTCCTACAAACCAAGTTCGTGGGGCAGAAGCGCTTCTCCCTGGAGGGCGGCGAATCCCTGATCCCGCTGCTGGATACGATCTTGACCGAGGCCTCCCGGGAAGGGCTCGATGAGGTAGCTATCGGCATGCCGCACCGCGGCCGCCTGAATGTGCTAGCCAATATTGCTGGTAAATCTTACGGGCAGATCTTCGACGAATTCGAAGGAAATATGGATGCCCGTATCGGGGAGGGCTCCGGGGACGTCAAATACCACCTCGGCACCGAAGGCACCTACACCTCCCCCACCGGGGAACACACCCAGGTGTATCTGGCCGCCAACCCCTCCCACCTGGAGGCCGTGAACGGCGTGCTAGAAGGAATCGTGCGAGGTAAGCAGGACACCATCGATCTGGGTTCGAAGGGCTTCTCGGTTCTGCCGGTACTCATTCACGGTGACGCCGCCTTCGCCGGCCAGGGCGTAGTCCAGGAGACACTCAACCTGTCCCAGCTACGCGGCTACCGCACCGGCGGGACCGTCCATATCTTGGTGAACAACCAGATTGGCTTCACCACCGGGCCGGCGTCGTCGCGCTCCTCCCAGTACCCCACCGATTTGGTGAAGGGCCTGCAGATCCCGGTATTCCATGTGAACGGCGATGATCCCGAGGCCGTGTGCCGGGTGGCCAAACTCGCCTACGACTACCGGCAGGAGTTCAATAAGGACGTCGTCGTCGATATTGTCTGCTACCGTCGGCGCGGCCACAATGAGGGTGACGACCCCTCGATGACCCAGCCGATCATGTACCAGCTAATCGACTCCAAAGCCTCGGTACGCCAGCTCTACGCCGAAGCCCTCATCGGGCGCGGCGATATCACCGAGGAGCAGGCCGACTCCGCGATGGCGGACTTCAAGCACAAACTCGAAGACATCCTCAATGAGCTGAAGGAAGGCCGCAACCAGCAGGAGTCCGGTTCCCAGACCGTTAAGGGACTAGAACTGCCCCGATCCCAGCAGGAAGACGCCGGGGTTATGGTCGGTTGGCAGACGGCGATCTCCCCGGCCATGATGGAACGCATCGGCGACGCCCATGTGCGTATGCCCGAGGGCTTCACGGTTCATCCCAAGCTCATGAAGCTGCTGCAAACTCGCGAGAAGATGACTCGCGAAGGTGGCATCGACTGGGGTATGGGTGAACTGCTCGCTTTCGGTTCCCTACTGATGGAAGGGGTGCCGGTGCGTCTGACCGGCCAGGACTCCCGGCGCGGCACCTTCACCCAGCGCCACGCCACCTTCCATGACAACGCCACCGGGGCGGAGTGGACGCCGCTACAGTACCTGACCGAAGACCAGGCCAAGCTGCTCGTCTACGATTCATCGCTGTCCGAGTACGCGGTGATGGCCTTCGAATACGGCTACTCCGTAGAACGCCCCGATGCGCTGGTGCTGTGGGAAGCCCAGTTCGGCGACTTCGCCAACGGTGCCCAAACGGTGGTAGACGAGTTCATCTCCTCCTCCGAGCAAAAGTGGGGCCAGCGCTCCTCAGTAGTGCTACTGCTGCCGCACGGGTATGAGGGCCAGGGGCCGGACCACTCATCCGGGCGGATTGAGCGGTATCTGCAACTGTGCGCAGAAGACAATATGACGGTTGCGCAGCCTTCTACCCCAGCCTCGCACTTCCACCTGTTGCGCCGGCAAGCCTACGCACGCCCGCGCCGCCCTCTAGTGGTGTTCTCCCCCAAGCAGTTGTTGCGCCTGAAAGCCGCCGCCAGCTCAGTGGAAGACTTCACCCAGGGCAGTTTCCAACCGGTAATCGGGAATGTGGGCGAGTTAGGCGACGTCGATCGCGTCATCCTCTGCTCGGGCCGGATCTACTACGACTTGGCCGCTCAACGGGCCAAGCGGGAAGACAACCGCACTGCCATTGTGCGCGTCGAACAGCTCTACCCGCTGCCGGAGGAAGACATCCGCGCTGAACTCGAAAAGTACCCGAATGCGGAAGTACTGTGGGTGCAAGATGAGCCGGAGAATCAGGGCCCGTGGTGGTTCATGGCAATGAACCTGCTGCCAAAGCTCGATCGCCAGGTGCGTGTGGTTTCTCGGCCAGCAGCGGCCTCGCCGTCGGCTGGCACGATGAAACTGCATCAGGCCCAAGCCAAGCAGCTCATGGACCAAGCCTTCGGACGCTAAATCGGCATCCTGGTGGCCCCGGATCATCCGGGGCCACCAGTGTTTAACGAGGCTCCAGCATTGCCCACGCTGGGAGCGCTAGACCACCACAAAGGCAGAGACAAGGCACAATGGAGATATGCGGATCATAGTCATCGGTGATGAACTGGCAGCCGGCGTAGGTGACACCCGCTGTCTGGGTTGGATCGGCCGCGTGGTAGCTCGCTGCCCAGTAGAAGAACCGGTCTATATCGCCAACCTCGCCATCCCCGGCCTGGACTCCACCGCCCTGGCACACCGCTGGCGCAGCGAATGTGAAGCCCGCCTGAACCACCAAGAGGACTGCCGCCTGGTAATCGGGCTGGGCGCCGGAGATGCTAGGTCAGGTTTATCCACCGCCCGCTCCCGACTCAATCTCGCCAATATCATGGATGCGGCAGCAGAGATGAATCTGCGTACACTCGTCGTCGGGCCCCCACCACTGCCGCACTGCGGAGATATCCACCAGCTTTCGCGGGCCTATGAGGACGTTGCCAACCGCCGCCACGTGCCTTTTATCAATACCGTCGACCCGCTCAACGACCACGAACAGTGGCATGCGGACGTGCAAGCCCACGGAGGGCGCCATCCCGGTCAGATCGGCTACGGCCTGATGGCCTGGCTGGTGCTCCACCAGGGCTGGCCCGCCTGGATGGGCGTGGTGGAATAGTCGGCTTTGGGCCTTCAGTCCCCACCGTAGGCCAGCTAGCGCATCCATGATGGAAGGGATGGCGACGCAAGGAGGCAACGGTGGACCAGATAAACCCCCGCTGTGATCTGCTGCGTCAAGTCCTGGTAGCCGCTCCCACCGACGCACACCTGTGGCATATGCGCACGCCCACCTTTTCGCGCACCTTCCTCACAGAATGTCTACGCACCATCACCCCGCTCGCAGAACGCGGGGCAGCCCTCCTCCAAGAATCCGCGGTAGCCCGCGAAACCGCGGCGCACATCCGCACCGACTGGGAGCGCGTGCTGCAGGGGGCAGCGTTGGACCTCAGCGAATTACCGACGGCGGCGCCTGCCGCAGTCGAAACTCTGGAGACTGCCTTCGCCGATGCTCAGCTGCGCTGCGCATCCATGTTCTATCAGGGAGCGTGTGCATTGGGCCAAGCCCTGGCCGGTGAATACACCTAACGGTTCTCCCGCCCGCAGGGCGGGCGGCGTCGTCGCCCCCCCTTCCCACACCTGTGGTGCCACTCTCAGCTTTCGGCAACACTGGCCGATCCCGGTAGGGTGGAGGCGGGTGTTCATAGAGCACCCCACGCCATCCGCCCCTAAAGGAGCTAGCACATGACTAAGCTGACCGATCAACTTGGCGCCCAGGTGCGCACTGTTGCTGGTCGGACGCCGCATACGTCCACCGATATGGAGTTCTGGCAAGGCCTGTCAGCCACGGTGATGGAACGCATCGCCGAGAACTGGGAAAAGACCACCGTCGCATATAACGCGGCCCGCCAGCAGCACTACCTTTCGGCGGAGTTCCTCATGGGGCGTGCCCTGCTCAATAACCTCACCAATCTGGGGTTGGTGGAAGAAGCCGAAGCCGCTGTGGTTGCTTGGGGTAAGAACCTCAGCGACGTATTGGAAGCCGAACATGACGCCGCCCTCGGTAACGGCGGGCTGGGGCGTTTGGCCGCCTGCTTCCTCGATTCCTGCGCCACCCAGAACCTGCCCGTGACCGGGCACGGCATCCTCTACCGTTACGGCCTGTTCAAGCAGAGCTTCGATAACGGCTTCCAAAACGAACACCCCGATCCGTGGATGGAAGAGGGGTACCCGTTCGTGATTCGGCGGGAAGAGGACTACCGGATCGTCCGCTTTGATGACCTCACCGTGCGGGCCATCCCCTATGACATGCCGATCACTGGTTACGGCACCGATAACGTGGGTACGCTGCGCCTGTGGAAGTCCGAGCCGATGGAGGAATTCGATTACGACGCCTTCAACTCCCAGCGGTTCACCGATGCGATTGTGGAACGGGAACGGGTCAATGACCTGTGCCGCGTGCTCTACCCGAACGACACCACCTACGAAGGCAAGGTGCTGCGGGTGCGCCAGCAGTACTTCTTCGTCTCCGCCTCCCTGCAGACGATGGTGGATAACTACATTCGCGAGCATGGAGACGACCTGACCGGCTTTGCCGACTACAACTGCATCCAGCTCAATGACACCCACCCGGTGTTGGCGATCCCCGAACTCATGCGCATCCTGCTCGATGAGCACGGCCTGACTTGGGAGGATGCCTGGGATGTAGTTACGCGGACGTTCGCGTACACCAACCACACGGTGCTTGCCGAGGCCTTGGAAACCTGGGAATACTCGATCTTTGAGCGGCTGTTTGGCCGGATCGTGGAGATCACCCGGGAGATTGATCGCCGCTTCCGCGAAGAACTGGCCGCCGCCGGGTATGACGAAGGCAAGATCAACTACATGGCCCCCATCTCCGATGGGCGTATCCACATGGCCTGGATCGCCTGCTATGCTGCCTACTCGATTAACGGTGTGGCCGCGCTGCATACGGAGATTATTAAGCGGGAAACGCTACACGACTGGCACGATATTTGGCCCGAGAAGTTCAATAACAAGACCAACGGCGTCACCCCGCGCCGCTGGCTGAACCAGTGCAACCCGCGCCTGGCTGCGCTGCTCACCCGGCTGCTGGGTTCGGATGCGTGGGTGACCGATTTGGATCGGCTCGCAGAGTTGGAGAAATTCGCCGACGACGACGCCGTGATGCGCGAACTCATCGAGATTAAGCGCGCCAATAAGGAAGACTTCGCCCAGTGGATTAAGCGGCGTCAGGATATTGATATCAGCGCCGACGCGATCTACGACGTCCAGATTAAGCGGTTGCATGAGTACAAGCGGCAGCTCATGAACGCGCTCTACCTGCTCGATCTGTACTTCCGGATCAAGGACAATCCCGAGCTGGATGTACCGGCGCGCGTGGCGATCTTCGGCGCTAAAGCTGCCCCCGGATACTTCCGCGCTAAAGCGGTCATTAAGCTCATTAATGAGATCGCTCGGCTGGTGAATAATGATCCGGATATGGACGGCAAACTCGCCGTCGTCTTTGTGGAGAATTACAACGTCTCCCCCGCCGAACATATTATTCCCGCCGCCGATATTTCCGAGCAGATCTCTACGGCCGGTAAGGAAGCCTCCGGCACCGGGAATATGAAGTTCATGATGAACGGCGCGCTCACCCTCGGGACCCTCGACGGCGCGAATGTGGAGATTGTGGAAGCGGTCGGTAATGACAACGCCTATATCTTCGGCGCTAAGGACGATGAGCTGGAGGAGCTGCGGCGCAGCTACGACCCGCGCACGGCATATGAGACCACCCCGGGTTTGAAGCGCGTGATAGATGCCCTCACCGATGGCACCCTCGACGACGGCGGCACCGGCATGTTCCACGACCTGGTGCGCTCCCTGCTGGAATCCCCCGGCTACGAACCGGCCGATGTGTACTACGTGCTCGGCGACTTCGCCGACTACCGCCGGGTACGCGATGAGATGGCCGAGGACTACCGGGACGAACTCGCCTGGGCACGCATGTGCTGGATCAATATCACCAACTCCGGGCGCTTCTCCTCCGACCGCACCATCGCTGACTACTCGCGGGAAGTGTGGAAACTGACGGCCACCCCGATCAGTGAGTAGGTTGCAGGTTCGGCCCTAGGCCTGAACACGCGCGTGGGCCCGCCCCGGTTGGGGCGGGCCCACGCGTTTACTAAGATTCTGCTAATTGTATGATTCATGTGCTGCTAATTGCATGATTCAGAGCCTGCTAATGGTGTGACAGGAGTATGTCATACGTCCGCCGTGCAGTGGATAATGATCCCAGGGGGCCAGTTTTTGCTGACTGGTAGCGCGAGTCCGCAGGACGGCATTGTGCAGCACTCCGGGGCAGGTCGGATTGGTCGGCTGCGTATGCGCCCTATGACCCTATCTGAACGGGGATTGACCGAGCCAACAGTACGTTTGGCCCAAGTGTTGCAGGGCCACTGTGAAATCAAGGGTGCATGCTCTTTGAGTCGGTGGATATGGGGGTATAGAGGGTTATACCCCATGCCGGGTTGGTCTTATCCGGGTCTAGCAGGGCATTAGCGGTGCTGCCACACCGGCACGATGAGCGGAGTTCCAGATTGCGGGTCGGCCATCACATCAGCTGCTAGACCGAAGACATCTTGTAATAGATCGACGGTCATGACGTCGTCGGGCCGACCGGTAGTGACGATCTGCCCGCCACGCATGACAATGAGGTGTTCGGCGTAACGACATGCCTGGTTGAGATCGTGGAGGACGGCAATGATGGTGTGGCCTTTGTCGCGATTGAGAGTCCGGCACAGTTCGAGAAGTTCGATTTGGTGAGTCATATCGAGGAATGTGGTCGGCTCATCGAGCAACAAAATCGGAGTTTGTTGGGCCAATGCCACCGCCATCCACACTCGTTGGCGTTGACCTCCAGACAGCTCGTCCACTAGGCGCCCTGATAGGTCCGTAACACGTGTGGCAGCCATCGCTTCTTTCACTGCGTGCTCGTCAGCGGGGGACCACGCCTGGAACATTTTCTGGTGGGGGTAACGGCCACGCGCTACCAGGTCGACCACTCGAACCCCCTCGGGGGTAGTGGGATCTTGCGGTAACAACCCGAGCTGTTTGGCGACTTCGCGGGTGGGCAGAGTAGAGATGGAGTGGCCATCTAATAGCACCGATCCCGCTAGCGGGTGTAGCACGCGCACCAACGATTTCAACAGAGTGGATTTGCCGCACGCATTGGGGCCAATAATGACGGTGAATGCGTCGTCGGGGATTTCTACTGAAAGTCCCTGGCTGACTGTTTTGCCTGGATACCCCAACGTTGCACGGGATACTTCCAATCGAGTCATTGACGAAGTCCTTCGTGAATAAGCAGCCAGAGGAAGTAGAAACCACCGATGGCCGTGGTCATCAAGCCGACCGGTAGTGGGCTTGCAGGATAGATGTGCTGCGCCACCACGTCAGCGAGGACCAAGAGTAGTGACCCAGTAGCCATGGATGCCGCTAACGGAATCTCGGCTGTGCGAGTGAGACGTTTTGCGATTTGTGGTGCCGCGAGGGCAATAAATGAGATGGGGCCAGCGATCGCAGTGGATATGGCCGTTAACGACAGAGCTACCAGAATTGCGCTGAGCTGGAGACGTCGGACGCGTAAGCCTACGGCTATCGCGATATCTTTACCCATCGCAAGAATCCCGAGTGGGCGTACTAAGAACCCAGAAGCGCCCAACAGAATAGCGATGAGGATAGCGGCTGGAATAGCGGTTTCCCACGCAGCGCCAGATAGGTTTCCGGCCCCCCATAGCGAGGCCATAATGGCGTCTTCTTCGGAGACTTTCAGCAGCATCCACGAGTTGATTGCGGACATGAAGGCGCTGATGGCAATGCCGACGACGATGAGGCGCAATGCGCTGACGCGGCCTCGGCGTTGGGCAAGAGACATCACCACGATGGCGGTGGCTACTCCACCGCATAACGCTCCGGCTATGGTGGCGTACATGCCTCCGCGTAACACCAACAGCACGATGATGGCGCCGGTATAAGCGCCAGTCTGAAATCCAATGATGTCAGGAGAGCCCAAGGGATTAGCGGTGAGCGATTGAAAGATCGCACCGCTGACAGCAAGTGCAGCGCCGAAGACGATTGCGGTTAATATGCGGGGAAAACGCCATTCTCCGATGACGAGGTTTGCGTACTGACTGCCCTGTCCTGTGGCTACCTGCCACACGTCGGTAATGCCGAGCGAGGCCTCTCCCAGGAGTGTTGCGGTAGCTCCCACTCCAAGGACTAACACCATAAGTGCGGCAGTGACGATTAGTCCACGGCGGTCAAAAATCCCGGAGAAATAATTCCCCAGGGATAAGTGATGAACACGTCGTCCGAAATCTAATTCATTACTCATGCTGTTACGGGTTGTAGCCGGCGAACGATCATTACCAGTAGCGGTGCCCCTAACGCCGGAGTGACCATGCCCACCGGTACTTCACCCGCGATGATGATGCGCCCAAGAACATCACTGACCGCCATGATGAGAGGTGCGGTTACTAGGCAATAGAGCATGATCCACCCTTGATGCGCCCCAACTAGAGGTCTGACTGTGTGGACAGCCAACAGGCCAAGAAACGCAATCGGCCCGCAAGCGGCAGTGGCGGCGCCGGTCAGTAAGGTGAGCGCGATTAGTCCGACAAGCCGTAACCTGCCAGGTTTTACTCCCATCGTGATAGCGGTTGCTTCACCGAGGCTCAATACATCTAAGGATCGATAAATGGCCAACGCTAATACCAGTCCAATGGCGACGATCGGACCGGTAACAGTCACGACGCTGAGCGGTTGAGTGGCGAGCGTACCTGCTGACCATGATCGCATCGCTACATACATGGAGGGATTGAAGAACAACAGGGCTGAGGTGGTGGCGGTGAGAATCGCTGCCAGAGCGACGCCGATGAGGGTCACCCGGACTGGGTCTCTGCTGTAGCGGCGAGATCCTGCGATAAGGAAAACCAGCCCGCTGGTGGCGAATGCCCCTAAAAGAGCGAACCACATTTGGCTGTGGAAGGAGCTCACTTGGAAAAACAGCATGCTCAGCACTATTGAAAATGCTGCTCCGGCGTTGACGCCGAGGATTCCCGGGTCAGCTAGCGGATTGCGGGTGAGCGCTTGAATTAAAGCTCCCGCAACACCGAGCGCGGCGCCCATGATGACAGTGAGGACGGTGCGCGGAACACGAGATGCCCACACCACCTGGGAAATATCCGACGACGGATCCGGGTGGCGCAGATACATCCATATGTCCGCCGGAGGGACCGAACGCGCCCCTATCACCATGCTGAGGGTCAAAGCCCCGACTAGCGCGAGGACAAGGATCCCCAAGACTGCTAGCCGGGAGCTTCGTGATGCTAATGAGGTGGCCAATACCGGAGTTATGGGAGTTTCTGGAACTTGGCGATCTTCTGGGCGACTTCCGCCAGCCAGTTTCCATAGGCCTGGGAGCTATATGGCATCCTGGCGTTCCACTCGAAGACTTGATCGGCCTTCACTGCTTTGCTGTCCTTCCAAAATGGCGATTCGAGATAGTTGAATTCTGAATTGCGTTCATAGGCGTAGATGTCGGCAGGATAGTTGGGCAGTTCCTCCCAAGAAACCTGACCCCAGGGGTTGCCTTCCTTCGGCTTATCCGGCCCGATCACGGTGATGCCGGCATCTTCGAAAAGCTTCGACTGTGGGAAACCAACAGCGGTATAGACGGTTTCCTTCAGGGGAGACGTCAGCAAGATCGACAGGTTCTTGCCTTCAAGCAGCCTTCTTCAGATCTTCCTTCGCAGTTTCCCATTTTTCGTCGGCCTTCTTCACTTCCTCAGAAGTTACGTCACCACCGAGAAATTCAGCGATCGCTCGAGCCTGCTTGATGTTCTCGTCGATACCCTGGGAGTTGAAGTCGAGGGGGATAAAC
>JAEWHO010000097.1 GCA_023387755.1 Actinomycetes bacterium | reverse complement strand
ATCCTGTTGCGCTGCCAGATGGTAGCCGGCCACGGCGGGAAGTCCGGGCGCTATGACGCCTGGGCGGAACGGGCTGAAGAACTCGCCTTCATCCTCACCCAGCTCGGCATCGAGCAATAGGAGCGCGCCAAGCTCATAGCTAATGCCAGCTCGGCGCATACGTAAGCGGCGGGATACCCTCGGGTATCCCGCCGCTTCGTCGTCGTCGATGGGACGCGGTTATCGCTCGCGTGACGGCGATTTATTCGTCAGCGAGGGCGGCAGGAACAATAAGAATTCGTGAATGCTTCATGTATCCACCCTAGGCACACCGGCGAGCGGGCTGCATCTTGGGGAATCCGGGGATACTCGTAAAGTGCGCTACAATGGTCGCTTGGCGATGATCCGGCAATCACCGGGGAGCATTCGGAAGAACAGCGTGGCCCTGTGTGGGGTCCGCCCAGTAGAACCGAACGGGTAAGCCCGTCATAGCAGTCAATGAGTGACCAGCCCAGCTGGTAACCGAGGTGGTACCGCGGTAGCAACTCGCTATCGTCCTCATCCAGAACAATCGGCCGGTGTTCCTCGGCTCCCCGTAATCGCGAGGGGTCAGCCCGGCCGCACGGCACCGAATATGAGGACAGCGAATATGACCGAGCGCAAACATGGAGTGTACCCGCGTCATCGTGATGGCGCAGTTTCCCCTTCCCCTGCATTCCCTGCGATCGAAGAAGATATTTTGCAGTACTGGAAGGACCACGACACCTTCCGGGAATCGGTCCGCCGTCGTGACGCCGGGAAAGACGGCGCCAATGAATTCGTCTTCTACGACGGCCCGCCGTTTGCCAACGGCCATCCCCACTACGGGCACCTACTCACCGGGTACGTCAAAGATACGGTGGGCCGCTACCAAACCCAGATCGGCCACCGCGTGGAGCGGCGTTTTGGATGGGACACTCACGGCCTACCCGCCGAACTCGAAGCTCAGCGGATCCTCGGCATTAACGATAAAAGCGATATTGACGGCGAGGGCGGTGTCGGTATCGAGAAATTCAATGACACCTGCCGCACTTCGGTGCTGCGATACACCGAGGACTGGGAAGAATACGTCACCCGGCAGGCCCGCTGGGTCGATTTTGAAAACGACTATAAAACGATGGACCTGTCCTTTATGGAGTCCGTCATCTGGGCGTTCAAACAGCTCTACGATAAGGGCCTGGCCTACGAGGGGTACCGGGTGCTGCCCTACTGCTGGAACGACCAGACGCCGCTATCCAACCACGAACTAAAAATGGACGACGACGTCTACCAGGACCGCCAAGACCGCACCGTCACCGTCGGTGTGCGGCTGCACAGCGGCGAATTGGCGCTCATCTGGACCACCACGCCCTGGACGCTGCCCTCCAACTTGGCGATTGCGGTAGGCCCGGAGATTGAATACGTCGTCGTCGAACCCACCGAAGGGGAGCTGGTGGGCGAGCGCGTTATTATTGCCGCCGCCCTCCTCGCTGCGCACGCTAAAGAACTAGGGGAGGAACCCCGCGTCGTCGAACGCCTCAAGGGCAGCGATCTGGTGGGGCGTGCCTACCATCCGATCTTCGATTATTTCCTGGGCGATGATTCGGCCGACGCCGCCCCCGGCCCGCACGCCTTCCATATCCTGGGGGCTGACTTTGTGACCACCGAGGACGGTACCGGGCTGGTCCATATGGCACCGGCCTTCGGTGAGGACGATATGAATGCCTGCACCGACGCCGGAATCCTGCCGGTAGTGCCGGTCGATGAGGCAGGCTGCTTTACTACCGCGGTGCCCGACTATGCCGGGCAGCAAGTCTTCGAGGCCAATAAGCCGATTATTACGGACCTGCGTGACGGCACCGGGCCCCTGGCGCGCCGCCCCGCCGAACAACGAGCAGTGCTCGTACGCGATGCCAGCTACGTCCACTCCTACCCACACTGTTGGCGCTGCCGTCAGCCGCTGATCTACCGGGCGGTATCGTCCTGGTTCGTGGCGGTGAGTAAATTCCGCGACCGCATGGTGGAGCTGAACCAGCAGATCACCTGGGTGCCTGAGCACCTGAAAGACGGTCAATTCGGTAACTGGCTGGCCGGGGCGCGGGACTGGTCCATCTCCCGTAACCGCTACTGGGGCAGCCCCATCCCGGTTTGGAAATCTGACAACCCCGAATACCCGCGGATTGACGTCTACGGGTCACTCGCAGAATTGGAAGCTGACTTCGGTGTTGAGGTGACCGATCTACACCGCCCCTTCATCGACACCCTGGTGCGCCCCAACCCGGATGATCCCACCGGGCAATCCATGATGCGACGGATCCCGGACGTCCTGGACTGCTGGTTCGATTCCGGCTCCATGCCCTACGCCCAAGTGCACTACCCGTTCGAAAACCAAGAATGGTTCGAATCACACTACCCGGGCGACTTCATCGTCGAATATATCGGCCAAACCCGCGGCTGGTTCTACACCCTACACGTGCTCGCCACCGCGCTGTTTGACCGGCCCGCATTCACCCACTGCTCCTCACACGGCATCATCCTGGGTGACGACGGGCGCAAGATGAGTAAATCCCTGCGCAACTACCCGGACGTAACCGAAGTCTTTAACCGGGACGGCTCCGACGCCATGCGCTGGTACCTACAAAGCTCCCCGGTGGTGCGCGGCGGCAACCTGGTGGTGACCGCCGAGGGGATCCGCCAGAGCGTGCGCGAAATCCTGCTGCCGGCCTGGAGCGCCTGGTACTTCTTTGCACTCTATGCCGGCGCCTACCACGGGCAGGAAGGCTACCAGGCTACCTGGCGTACCGACTCGAGCAACCAGCTCGACCAGTACCTCATGGCCAAAACCCACGACCTCGTCACCGACGTGCGCACCACCATGGACGCCTACGATATCCCCGGTGCCTGCGAGGCCGTCCGCACCTATATCGACACGCTCACCAACTGGTACATCCGCGAATCCCGCCAGCGTTTTTGGGATGACGACGACGCCGCCTTCGACACTCTCTACACCGCCCTGGTCACGCTCTGCCAGGTGGCCGCACCCCTCCTGCCGCTGGTAACCGAGGAAATCTGGCGCGGCCTGACCGGCGGAGAGTCCGTCCATCTGACTGATTTCCCGCAGGCCGAGGACTTCCCGGTCCACGCAGACCTCGTGGCCGCCATGGACCAGGCCCGCGAGGTGATCTCCGGCGCCCACGCCCTGCGCAAGGCCGAGAAGATCCGGGTGCGCCAGCCGCTGCAAAGCCTGCGCGTTATCACTGCGGACCCGGCCGGGCTTGCCCCCTTCGCGGAGCTGATCGCCAGCGAGATCAACGTCAAGGACGTGCAGATCCAGGACGCCGCCTCCTCCGGGCTGCAGGTCAGCCAAGAAGTGGCGGTACTTCCGCGCGAACTAGAACCCGCCCTGCGGCGCCTCACGTCCCAGCTGTTTGCGGCCGCCAAACAGGGGAACTACCACCTGGAGGGGGAGATGCTCGTGCTCGCGCTCGCGGACGGGCAAGACGTCACCTTGCAGCCCGGCCAGTTCACTGCCACCCAGACCGTCAGTGCCGCCGAGGGGGAGGCCGCCAGCGTCCTATCCGATGGCAGCGTCGTCGTCCTCGATACCCACATCAGCGCGGAACTGGCCGCCGAAGGGGTGGCCCGCGATATTATTCGGCAGGTGCAGCAGGAGCGGAAAAACGCGAATCTGCACGTCTCCGACCACATCCGCCTCACCCTGCGGCTACCGGCTGAGCAGGTGGAAGCGGTACGTGCCAATGAGGCGCTCGTGGCTGGGGAAACCCTGGCCGATGAGATCGAACTTGCCACCGGTGAGGCTCATATCCAGGTAGAAAAGATCAGCGCCAAGTAGCGCTGGTTCAACACGAGAGGTGGATCGATGAGCCATACCGACGACGCCGCAACCGGCCCGGACGCACATTCGCCAGTGGCGGGGGACGGTCAGGCAGATGCCCATGAGGGGGCACTCCAAGAGCTGCTTGCCTCCCCGCTGCTGGCCGGGCCGGATCCGGAGGTGGTCACGGATATTAAAACCACTCCGGAGCAGGAACGGGAAGCGCTCGCCGCCGAAGCCCTCGCGGAAGCCGAGGTGGCCGAGATCTACCGGCAGATCCTGGCGCGTGCCCCCGAACACGACTTCGACCCGAAGATCGCGCGGGTGGCGCGGGCTTGCGAGCTGATGGGCGATCCGCAACAGGCGTGCCCGGTGGTGCATATTACCGGGACCAACGGGAAAACCAGCACTGCCCGGATCGTGGAGGCCCTCCTGCTGGCCCGGGGGCTGCGGGTGGGGCGCTTTACCTCCCCACACCTGCACGATGTGCGCGAACGGATCTGTATTGACGGCGAACCCATCGCGGCCGAGGCCTTCGTGGCCGCCTACCGTGATGTGGAACCCTACCTGCAGATGGTCGATGAGGAATCCCAGCGCGATGGCGGGCCCCGCCTATCCTTCTTCGAGGTGTTCACGTTAATGGCGTTCACGGCATTCGCTGACGCCCCCGTGGATGTGATGGTGCTCGAAGTTGGGATGGGCGGCAGTTTTGACGCCACCAATGTGGCCGACGGGGACGTCGCCGTCATCACCCCGATCGCCCGGGAACACGAACGCTACCTGGGCAGCACCCTCACCGAGATCGCCGCCACCAAAGCCGGGATTATTAAACCCGGTGCACAGGTGATCTGCGCGGCCCAGGAAGAACAGGTATTCCACATCATCGCCGACGCCGCCGCGAAGGCTGGGGCCCGGCTGTGGGTGGAAGGCACCGATATGGACGTGGTACAGCGCGATATTGCCGTGGGCGGGCAGGCCCTAACTCTACGCACCCCCGCCGCCGTGTATGAAGATATCCCGCTCGCCCTGCACGGGGAACACCAGGCCCACAATGCCCTCCTAGCGCTGGCAGCAGTCGAAGCTCTCTTTGCCGGCCGCGCCCTGGACGGGGGAATCGTGGAACAGGCCTGCGCCAGCGTACGCAGCCCCGGCCGCCTGGAAGTAGTGCGGACCAGCCCGACGATCGTCGTCGACGCTGGACATAACCCGCACGGGGTGGAAGCCACCGTGGCCACACTGGAAGAAACATTTGGTTTCAGCCGGTTGGTGGCGGTCACCTCCGCCTTAGCCGATAAGAATGTGGAGGCAATGCTGGCGGCGTTAGAACCGCATGTGGAAGAGGTTGTGCTCACCTCGATCAATTCTCCGCGCGCACTGGATATTGGGGAATTAACTGAGATTGCCACCGACGTGTTCGGTGCCGACCGGGTGCACGTTCAACCCGCCCTGCCCGATGCGCTACAAGTAGCGGCTGACCTGGCAGAATCAGGCTCAGAACCTGCGGCCACCACCGGCGTGCTAGTGATCGGGTCGGTGTATTTGGCGGCAGCAGCACGAGAAGTGTGCGGGAAGAGGAAGGCGTAAATGTGACGCGGCAAAAAGATGCCAGCGTATATGCCAATGTTCGCTCTGCCGAGTATCGAGAACTCACGGTGGGGCAGCAACTGGCAGTGTGGGGCGTGCACGCATTCACCATGACGGGGGTTGCCTGGGCAGCACTGGCGCTCTTAGCCCTCAGCGAGGGCAAAATTAAGATGATGTGGCTGTGGCTGGGGATCGCCCTCGTCGTCGACGGGATTGACGGAACCCTCGCCCGCAAAGCCCACGTACGCGAGCGGGTGCCGTGGTTCGACGGCGAAGTTCTCGACAATATCATCGACTACATTACGTGGACCTTTATCCCCGCCATATTCCTCTTTATGTACGTGCCCTTCGGGTCCAAACCGGTGGCTATGGCGCTCATGATCCTGGTATGCGCCTCCTCCACATTCTGCTATTGCAATACCGGGGAAAAATCCAGCGACAACTATTTTGTGGGATTCCCGGCCGCCTGGAATATCGTGGCCGCATATCTGTGGCTTTTAGAGACCGGGCCGGTAGCGAATATCATCGTGGTCCTGGCACTGTCGATCCTGACTCTCACGCCGGTCACGTTCCTGCACCCCTTCCGGGTTCGCTCCCTCATGGTGCCAAACCTCGTGGCCGTGGTGGTGTGGCTGGTATCTCTGATCTGGTTGATTGCGGTTTATCCAGCTGCGCCGCTGGCAGTACAGGTGGCCTGGTGGGTGAGCGGTATCTGGTTTATCGGGGTAGGGGTGTGGCGCACCATTCGCGGCGCGGAATCCACCACCGAGTAGCGCTTATCCGCACCGCTGAATATCGCGACACCAAAGCCTTGCGTAAAAGCGGCCGGGCGGTCACAGTGGAAGGGAGGCAAAGGAGCACCCCATGAAGAAGCTCATCAACGACCCGGCAGATCTGGTGCGTGAATACGCTGAAGGTTTAGCGCTCGCGTACCCGGACCTCGTGGCTGTGCACGCAGATCCACTATTTGTGACCCGCGCCCACGCCCCTACCGAACCCCAGGTAGCGGTCATCTCCGGTGGGGGAGCGGGCCATGAACCGCTGCACGCCGGGTTTGTGGGGCCGGGGCTGCTCGACGCCGCAATCTCCGGTCCAGTCTTTACTTCACCTCCACCGCAGCCGATTTATGAAGCCGCGCGCGCAGTGGAGCAGGGACGAGGCGTGTTGCTCATCGTCAAGAACTACACCGGTGACGTCATGAATTTTGAGACCGCCGCCGAACTGTTAGAGATGGACGGGATTGAGGTGCGCATGGTCGTCGTTAATGACGACGTCGCCGTTCAGGACTCCACCTACACGGCCGGGCGACGCGGCGTGGCCGGTACGCTCGTGGTTGAGAAAGTGGCCGGCGCAGCGGCCGCAGCCGGGGCAGACCTAACCGAGGTGGCCCGCCTGGCGCAACGTACCGCAGATCGTGTGCACACCATGGGGGTGGCCCTTAGAGCCGGGGTACACCCGGGGCTGGGAGGACCTTCCTTCGACCTGCCTGACAGCCAGATCGAGGTGGGGATCGGCATACACGGGGAACCGGGACGACGCCGGGAACGGATGGAACCGGCTGACGCCGTCGTCGATATGATCCTCGCTCCGGTGCTGGCCGAAACGACGGGTCCGGAGGTATTGCTGCTCGTTAACGGGATGGGCGGCACCGCGGAAGCGGAACTGTATATCTGCCTACGGCGCGCCTACGCCCAAGTAGAAGCAGCGGGGCTGCGGGTAATCGACACCCTGGTAGGCAATTACGTCACCTCCCTGGATATGCAGGGGGTCTCCCTCACGCTCGCTTCCCTGGATGAAGAACTGCAACCGCTATGGTCAGCCCCCTGCCGGAGCGCAGCCTTAACCCGGGCCGGCCAGTAGGTGCCTCAACTCAGCTAGAACACCACCAATCTGGGACAATAGAGCCATGACTGTTTTAACCTCCACCTGGGCCCAACGCTGGCTCCTGAACTGCGCCGATCTCATCAGTGAGGCGCGGGTGGAGCTTATTGAATTAGATCGCGCTATCGGCGACGCCGACCACGGTGAAAACCTGGATCGCGGCTTCAGTGCCGTCCGCGAGATGATTCACTATCGCTGCCCTGACGGCGGAGTGGACGCCGTCGTACGCGAAGCGGCGATGACGCTGATGTCGACTGTGGGCGGCGCTGCCGGGCCCCTGTATGGGACGGCCTTCGTGCGGGCGGCGCGGGCGGCAGGGACAGATGTTGATGCGGTCGGTTGCGCCGAAATGCTGGCCGGTGCGGTGGCCGGCATCCAGATGCGCGGGCGAGCGATGGAAGGCGAAAAAACCATGCTCGACGTGTGGGGGCCGGCTGCGCGCGCGGCCGCGAATGCGGTAGCACGCGGATATGACGATCCCGTCGATATTTGGCGAGTTGCAGCCAGTGCGGCCGAAGAAGGCGCTCGCGCCACGATCGGGCTGCTAGCCACGAAGGGGCGTGCCTCCTACCTGGGGGAGCGCAGTATTGGGCACCGAGACCCGGGGGCGCAATCCAGCGCCCTCATCATTGCGGCGGCTGCTAGTGCGGCTGAGGAGGAGCTGTGAGCGTCCATTTCATTATCGTCTCTCACAGCGCCAAACTCGCTGACGGCGTGGTTGAACTAGCCCAACAGATGGCGCCGAACGTGACCTTCCACGCGATTGGCGGGACTGCTGACGGGAAGGTTGGGACGTCCTTTGACCGGGTACTCGGCGCTGTGGAGGACGTCTTAGATGCCGAGGGGGACGCCGTCCTGCTCACCGATCTGGGATCAGCGACGATGACGGCCGAGGCCGTCCTCGATTTCATCACCGAAACCGGGCATGTGGCAGTGGCGGAAGGACCGCTCGTAGAAGGGGCAGTCGCCGGGGCCGTAGCCGCCTCCACAGGCGCGAGCCTCCGCGAGGTCGTCAAGGCCGTTGCCCATGCGGCCACCTCCCTGGTACCCGTGCCCGCCCCACGTACGCCGGCGCGGGGAATACCCACCCGCCCAGGCGCGACGCCGCCGCGGGGTGTACCCGCCATGACGCCGCCGCGCGGCGTAGCATCCCTGACACCCCCGCGGGGAGTACCCTCGGTAACACCGCCGCGCGGAGTACCGACTCGCACCGGCACCCTGCCAACCGGGTTGCCAATCCAGCCAACACCCACGCCCGCAGAACCAGAAGGGCCTGAATGCCGGGCCGAACTGCGTCTGTGTAACGAAGTGGGGCTGCACGCCCGGCCAGCTGCTCAACTATCCCGCCTGGCGGCTAGTTTTGACGCGGAGGTGTACGTTAATGGCAGTGCGGCCTCCTCGGTGCTGACGCTGATGTCCCTGGGGCTCGGGCAGGGGGACAGCATGGAAGTAGTAGCGGTTGGCCCACAGGCCGACGCTGCGATCGCCGCGATCACCGAATTAGTAGAATCGAACTTTGGCGAGGAACACTAGTAACGTGACCACCCAACCGCAGCCGCCTCGCAGCGCCCGCTACCTGTTCTGTATCGTCCTGCTGATTTTGGAAGCCTTCATCGGGCTGTTTATGTCCCTGGTGTTATACGGGTTGCGCATTGTGCCGTCCCAGACCGCCTGGCTGATCGGCGGCGGAATCGCATTAGCTGCCCTCATCGCGGCCGGCCTCTTGCGGAGCCGGGCCGGGATTATTGCGGGCACCCTGGTGCAGATACTGCTGATCGCGGCGGGCTTTTGGGTGCCGGACATGTTCCTCCTCGGGATCATTTTTGCGGTTTTGTGGGGCTTTTCCGTGGTTCTCGGCGGTCGCATCGACGTCGAACGTGAACAGCGATACCAGGCGGAATTGGCTCACTGGAAACAGCAGTAACGGGGGATCCCAGTTAGGCACATGCGGTCTGGCTCCGAGTTAAGAACGCCGGGTCTCAGTAGATGGTCCGTACGCTGCATGCGGGCTAAACTGGCCCCATGAACAACGCTGTTGAACGCTCTTTGGTCCTTATTAAGCCCGATGGTGTGCGCCGTGGCCAGATTGGCGAGGTGCTGCGCCGGATTGAAGCCAAGGGATACCGCGTGGTCGCGCTAGAAATGCGTACCGCCACCGAGGAAATCCTGGCTGAACACTACGCCGAACACACCGAGAAACCCTTCTACCCGTCCCTGGTGGAATACATGTCCTCCGGGCCGGTCGTGGCCCTGGTGCTGGAAGGTGAACGGGTCGTGGAAGGGTTCCGCTCCCTGGCTGGCACCACTGACCCGACCTCCGCCGCCCCGGGAACGATCCGCGGTGACCTCGCCCGCGACTGGGGCACCGGAAATATCGAAAACGTCGTGCACGGATCCGATGCCCCCGAATCCGCAGCGCGCGAGATTGCTATCTGGTTCCCGAACCTCTAATCCGACGGCTACGTGGAAGATAGCGACTGGATCGAACTAGCGGTAGTCCCGAACCGGCTCGTCACCGACGAGATTTACCACGACATCGTCTACGGCGATTACCGTGACCGCGTCTCTTGCGTATGGATCCATAACGGCATGAAAGAAGATCCCCCGCCCGCAACCAAACCGCCCTGGCGTTAAAGGACGCGCAGGCGACTAGTACAGCAAGGGCCGCACTCAGGTGCGGCCCTTGTCATAGTGTGCGGCGGGCACATAGCCACGAGTCCCACTAAGGTGAAAGAAGATTCCGCTAGAGCGTAAGGACAGATGTGAGTACACCAGGTATGGGAGCGATCCCCACAGATAACGGTTACGCCTTTCGCGTATGGGCACCGAATGCGAGCGCGGTCAGCGTCGTCGGCGAATTTAACGACTGGAAAGAGGACGCACACCCGCTCACTCTGGAGGGCAATGGCCACTGGTACGGGGAAATCCCCGAGGTGACCACCGGCCAAGAATACCGGTTCTACATCACGCGCGAGGGCAACTCCTTTTACCGGATCGACCCGCGCGCCCAAGCCGTCACCAACTCCATCGGTAACGGGCTCACGTACGACCACAGCGCCTTCGACTGGCAGGGAGATAATTTCACCACCCCCGGTCTACACGAGCTGGTGATTTACGAAACCCATATCGGGTCTTTTATGGACGACGGCGATGGTGGCCCGGCAGACCTGACCGACCTCACCAGCAAAATCGGCTACCTCAAAGACCTCGGCATTAATGCGGTTGAATTAATGCCGCTGATGGAATTCGCGGGCGACTATTCCTGGGGATATAACCCCGCTCATATTTTCGCCGTCGAATCCTCCTATGGCGGCCCGGACGCTCTCAAAACCTTTATTCGGGAAGCCCACAAGAACGGCATCGCCGTCATTATTGACGTCGTCTACAACCATTTCGGCCCCTCGGACCTGTCATTGTGGCAATTCGACGGGTGGAGCGAAAACGATAAAGGCGGCATCTATTTCTACCAAGACTGGCGCTCTGCTACCCCGTGGGGAGATACCCGGCCAGACTACGGCCGCCAGGAAGTACGTGACTTCATCCTCGACAACGCTCGCATGTGGCTGCGCGACTACCACGCCGACGGTCTACGCCTGGACATGACCCCGTATATGCGCACCGTCGACGGGTTCTCCGGCGATATTCCCGACGGCTGGCGGATGATGCACGACGTCGGCGCGCTGGTGCGAAGCGAATTCCCCGGCCGCATCACCATCGCCGAGGACCTTCACAACACCCCGGCCGTGACCAGTGCCGACGAAGGCGGGATGGATGCGCAATGGGACTGCGAATTCGTCCACCCGGTCCGGGCCGCCCTCACTACTCCCGACGACGCCCACCGCTCGATCTCGACGGTGGCCGGCGCCATCACCCACCGCTACCACCACCCCTTTGACCGCGTCATCTACACCGAATCGCACGATGAGGTAGCCAACGGGTCCGCGCGGATTCCCACTGAAGTGGACGCCAATAATGCCGACGGTTGGGCGGCCCAAAAACGGGCTACCCTCGGTGCCGCGTTAGTGCTCACCGCCCCCGGCGTGCCCATGCTGTTCCAAGGGCAAGAGTTCCTAGAAGACGAATGGTTCCGGGACACTATTCCCCTGGATTGGGAACACGCCTGGCAGTTTAGGGACATTACCCAAATGTTCCGTGACCTTATCTCCCTGCGCCGTAATCTTTACGGGGACGCGCCCGGTTTAAGCGGGCCGGAAACCGCCGTCGTATGTGCTGATGAAGGCGCGAAAGTTCTGGCCTTCACCCGCGGCACCCTGGACGGCGCCCAAACCCTCGTGGCTGCGAATTTCTCCACCAACCCGGCCAGTGTATCGATCGATTTTTCCGGCCAGTGGAAGGTGATATTTAATTCCGATGCCGCCCGCTATAGCGCACTCTTCGGTAATCACCCCACCCCGGATATTGACGCCACCTCCGGGCGAGCGCTGCTGGAGATTGGCCCCTACAGTGTGGTGATATACGCGCAGCAATAAGCGGTGGGCGTGGCCGCCTGAGCGCATCCAGCCACCGGAACGTGGGTAGGGCCGGTATTCGATAGACTCAGGATGTGCATTTAAAGACCCTCACGTTACGTGGTTTCAAGTCGTTCGCTTCGGCGACGACGCTGAAACTCGAACCGGGGATCACCTGCGTTGTGGGGCCCAATGGCTCCGGGAAATCCAACGTCGTGGATGCCCTGGCCTGGGTGATGGGGGAGCAGGGAGCAAAATCCCTGCGCGGCGGCAATATGGCCGACGTCATCTTCGCTGGAACCTCCGGGCGGCAGGCGCTCGGGCGCGCGGAAGTAGCGCTGACGATTGACAATACCGACGGCGCACTGCCGATCGAGTATTCGGAAGTGACGATCTCACGCACCCTCTTCCGCTCCGGCGGCTCCGAATACGCCATTAACGGCACTACCTGCCGTCTGCTCGACATCCAAGAGCTACTCTCCGATACCGGAATGGGCCGACAAATGCACGTTATCGTCGGGCAAGGTCAGCTCGACGCCGTCCTACACGCCACCCCGGAAGACCGGCGCGCTTTCATTGAAGAAGCCGCCGGGGTCCTGAAACATCGGCGGCGTAAGGAACGCGCCCTGCGGCGGCTAGAAACCATGGCCGCGAACCTAGCGCGGGTAGAGGACCTCACCGCGGAGATCCGCCGGCAGCTCGGGCCACTCGCCCGGCAGGCCGATATGGCCCGGCGCGCCCAGGTGATCCAGGCTGATCTGCGGGACGCCCTCAGTCGGCTGCTCGCCGATGACTATGCCCAGGTGGAGGCGCAACTTGCGGCAGAACACCAAGGCAGCCAAGCTCTGAGCAAACAGCGGGCAGAAGCCACCGCCGCCCTACAGCGCCAACGTGAGGAACTAGCCGAAGCCGAAGCTGCCGCCCAGGCGTTAGGACCGCGCGTTAAAGAACGCGCGGGCGTCGTCGTCGCTCTGACCACCTTGCGGGAGCGGATCGCCTCCATCCAAGCCCTCGCGGCCGAACGGGCGCGATTTATTGACACGCCGCCGCCCCGGCCGACCGGTCCCGACCCTGAAGAACTCGAACAACAGGCCAGCGTCGCCCGCCAAAGTGAAGCGGAACTGCGGGCCGAATGTACCCGCGCGGAAGCGACCCTCGCAAGCATGGGGCAGGCTCGGGAGGTGGCCGAAAAGACCGAACGGGAGGCCGAGCAGCGCTTGGCGGCCGTCCACCGGGGGGTAGCAGACCGGCGGGAAGGACTCGCGCGTCTGGCCGGCCAAGTATCTGCGCGCGAACAGCGGCTAGAGGCAGCCGAAGCCGAATATGGTCGCCTAGAGGCACGGCTGGCCGAAGCCATTGAGCGGGCCGCCGCAGCCGAACGCGACTATGCCGAGGTTGAGCGACATATCGCGGCCCACGGTGAGGATGAGAACCTTGAGGCCGCCCACGAGCGTGATCTGGCCGCCGCCGAAGAGGCAGACAGCCGCGTACGCGACCTGCTCGAGCGTGAACGCGAAGCGCACGCCCGGGTAGAGCGGGCCCGCACCCAGCGTGAAACCCTCGCGTTATCGCTAGAACGTAAAGACGCCACCGCTGAGCTGAGCGAACAGGGCCTCGCCGCCGGATTGCTCCCGCAATACCTAAAAGTGCCCGCGCATTGGCGTACCGCCGTCGCCGCCGCCCTGGACGCGATGGCGGCCGCCGCCATCGTGGACGATATGCCCGCCAGTATTCAGGCAATGCAGTGGGCGCAGAACCACGAGGCGAGACTAGTGCGGCTCATCCATCCCGGCCCCGCTCCCGCGAGCGCAGACCTCGCCGCGTACCGGGAGTACGGCACCCCCGCCGTCGACGTCGTAGACGCCACAGAATACCCCGCCCAGATTCGCGCGCTCCTCGGCCCCATCGTGCTAGTCGATGACCTCACCCAGGCCGCTGCCCTCATCACCGCGCATCCACACGCGATCGCAGCCACCGCTGGCGGGCAGGTGTTGGCGGGAACATGGGCACGCAGCGGGCAGGAAGGCGCCAGCGATATTGACCTGTATGCCCGCTATGAGGAAGCCGGGGCTGACCTCGCGGCAGCCAGCCAGGACGAAGCAGACCTGACGGCGCAGCGGAAAGAAGCTGAAGTGCGCGCTGAGGAGGCCCGCCAGCGAGCCGGGGCATCCCTGGCGGCCGTGCGGCAGGCCGATGCACAGCGGGCGCGCGATAACCAACAGTTAGCCCAGGCCGCGACGGCGCTGCGCTCGGCTCAGGCGGAAGTAGAACGCACCGGGCCGGCGCTGGCGCAACTGCGCGAAGACCTCACCACCTACCGCAGTGATGTGGCGGAGCTACGTGAACGGCTGGACGTAGCGCAAAAAGAACCCGAGGTTGCCGAAGAGGAATTAGCCCAGGCCCAGCAATCCCGTGACGACGCCGCCGCAGCCGCCAGCACCGCTAGGCGGGCCGAAACCGACGCTCGCCTACAACTGCGCACCGTACAAGAACGGATGGCAGCCCTCGCTGGGCGAGCCGAACAGTTATCCGCTACCGCAGCCCAAGAACGCGCCGCTCGCACCCGCGCCCACGAGCGTTGGCAGCGCCGCCATGAGGCCGCCGAAGGAGCCCAGGTAGTCCATGATCATGCCAGCCAAGCGCTCGCGGCGATGGATAACTCCCTTGCCCAAGCCCGCGCCGAGCACGAGATAGCCGAAACTGAACAACAACACAGTGCCACTGCACTCACGCATCTGCGCGCCCAAGTGGAGGCGACCGCAGAGCAGCTACGCCAGCTTACCGACGCGGCGCATCAAGAAGAATTGGCGCGCGCCCAGGTGCAATCCCGGCTCGACAATCTGGCCGAAAAGATCGCGAATGAACTAGGAGTGGAGCCGCAGACCCTCGTTGACGAATTCGGGCCGCACCGGCCCATAATCGAGCTGAAGGATGAAACTGGGGAACCGGTAGAGGTTGAGAAACCCTATGTGCGTGCCGAGCAGGAAAAACGCTATGCTCGCGCCCAACGTGATGTGGCCCGGCTCGGCAAGATCAACCCGCTGGCGCTGGAAGAACATGCGGCCCTTAATGAGCGGCACCAGTTCTTGCAGGAGCAGGTGAGCGATCTGAAGAAATCCCGCGCCGACCTGCTCACCATTATCCGCGAAATCGACGAGCGGGTGGAACGGGTGTTTGCGGAAGCCTACGCGGATACGGCGCGCGAGTTTGAGCACGTCTTTGATCGGCTTTTCCCCGGCGGGGAGGGGCGCCTGGTGCTCACCGACCCGGACGATATGCTCACCACCGGGATCGAGGTTGAGGCCCGCCCGGCGGGTAAGAAAGTGAAACGGCTGTCGCTGCTCTCCGGTGGGGAGCGCTCCTTAACGGCGGTCGCCCTGCTGGTAGCAATCTTTAAGGCCCGGCCAAGCCCCTTCTATGTGATGGACGAGGTTGAAGCTGCCCTAGATGACCGCAACCTGGACCGGCTGCTGGGGATATTTAAGGAACTCCAACGCGATTCGCAGCTCATTGTTATCACCCACCAAAAGCGCACCATGGAGATCGCGGACGCCCTATACGGCGTCAGTATGCGCGAAGGGGTATCCCAGGTGATCTCGCAGCGGCTCTAGGGGGTTCGGCTGGCGGCAGCGTGAGAGTCGGCCATTCGCACCGCATGAGAGTCGGCTGTTCCCACCGCGTTTGGGTCGCAGCGGTTTGTCGGTGACAATGGCTCTATGAATGAGCAGTACATCTGGCTGGGCGCCGCCGTCGTCCTCATCCTTCTGATTGTGGGGGGTTTCGCGCTGTGGCGCCGCCCCGGGCAACTGCCACCGGAAGAACGCAGTCCCTTCCCCGGGGATACGGGAGCAGATACGGGCGAGCGAGAGGGGCGCACCCCCTCTACCGCTACGCTGGAGCGGCCCGAAGCTGCCGGCACCCGCTTTCAACGCCTCAAAGCCCGCCTGGCCCGCTCCGGGAGCCTGGGGCAGAGCCTGCTCGCAATCCTCTCGCGCGGTGACCTGCGCGAAGAAGACTGGGAAGAAATCGAGGAAACCCTGCTGCTGGCAGACCTCGGCTTAGGGCCCACCACCGAAGTGATGGATCACCTGCGCACGCAAGCGAAAGTGCTGGGTACCAGTGATCCAGAGCAGATTCGACAGGTGCTGCGTGATGAACTGTTGCGGTTGGTCGATCCGCAGGCAGACCGCACCCTCGCCATCGATCCAGTTATCGCTGACGACGGCGAAACCTACCCGGCGAGCATCCTCGTGGTCGGGGTGAATGGCGCTGGCAAAACCACGACCGTCGGCAAGCTGGCACGCGTCCTGGTGGCCGAAGATAAGCGCGTAGTCCTGGGGGCTGCGGATACTTTCCGGGCCGCCGCCGTCCAACAGCTGACCACCTGGGGGGAGCGGGTCGGCGTCGACGTGGTGAGCTCGGAGCGGGAGGGTGCCGATCCCGCCTCGGTCGCCTATGAGGCGGTGCGTACCGCTGCGGCCCGCGATGCCGATGTGGTCCTCGTTGACACAGCCGGGCGTTTGCAGAACAAAGCCCACCTCATGGACGAGCTCGGCAAGATTAAACGCGTGATGGGGCGGCACGCCCCGGTGCGGGAAGTGCTCCTGGTGCTAGACGCCACCACCGGCCAAAACGGGATGCGGCAAGCTGAAGTATTCTCCCAGGCCGTGGACGTGACCGGCATAGTGCTGACCAAACTGGACGGCAGCGCCAAGGGCGGAATCGTGGTGGCCGTGCAGCGGGAGCTCGGCGTGCCCGTGAAGTTTGTGGGGCTGGGCGAAGGGGCTGACGATTTGGCACCGTTCGATCCGGAAGGTTTTGTGGACGCCATTATCGGCGGCCCCCAGCGATAAGCCGCCACCATAAGCATTACGCCGCCAGTACTAGCTGCACCCAGAAGGAGTACAGGCTCTGCATTAGACTGGGCAGCAGTGACCGAATTGTCGACGGAGTCGAGGAATGTTCAACACCCTTTCAGATCGCATTACCGCATCATTTAAGAATCTGCGGGGCAAAGGCCGCTTAACCGATGCCGATATAGAGACCACTATCGGTGAGATCCGCCGCGCCCTGCTCGATGCGGACGTCGCGATCCCGGCCGTGCGTGCCTTCACCTCGCAGGTGCGGGAAAAAGCCCGCGGTGCCGAAATCTCGGCGGCCCTGAACCCGGCCCAGCAGATCATTAAGATCGTCAACGCGGAACTGGTCGATATTCTCGGTGGAGAAACCCGCGAGTTGAACTTCGCAAAAACCGGCCCCACCGTGATCATGTTGGCCGGTTTACAAGGTGCCGGTAAAACTACCCTGGCCGGTAAACTCGCCCTCTGGCTGCGCGAACAAGGGCATACTCCGCTGCTGGTCGCCTCCGACCTGCAACGCCCCAATGCCGTGACCCAGCTGGAAATCATTGGGCAACAAGCCGGTGTACCAGTGTGGGCACCCGAGCCGGGCAATGGCGTGGGGGATCCGGTTGCGGTCGCCCGCTCTGGCGTGGACAAGGCGCGTACGTCCCTGCACGACGTCGTCATTGTGGACACGGCCGGCCGCCTCGGTGTGGACGCCGAGATGATGCAGCAGGCCGCCGATATTCGCGACGCCATCTCCCCGCACGAGATTATTTTCGTTCTCGACGCCATGATCGGTCAGGACGCCGTCCACACCGCCCAAGCTTTCCGCGACGGCGTCGGTTTCACCGGCGTCGTACTATCCAAGCTCGACGGCGACGCTCGCGGTGGCGCCGCGCTGTCTGTGCGCACCGTCACCGGCGTGCCGGTACTCTTTGCGTCCACGGGCGAAAAACTCAAGGACTTTGAACGCTTCCATGCTGACCGGATGGCCTCCCGCATCCTGGATATGGGCGACGTCCTCACCCTAATTGAACAGGCAGAGAAGGCCTTCGATGAGGGCGAAGCCGAGAAAATGGCCCAGAAACTCGGCGAGGGCCAATTCACCCTGGATGACTTCCTCAAACACCTCGGTCAGCTACGCAAGATGGGGTCGATGAAGAAGATGCTCGGTATGCTGCCCGGAATGGGGCAGATGCGTGAGCAGCTCGACAACTTTGACGAGCGGGAAGTGGACCGGGTAGAAGCGATCGTGCGGTCCATGACCCCGGCCGAACGTGCCAATCCGAAGATCCTCAACGGCTCGCGCCGGCAGCGTATCGCCCGGGGCTCGGGTACGACGGTGGCCGAAATTAACTCGCTGGTGGAGCGCTTCACACAGGCTAAAACCATGATGGAGAATATGGCCCGCTCCGGGATGGTTGGCGGGATGCCCGGCATGGGCGGTATGCCCGGGATGGGGAAGATGCCCGGCATGGGTAAGCGGGCACGCGCCCGCCAAGCCCCCGCTAAGAAACGGGTGAAAGGCAAATCCGGTAACCCGGCTAAACGCGCCCGGCAGGAAGCTGATATGGAGCGCAAACTACGCGATAAGCAGGCGGCCGCGCAGCAGCCGAAGAAGAAGGGCTCCAGCTTCGGGCTTGGTGGTCTCGGTGGTGGTAGCCAGTTCGAGGTGCCTGAGGATCTGGAGAAGTTCCTGAAATGATTACTGCGCTTAGCGGTCGAATCACGCTCAACAGTGGCGAGCATACTGATGCAGCCTGGATCGTGGACGGCCGCTTGCGCCTATCTGAACCGGCTGCCGCCGCCGAATGCGAACTCACCGGCTGGTTCTATCCGGGACTCGTGGACGTCCACTGCCATATCGGCTTGGGTGGGGAAGGTCCGGTGTCGCGGGATGAAGCCCGCGCCCAAGCGCAGGCCGATGTGGCCGCTGGAACACTCCTGGTGCGCGACTGCGGCGTCCAAGCCGATACCCACTGGCTCGACGGCAGCGCACCGGTCATTATCCGGGCTGGGCAGCATATTGCCCGCCCCAAACGGTACCTGCGGCACTTGGCCGTAGAACTCGATAATCCCGCTGACCTACCCGCAGAAGTCGCCCGGCAGGCCCAGGCGGGTGATGGCTGGGTGAAGATCGTGGCAGACTGGATCGACCGCAGCCAGGGCGCTGACGCCGTCGTCGCACCCCTGTGGGAGCCGGAGGTGCTCATAGACGCGGTGGCCGCCGCTCACGAGAACGGGGCCCGCATGACGGCGCACACCTTCTCCACCGAGGCCATCGGCCCGCTACTCGAGGCCGGGATCGACTGCCTGGAACACGGCAGCGGAATGCTGAGCGAACATATCAGCGAAGCTGCGCAGCGGGGAGTCCCCGTCACGCCAACCCTGGTACAGTCCGAGAATTTCGCGGATTTCGCGGTGGCAGGGCAGGGCAAGTACCCGGCCTATGCCGCCCAGATGCGGTGGCTATACGAACGCCGCTGGGCACTGCTGCGAGACATGGTGGAGGCCGGGGTGCAAATCCTGCCGGGCTCCGACGCGGGCGGCACCTTGGCGCATGGGACTTTGCCGCGGGAGCTGAGCCTCTGGCACGAAGCTGGCCTTGATACGGCTGCGATTATGGACTTTGCGAGCGTTAAAGCCCGCGCCTATTTGGCGGATGGTCCCGCGAACGGGGCTCAGCGGGCCGCAGCTACCGGCCTGATCGACGGCGCGCCAGCCTGGCTCGTCCACTATGACACTGACCCCACCGAGGGGCTGGAAGCTGGGGATTTGCGCCCCACCACCGTTATCACGCCGGTAACTGAATAGGTCTGCCGCCGCTTAGGTGCGCCGTCGCCGTGAACCGCGCGCCAGCGAACGCGGAAACTCCATCTCCTTGAACGAGCCGCCCAGGAGCGTGCCCACAGCCACGCCCAGGAACGCACTCGTGGCGGTAACAATCGGGGAGGCTGAATACCCCGATACCTGACTGGCGGTGAGGAACGCGAAGGACCCGGGAGCCACCACCATAAAGGCGGGTAGATAGGTGACATGCCAGGGCGGCCCCTTCGGGGTGCGGGCCAGCAATTGCGCCCCCACACTGGCTAGCAGCGCCGCGATCAAACCACCTAGTGCTGGCGATCCCCACCCGCCTAAGAGCACCTGCACCGCACCTGCCAGGGTGGACAGCGCCACGATAGAGACAGTGTGCCGCCACGGGCAGTAACAAAAGACCATGACGCCGATAGTTGCCAGCACGATCCCTACCAATTTGATCCCGAAGGGCCAGGCTGGGGCAGCAAGGTCTAATAGCTGGCGCAGATCACCGCCGACTGTTATCACCCCAAGCACCAAACCGGTTATATAGAGCGTGAACTGCATGAGCGCAGCAGCTAGCCTCGCGGTACCGGCCGAGGAATGCCCGGCCACCAGGTCCGCCACGCCGGTCACGAACACCGAACCGGGGAAGCCGATCGCTAAAATCGCCACGATTGTGCGGAAGGGATAGTCCATAATCCCAGCCTGGTGCGCCAGCAAAATCGGTGCGGTAATCAGCCAGCCGGCGATCACCGGCATCAGTTCAGCAACCGGTTTGAAACGGCCCGCCAGCGTCGTGATGACGGCCATGATCACCGAGCCGAGGGCGGCGGCAACAACATTGGGCCAGCGCGGGGCTAAGAGGGCTATCAGCCCCACCCCGACCGGGACCGCACCCAGGTTGGCTGCCCACAGGGGCCAGGGAGGAGGCCGGCGGGCGGCGTAGTCGAGGGTGGTGAGGGCGTCGGTCACGCTCAATGTACCCGCGCGCACCTTCCCGGTGACGGTGAGGACCTCGGAGAGCTGGTCGAAACGCATAAAGGAACGCGCAGAGGAGAAATAGGCCGGCTCTTTGGGGGTGAGGGTGACGAAAACGCCGGTGGGGAGCGCAGCCACCTGAATATCGCGGTGCCCGAGTGCCTGCCCGGTCGCGATCACCTCGGCCTCAGATTCGCGTGCCCCCAAACCACCGCCGAGTAACAGTCGGGCGACGCGTAAGAGGAAGGCGGCATGGTCGGCGTCGACAGGTGAGGTGGGCACGCTTGCTATCGTAGCGAGTGGGACGGCCCGTTGCCGTCTCTTTACGTGGGGTATTTCACGACGACGACGGCCACCGTGGCCGGTGGCGTTTTCCCGCGTAGTCATGGCACAATAGGCGAGCGTACCCGGCTTAGTCAGACCCTCTCACTGGCTAGAGTCGTGTCCCGGGCAGACCGGCCCTCTGAAACCCACCAGATGACTGGCGCGCCCACCCCGATAAGTTTCAGGAGTTGACCACACAAGTGGCAGTCAAGATTCGTTTGAAGCGCATGGGTAAGATCCGTGCGCCCTTCTACCGTGTTGTCGTGATGGATGCCCGCACCAAGCGGGATGGCCGTTCCATCGAGGAGATCGGCAAGTACCACCCCACCCGTGAACCTTCTTTCGTGGAGATTGACTCGGAGCGGGCCCAGTACTGGCTGTCGGTGGGCGCTCAGCCGACCGATCAGGTGAAGAAGCTGCTCCAGCTGACCGGCGACTGGCAGAAGTTCAAGGGTGAAAAGGACGTCACCCCGACCCTGCGTACCGCTGAAGGCGATGCTGAAGCCGAAACCCGCGCCGCCATCAAGGCCGCTGAGGATGAGGCTGAAAAGCGTAAGGCCGCAGCCGCCGCTGCTAAGGCTGAGGAAGAAGCGTCCGCTGAATCGGCCGACTCTGCCGATAGCGCCGACTCGGCCGACTCTGCCGATAGCGCCGACTCGGCCGAATCCGCGGAGTAATCATGTTGGCTGACGCCCTCGACCATCTGGTTCGCGGCATCGTGGATCACCCCGATGACGTGCGCGTGAAATCCCGTCGGCAACGCCGCGGGGAACTGCTGGAGGTTTACGTCAATCCCGACGATCTCGGTCGTGTGATCGGCCGTTCCGGCCGGACCGCCAAAGCCCTGCGCACGGTGGTCGGTTCCCTCGCTAAGGAACCTATCCGGATCGACGTGATCGACACAGACCGGCGCTAAAGCGTCAGGGGCCCGGCTCAGTGAGCCGGGCCCTCCTCATATCATCTGCGCCACCTCACCGGCGGCCTTACGAAAGAATTTCCATGCGTCTTGCTATTGCTACCGTTGCCTCTGCCGTGGGTCTTAAAGGCCATGTGCGTCTCATTGTGCACACCGACGATCCGGCCGGGCGGCTATACCCCGGCGCGGAACTCCTGACCGACGCCGCCAGCCTTACGGTGGCGGACGTGCGCCAGCAGGGCCGTTCCTGGCAGGTGAGTTTCTGTGGGCATGACAATCGCACCGCTGCCGAAGCGCTGCGCGATACGCGGCTGTATATCGACAGTGACGATGACCCGGCAGAAGAAGACGCTTACTTCTACCACGAGATCATCGGCCTGCCGGTACGTACCGTCACGGGGGAGGAACGGGGAACCGTGCGCGACGTCCTCGCGCTACCCGCCCAGGACGTCCTCGTCATCGACTATGAGGGGCGTGAGGTCCTGTTGCCGTTCGTCACTGAGCTCGTCCCGGAGATCAGCGACGCCGTGATTATCGACCCGCCCGGTGGATTATTTGAGGAGGCGTAATGCGGATCGACGTCGTCACAATATTCCCCGAATATCTCGCACCCCTGGAACTGTCCCTCCTTGGTAAGGCGCGCACCAAGGGCACACTGGAGGTGCACATACACGACCTGCGCGCCTGGACCACCGATAAGCATCGCACCGTTGATGACACCCCCGCCGGCGGGGGTGCGGGAATGGTGATGCGCCCCGATATTTGGGGTAAAGCGCTCGACGACGTCATCGCCGCCGGGAACGCGGGCGAGCTAGACAGTAGCGCCGCGGGCAGTACCAGCATTAGTGCCGCAGCCAGTCTCACTCCCAGCGATACTCCCACCACCGACCCCGCCCCAGCCCCGCTACTCCTCATCCCCACCCCAGCGGGCACCCCGCTCACTCAGGCGACGGCCGAGCGGTGGGCCGGGCGCGACCGGCTGATCTTTGCGTGTGGGCGCTATGAGGGGATTGACGCGCGCGTCGCCGACGAATACGGCGAACGGATCGACGTAGAGGAGTTTTCTCTCGGAGACTACGTGCTCAATGGGGGAGAGGTCGCTGCCCTGGTCGCCATTGAAGCGGTAGGCCGACTGGTGGGCGGCGTCGTCGGGAATCCCGAATCTCTGGTGGAAGAATCCCACGGGAGCGCGGGACTGCTCGAATACCCCGTCTACACCCGGCCCCAACAGTGGCGGGGGCACACAATCCCGGCGGTCCTAAACTCCGGGAACCACGGGCGGGTGGCACGTTGGCGGCGAGCGCAAGCACTGGCGCGTACAGCGGTACGGCGGCCCGATATGCTCACCCGCGCCCCGCTGACCATGGCCGATAAAATCACGCTGGTCACCCACGGGTACGCCCTCCTGCCTGATGGCCAGGTGGCGCCGGTGCGGCTGCGGAAAGCTGAGCTCGACGACGCCGCCGAGCTCAGTGCGTTGGCGCGGCGCACCTTCCCCGATGCGTGCCCGCCCGAATTGCCGCAGGCGGCTCGGCAGGAGTTCATGGATGCCTATCTACAGACCGCCAATTTCGTTGAATACCTCAGCAGTGAGCGTTACGGGATTTGGGTGGCCGAGGTGGCCGGGCAGATGCGGGCTTACTGCCTGGTGATCTACGGATTACGGCCCGAAGATGAGGAGGGGGTGATTGAGGTCGCCCACCACCTGCCGCGCGGCCCGGTGGCGGAGGTGTCGAAATTTTATGCCGACGCCGCGATCCGCTCCACGGGGATCACCCGCGCGCTCATGGCTCATGCGATGGGCGAGGTGGCGCGGGCCCACCCGGAGTTGAAAGCGCTGTGGCTGGGGACGAACCGAACGAATCTGCGTGCCATTCGGTTCTATGAACGGTGCGGCTGGAAGGTGACGGGGAGGCGGACCTTTGACGTGGGCGGCGATCCGCAAGACGACGTCATCATCACAGTGACGAAACTGGCGAAGTGGGCACGCACTGTGGCAGACTAGGGCCGTTATGTGCCCAAAGCGGCGTCCTGCCATGGGGGGAGCCGAGAATCTGCGGGCACACCACAAGCACAACCCCGGCAGCATATGCTGCCCTGAGCTGCTACGCGACCTGTGGCGCGAGCGGAAAGTGACAAAGAGATGCAGACACTGGACGCCATTGACGTTAAGTCCATGCGGGATGATATCCCGGACTTCCGCGCCGGTGACACCGTTAAGGTGCACGTCCGCGTGGTTGAAGGTAGCCGGTCCCGTATTCAGGTTTTCCAGGGTGTTGTCCTGGCTCGCCAGGGTGGCGGTGTGCGGGAGACCTTCACCGTCCGTAAGATCAGCTTCGGCATCGGGGTAGAGCGTACCTTCCCGGTACACGCACCGACCATCGACCATATCGAGGTTGTGACCCGCGGTGACGTGCGCCGCGCCAAGCTCTACTACCTGCGTGATCGTCGCGGTAAGGCCGCCAAGATCAAGGAAAAGCGCTAAAAACTTAGTGCTTCCATCCGCCCGGTTCTACCGGGCGGTTTTTTTATTCACCCTCGCCCCAGGGAGTGCCGCTGGTCAGCTCCCACTCCAATAGGGGGTAGCATATTGGCAGTCCATATAAGGAACGGGAGCACATGGCCGACTCGAAGGCACTACCGCCACGCCCTGAGCGGGATAATTCTGCCGCACGTAAATCCCCCTGTGACGCTACCTCTGCGGGAAGCACAGGTGGCGAGCCGGTGCGCACCCACAATGACGCCGACCTGCAGGGCGGTAGTACACCTGTAGCGGATGCAGAAGACGTTGAGGAGATGCCACCGTCGATCCCACCGAGCCGCCAGCGTTCGTTTCTTAACTGGTTGAAGGAAACCAGCCTCGTGGTGGTTATCGCCCTGGTGTTGTCCTTCCTTATCAAAACCTTCCTAGTGCAGGCCTTCTATATCCCTTCCTCCTCGATGGAGGACACCCTGCAGGTGGGAGACCGGATCCTGGTCAACAAGACGGTCAGTGATGCCGGGCTGCACCGTGGCGACGTCGTCGTCTTTACCGACCCGGGCGGGTGGCTCCCGCAGGTACCGCAACACGAGTCTGCTCTGAGCCGAACCGTAAAGGACCTCCTCATGGCCGTGGGAATCCTGCCCGCAGACGCCGGCGAACACCTGATTAAACGCGTTATCGGACTACCTGGCGACCGGGTGGCCTGCTGCTCTACCGACGGTAAACTCACCGTCAACGGCACCCCCATTGATGAGCCATACCTTAAGCCCGGGGTGGTTCCCTCCGAGACCGACTTTGACGTGACCGTACCTGCTGGGCATATCTGGGTGATGGGTGATAATCGCAGTAATTCACGGGATTCGCGTGCCCACATTGGTGAGCCGGGCGGCGGGTTCATACCGCTGGATAATCTGACTGGCCGCGCCACCATAATTATGTGGCCCTATTCCCACTGGACATACCTCGGCGGGGGGAGCGATTCCTTCACGGCTGTTCCCGATCCCACCTCAACTCCCGCGGAGCCTTCTGCCCCGGGTGAAGACTCCACACCGGTCGGCAATGAACCGGAACTCCTCGAAGAATCTCCCCGTTAGGGCGTGCTTCAGCAGGCGGTTGTGGTGTGGTGACGACGGCGACGTTAGCCCTGGAAACCCCGTATCTAGAGCGTGGACGCCACGTTATTGGGATCGACGAAGTTGGGCGGGGAGCGCTGGCCGGCCCGGTGAGCGTGGGCGTCTGCCTGCTCTCGGCACTCGCGCCGCCACCGCACGGGCTTATTGATTCTAAACTGTTGCGCCCGGCCGCGCGGGAGGCCCTTGTCCCCGCCATCACGCAGTGGGCGCGGGCAGTAGCAGTCGGGCATGCGAGCCCGGCAGAGATTGACAGCGTGGGGATCATCGCGGCTCTACGTTTAGCTGCCCACCGGGCTCTCGGCGTCGTCGCGGAAAATATCGGGGCGACGACGGCGGTGCTGGCTGCCGCCAGCACGATTATTCTCGATGGTCCACACAACTGGGTGGCCCCTGCCGCCGACCTGTTCGACCAGCATGACTGGCAGCAGGCGCAGGTGGTGTGCCTGCCGAAGGCGGATCAGCAGTGCGCCAGTGTGGCGGCTGCATCCGTGGTGGCCAAGGTAGAGCGCGATCGACTTATGTGCGAACTGCCCGATCCGGGGTATGGTTTTGCGCAGCATAAGGGGTATGGGGCGGCCTCCCATCGGGCTGCTATCGCAACTCTCGGTGTGAGCGACCATCACCGGCGGAGTTGGAAACTGCAATAGCAGGATAATTCGCCTAACCGCGAACACACCCGGCCCAGTCGGCAGGTCGGTGGCCGAAGCGGGCATGATGGAAGGGTGAGTGCAGATGATTTGGAGAACTACGAAACCGAATTAGAGCTCGACCTCTACCGCGAGTACCGGGACGTAGTATCGCTGTTTAACTATGTGGTGGAAACTGAGCGGCGCTTCTATCTGGCCAATGAGGTTGAATTGCGGCCCCGCTCTGCCGGCGGTGAGGTTTTTTTCGAAGTTACGCTCACAGATGCATGGGTGTGGGATGTGTACCGCACCGCCCGCTTCGTCTCTAAAGTCACGGTGATGACGTTCAAGGACGTCAACGTCGAGGAGCTATCCAAGCCTGATATTTCGCTGTGATTGCAGTTCGCTAGCTGTGGTTAGCTCGTCTCGGTGACCTGGCCTCGCTGGTCTAGCTCCGCCCGCCCGGCCCTGATATCGCTGCCGAGCCTCATCCACAGGCGGTTAGTTATCCCCAGGTCCTAAAGCGCTCCGCACTGCCGACAACCTCCTGCCACTTAACTGAGGGCAGGAGGTTCGATGATGTCTATACGTAATCAGGCCGTTGGACGGTTCGGGGAAAAGACCGCTGCTCGCCATCTAGAAGCCAACGGCTACACCATCCTGGAACGCAATTGGCGGTGCCCGGATGGGGAAATCGATATTGTGGCGCACGCGCCAGGTGGGCCGATGGCTCTCGTTGAGGTCAAAACCCGCACCAGCCGCAGCTGTGGCCATCCCGCGGAGGCAATCACCCCGCGCAAACTCGCGCGGATGCGCAAAGTGGCCGCCCAATGGCGCCACCAGCACCGGCACCATGCATGGGTGCGTCTAGATGTGCTGACGGTTGACCTGTCTACTGGGCAACCTCAGATCTGGCATATCCAAGGGGTAGAACAGTGAAAATCGGCCGCGTCCTCAGTATTAGTTTGAACGGTATCGATGGGCGGCCGATTACCGTGGAGGCGCATCTGGCCGCGCATATCCCTCGCATGACGATCGTGGGATTACCGGACGCCTCAGTACAGGAAGCCCGGGATCGGGTGCGCGCAGCCGTGGAATCATGCGGTATCAGCCTGCCCCCGCAACGCATCACCATCAATTTGCAGCCGGCGAATGTACCGAAACGCGGATCGAGTTTCGACCTCGCTATCGCCGTTGCCATCATGCTGGCCGAAACCCGCCGGGAAGACGCCTTCGCAGCCACCACATTCATCGGCGAGTTGGGCCTGGATGGCGCAATCATGCCGGTGCGCGGAGTGTTGCCAATGGTGCGCGCCGCCGTGGCTGCAGGCAGCGTTGATGTAGTGGTGAGTAGGGCCGATGAGCAGGAAGCCCGCCTCGTTCCGGGTGCTCGGGTGCATGCCTTCGGTCACCTATCTGAGGTGTTCTTGCGGCTCGGGATCGGGTGCCAACCCGTCACCGCTACTCCGGTGCGTAAAGATGTCACCTCACTGCGAGTCACTGAGCAGCTAGACATGGCTGACGTGAGTGGTCAGGAGGAAGCCAAGTATGCGCTAGAAGTAGCGGCCGCAGGCGGGCACCATGTGCTGCTCCTGGGGCCTCCTGGAACGGGCAAAACGATGCTTGCCTCCCGCCTGCCTGGTATTTTGCCGGATTTAGCGG
The DNA here is from genome assembly GCA_023387755.1 of Actinomycetes bacterium. Classification (GTDB taxonomy): domain Bacteria; phylum Actinomycetota; class Actinomycetes; order Actinomycetales; family Actinomycetaceae; genus Bowdeniella. The sequence continues at coordinate 17,831 of JAEWHO010000097.1, read as the reverse complement.
ATGACGACGCCGTCGCCGTCACCTGTGTGCATTCAATTATGGGAACCTTCGACGGGCAGAGCCTGCTGCGCCGACCACCCTTTATCGCACCCCATCACACGGCTTCCCGCGCTGCCCTGGTAGGCGGGGGATCGGGAATGATCGGGCCGGGCGCCATCTCCCAGGCCCACTGCGGGGTGTTATTCCTGGACGAAGCTCCCGAGTTCCCGGCGTCGGTCTTGCAAGTCTTGCGCCAACCCCTAGAGACGGGGGAGATCACTATCCACCGGGCGCGTGGGTCAGCTTCGTATCCGGCGAGGTTCCAGCTGATTATGGCCGCGAACCCGTGCCCCTGCGGGAAAGCAGGCGTAGACAATAGCTCCTGCGAATGTACCTCCGTGCAGCGGCGGCGTTATATGCACGCCCTGCGCGGGCCGCTCCTTGACCGAATCGATATTGTCACGCGCGTCCATCCACCGTTGACGACGGCGCTAGGCCGGCAGGCACACAGCAGTGCGGAGATCGCGGCCCGAGTGGAGCTCGCGCGCGAACGACAATGCCGCCGCTGGGCTGGCCAGCCCTTCACCCTCAACGCACACGCGCCCGGGCGGTTGCTGCGCGGGCCAGATTCGCCCATCGAACCGCAGGTGCGCGCCCGGTTAGATCCGCTGCTGCTGAGCGGAAGGATCACCATGCGTGGCCTAGACCGGGTGCTGCGCCTAGCCCTGACCATTGCTGACCTAGCCGATAAACCCGCCGTCGGCAGATACGAAATCGACGCGGCCCTCACGCTGAAAACAGGAGAAGATCATGCTCAACTGGAGCGACTATGAATGCCCGGAACGAATGGCCTACGCGGCCTGGTCCGCAATCGCAGAGACTCATTCGGGTGCGGCTCGCCGCCTGATTCGACAAGCGCCCACCCCCATGGACGCGCTCGATATGCTCGGCCGCTGGCTCGATGGCGCGGATATGCCACCAGCCTATCGGCCCATTGTGGAGCGATGGGCCAGCCGGGTGGAGCGCATGAATACCGACGAACTCGTTGACAAGCATTTGGACGTCGGTGGATTCCTCCTCACTCCCGCTGACGCGGCCTGGCCCAACCAGGTTGATGATCTGGACGAACGTAGTCCCATCGCCCTGTGGGGGCGCGGTACGCGACTCGATCTGGTCACCGGGCCCCCTGCGGTGGCACTGGTCGGTGCGCGTGCTTCAACCGCGGCAGGGGAGCGCTTGGCCGCCCAGTGGGGGCAGGAGCTCAGTATGCGAGGGATTCCGATTATTTCTGGTGGGGCATACGGGATCGACGCCGCCGCCCACCGGGGTGCGCTCGCAGCCGACGGCGGCACCATCGCAGTCATGGCTGGGGGAGTGGATCGCCTATATCCGCGCGGCAACGAGGAATTGCTGTGGCGTATTCACGACGACGGGCTGATTATTTCGGAACATCCCCCGGGCAGGCAGCCCTCGCGGATTCGCTTCTTGGAACGTAACCGGCTTATTGCTGCGCTCAGCAAAGTAACGGTGGTGGTCCAGGCTGCGCTGCGGTCCGGCGCACTGCGTACCGCCCGGGAAGCCCACGACCTTAACCGCTCCGTGGCGGCCGCGCCGGGAGCAGTCACCGACGTTATGCACACCGGCTGCAATGAAGCTATCCGCGGGGGGCTAGCAACCCTGGTGACCCGCAGTAGTGATATTGCCGAACTCGCTGGGGTGAGTGGTCAGCATCTGGGCGCGGAGCGGCAGAGCAGCATCCCCGGTATTCTCGATGGGCTCGATGAGATTCAGGCACGAGTCTATGATGCGTTACCGAAACGGCAGGCGGCACTCCTGCCAACCATCGCGGATATCGCCGGTTTAACGCAGGCGGAAGTACGGGCGGCGCTCGGTTATTTGCACGCCATCGGCATGGTGAAGGCCACCCTGCACGGCTACCAAAGGAGTCGGTAAACACTGAGCCGGAGGTCAGCCCTACCTCTTGCCTGGCGCGAGCTGATCCCTGTTTTAGGCCGTACTTCATGGCAGGGTAGAAGGGTGAGTTCGCTTCTGTCTTTGTACCGCGACTACCTGCGCTATGAGCGTGGGGTCGCCGAGCATACGGAGCGCGCCTATCTGGCCGATATCCGGGCCCTGCTCACCTACCTTGCTACCAGCCCGCCCGCCGCAGACGCCGTGGAGACGGCAGATACACTCGCAGACTACGCCCTCACCCTGCCCGGTTTACGACAGTGGCTCGCCAATGACGCCGCCCGTGGAGAAGCACGCACCACCCTGGCGCGGCGCAGCGCCAGCGCCCGCTCATTTTGCGCCTGGGCTGCCCGGGAAGGCTACCTCGACCAGGACCCAGCACTCCGACTACAAGCACCCAAAGCCGAATCGCGCTTGCCTACCGTGTTGCGCGCAGACGAGGTCGAACAACTCCTTGCCCAAGCCGCCCAGGAAGCCGAAAGCGACGATCCCATGGCGATCCGCGACGCAGCAATCTACGAACTCATCTACGCCGGCGGACTACGCATCAGTGAAGTATGCTCCCTGCCGCTCGGAGCCATTGACTTCACCCGCGGCGTCGTCACGGTCATGGGTAAAGGATCAAAAGAGCGGGTGGTGCCGGTGGGAAAACCCGCGCTCGCAGCCATCCAGCGATGGCTTGACATTCGGGAAGAACTTCCTGGAGCCGACCGATACGAAGTTTTCGTCGGACAGCGCGGGGGAGCACTCGATCCGCGCACAGTGCGCGGCTGCCTGCACCGTATTGCCGCGCGCGCCGGGGTGCGCGATATTGCTCCTCACGGTCTGCGCCACAGCGCGGCCACGCATGTACTCGACGGCGGCGCTGACCTGCGCACGGTCCAAGAAATGCTTGGCCACTCGTCGCTGTCCACCACGCAGCGTTATACCCACCTGACCAGTGAGCGCCTGCGGGCCGCCTTTGACCAGGCACACCCGCGGGCCTAGCGCTGCGCCCCCAGCCGCCGCGCTCCCATCCGCTGTAGCTGGCCGGGATCACCTTAATTTAGTCGTAAGGCACAAGCCGCCACGCCGCAGGCTGTAGGAGCGCCAGCGGATCAATATAGGTATCCCGCCCATATTTCGCTCCCCAATGCAGACACGGCTGCTCACAGTGCCCCACCTCCAACGTGCCAATCACCTGCCCGGTATGTACCTGCTGGCCCACGTGCACCACCGCGGTGACGGGCTCGTATGTCGTGCGCAGCCCACCGGTATGTTCGATGGAGATCACGGGCCGATTTACCAGAGTTGCCGCATAGATGATGACGCCGCTGCTGGCGGCGAGGATCTCGCCGCCAGCAGGGTGGGCCAGGTCCACCCCGCGGTGGCCCTGGCCCCACCGCGTCGTCGGTGGCTGGAATGGACGTAAGACCTCAGCGGGAGCGCCGGTCGGCCACTGGAAAGCGGAGCTATCTGGCGCTGCCCGAGCATTAGCGGAATATACGGCTGAGGCATGTGCGGTCGGGAGGTGTACAGCCGGACTTAACTGCGGGGCGTCCGCCCCCTCAGCTGGCCCTAAGGTAGGGCCCAGGAGGCAGGTTGCCGCAAGGAGGACAAGGCGCATTGATTTCCACATGCCCGTAGCCTGCTAAGCCGGGCGCGGCGTCGTCAGGAAAGAACCGAAAATCTGGGGAAAACCTTGCCGCTCGGCCGCAGTGGGGATACTGTGATGCAGCAAGCGTGCCAGATGTGAGGGAACTGACGTTGGCGGACACTGCTCAGAGCCGTCCGAAGGTGAATTTCGCCCGCCCAATCAGGTAAACTCGCCCCTGGCAGCCTTCGGGCTGACTATCGCGTGCGCGCATACTTCGCAGCCGACGGTCCCTACGGGGTGGCTCGCGGTCGTGCACCAGGAGGCCGGGGAAATCCGGCAGTTGAATAACCGAAGTCGCGGGCTCAGCCCGCCCAGCGCAGGCAACCGCCTGCGGAAAGGATGCGTCATGGCTGTTGTAACCATGCGCCAGCTGCTCGAGTCAGGTGTGCACTTTGGCCACCAGACCCGCCGCTGGAACCCCAAGATGAAGCGCTTCATCCTCACCGAGCGCAATGGCATCTACATCATCGACCTACAAAAGACCCTCACGGATATCGACAACGCCTACGAATTCGTGAAGGAAACCGTGGCTCACGGCGGCACCCTGCTGTTCGTCGGCACGAAGAAGCAGGCCCAGGAGGCCGTGGCTGAGCAGGCTCAGCGCGTCGGCATGCCGTACGTGAACCAGCGTTGGCTGGGCGGTATGCTCACCAACTTCCAGACCGTCCACAAGCGCCTGCAGCGCCTGAAGGAACTCGAAACCGTTGATTTCGACGACGTCGCCGGCTCCGGTTTGACCAAGAAGGAACTGCTCATGCAGTCCCGTGAAAAGGACAAGCTGGCCCGCACCCTCGGCGGAATCCGCGACATGGCCAAGGTTCCCTCGGCCGTGTGGATCGTGGACACCAAGAAGGAACACCTGGCGGTGGCCGAGGCTCGCAAGCTCAACATCCCCGTCGTGGCTATCCTCGACACCAACTGTGACCCGGACGAGGTCGATTACGGTATCCCCGGCAACGATGACGCCATCCGTTCCGTAGCCGTCCTCACCCGCGTGATCGCCGACGCCGTTGCCGAGGGCCTCGTGACCCGCCACGGCGGCACCACCGGCCAGGAGGGCGAAGAAGAAGCCCTGGCCGAATGGGAACGCGAGATGCTCCAGGGTGAAAAGCCGGCCGAAGAAAAGCCAGCCGAGGAAGCCGAGAAGACCGACGCTCCCGCTGAAGGCACCGAAGAGAAGAAGGCCTAAGGAGAGACCATGGCAAACTACACTGCCGCTGACATCAAGGCCCTGCGCGAAAAGACCGGCGCGGGCATGCTCGCCGTCAAGAAGGCCCTCGATGAGGCCGACGGCGATATGGAAAAGGCCCACGAGATCATCCGCATCAAGGGTCTGAAGGGCATCGCCAAGCGCGAAGGCCGCTCCACCTCCGAAGGTGTTGTGGCCGTGGATGTGCGCCCCGGTGGCGAAGGCCAGCAGGGCACCATGATCGAGATCAACTGTGAAACCGACTTCGTGGCCAAGTCCGGCCCGTTCATCGAGATCGCTGACAAGGCCGTGGCTTACGCCGCTGAGAACGGCATCACCGATCCCGCCGAGCTGACCAGCGGAGACTTCTCCCAGACCTTCACCGACGCCACCGCGCCGCTGGGTGAGAAGGTCGTCATCCGCCGTCTGGCCCAGGTCTCCGGCGAACATGTTGAGGTCTACCTGCACCGCACCTCCCCGGATCTGCCCCCGCAGGTCGCCGTCATGGTGGCAACCGACGCTGCCGGTGCTGAGGTCGCTCGCGACGTCGCCATGCATATCGCCGCCTACTCCCCGAACTACCTCTCCCGTGAGGATGTTCCGGAGGAGACCGTCGCCGATGAGCGGCGCATCGTGGAGGAAACCTCCCGCAATGAAGGCAAGCCAGAACAGGCTCTGCCCAAGATCATCGAAGGCCGCATGAACGGCTTCTTCAAGGAGAACTGCCTGCTGGACCAGGCATTCGCCCGTGACCCGAAGAAGACCGTCGGTCAGATCGTGGAAGGCTCTGGCGGTAAGGTAACCGCCTTCGCGCGCTTCCGCGTCGGCGCCTAAGACATTCGGCCCCGGCCCGCACCAGCGGACCGGGGCCGGCCCATAACTAGCGAGGAAAGCAACTATGACCAAGCCGCGGCGCGTATTACTCAAATTGTCCGGAGAAGTATTCGGTGGGGGCCAGATTGGCCTCGATGCCGACATCCTGCAAGATGTAGCCCGTCAGATCCACACCGTGGCTGAGGAGGGCGTACAAATTGCGGTCGTCGTGGGGGGAGGGAACTTCTTCCGCGGTGCTGACCTATCCGAACGCGGCTTCGACCGGGCTCGCGCTGACTATATGGGCATGCTGGGCACCGTTATTAACGCCCTAGCGCTGCAAGACTTCCTCGAACAGGCCGGCACCCGCACCCGCGTCCAGACCGCCATCACCATGGGGCAGGTAGCCGAGCCCTACATCCCGTTGCGGGCTATCCGGCATATGGAGAAGGGGCGCGTTGTCGTCTTCGGTGCCGGAGCCGGGATGCCATTCTTCTCTACCGATACGGTCTCCGCCCAGCGGGCCCTAGAAACCCGCTGCGACGAGGTGCTTGTCGGTAAATCCGGCGTCGACGGCGTCTACACGGCCGATCCGCGCGTTGACGCGACAGCGCAACGCCTCGATTTTGTCACCTACCATGATGCTCTGGCCCAGAACCTCAAGGTCGTTGATGCCTCGGCCTTCTCTCTGTGCATGGATAACGGGTTGGATATGCGAGTATTTTCTATGAGCGAACCCGGAAACGTGGCCAGAGCGCTACGAGGTGAGACAATAGGAACGCTGGTAAGTTCACAGCGTGAAGGTGCCTAGCAAGACCGACCGGACTACAACAGATCCCACTACCAAGGAGCAGCAGTGATCGACGAAACCCTCCTCGAAGCCGAGGAAAAGATGGGCCGCGCAGTTGAGTACGCGCGCGACGAATTCGGCAATATTCGCACCGGCCGTGCCAACTCCGCCATGTTCGAGTCGATCCTGGTTGATTACTATGGTGCTCCAACGCCCCTGCAGCAGCTGGCCTCTCTCAATATCCCAGAAGCACGTACCGTGCTGATTAACCCGTATGACCGGGGCGCAACCGATGGGATCATCAAGGCTCTGCGTGAATCTGACTTGGGCGTGAACCCGACCGACGACGGCAACCACATCCGAGTAGCATTGCCGGTTCTCACCGAAGACCGCCGCAAAGAATACGTCAAGCTCGCCCGCGCTAAGGCGGAAGAAGCCCGGATTTCGGTACGCGGTGTACGCCGCAAGGCCAAGGATGAACTCGATCGACTCAAGAAAGACGGCGAAGAAGGTGAAGATGCCGTCGAGCGGGGCGAAAAGCAGCTAGAAGAACTCACCAAGAAGTACGTCGACCAGATTGACGAACTGCTAGCTGCCAAGGAAAAAGACCTCCTCGAGATCTGAGTTAGTCTGAGTGAGACAGCGATCTGACGCCCGGGCCGTCCTCGAACGGCTCCGGCAGGCGCGCGACCGCGCCCGCACTGCCCTCGTTGAGCCGGCCCCACCCACCCCGCGTGATCCGGCACCGGTTACGTCGAAAGCCGGTCGAAACCTGCCCCAAGCTATCTGCGTTGGGGTGGGACTCGGTTTGGTTGTTATCGCCGGCCTAGTCTTTGACATTCGCATCTTCGTTGGGCTCGTCATTCTCATCATCTCTGCCGGGATGTGGGAAGTGGCGCGCGCCGTGGCCCTCCGTTCCATTCGCGTACCCCTACCCCCACTGTGGGTAGGGGGCATCGGCATGATGATCTCCGCCTGGATCGGGGGCACCACTCCGCTCCTGATGGCCTTCGCGCTCACCTGTGGCGCGGTGCTAGTGTGGCGGGTGCTTGAAGGGGGAGGGATTGACGCCGTCCGTGACGCTACCGCCGGTATGCTGGTCGCTGGCTACCTGCCTTTCCTCGCCTCCTTCGCGGTCCTGCTCGCGGCGAGCGATCAGGGCGCCTGGGCAGTGATCGCATTTATCGGCGTCGTCGTCGGCTCGGATACCGGCGGGTATATTGCCGGGGTTCTCTTTGGCCGCCACCCTATGTGCCCCTCGATTTCCCCCAAGAAATCCTGGGAAGGGTTTATCGGATCGCTCACGCTCGCCAGCGCCGTGGGGATAGCCCTTAGCGTCGTGGGCTTGGGCCTACCCTGGTGGGTGGGAGCACTGCTCGGGATCGCGGGAGTTATCGCTGGAACGGCCGGCGACCTCGCCGAATCGCTCCTCAAACGCGACCTTGGCCTCAAAGATATGGGCTCAATCCTGCCCGGGCACGGCGGCATTATGGATCGCCTTGACTCCCTCGTTTTTACTGCGCCCGCCGCCTACCTAATCCTGCAATACTTCCTGGTGGTTCCATGAGTCAGCCCGACGCCGCAGCAGCGCCCGCCGTGGCCGCAGCTGTACCAGCTCCGAGCGGCAAGGCAGTAGAATCTCTTGACCCGGCGCTGCGACTGCCACTCACCTTTACTGCCCCGCGGCGGGGTAAGCCACCCCGCCACCTGGCGGACCTCACTCGGGATGAACGCCGTGCTCTCGTCAGCGAAGCCGGACTGCCCGCGTTCCGGGCGGATCAGCTTAGCCGTCACTACTTTGCGCACTACACCCGCGATGCCGCCGATATGACGGATATTCCCACCCCCCAGCGGGAAGAACTCACCGCCCTTTTGCTGCCGGAACTGGTACGGAAAGTCACCGATATTCGGGCGGATAATGGGGCCACTGTGAAAACCCTATGGGAGTTACATGACGGTGTGCGGGTGGAATCGGTTCTCATGGGCTATCCCGACCGCACTACCCTCTGTATCTCCTCCCAAGCCGGCTGCGGGATGGCGTGCCCTTTCTGTGCCACCGGCCAAATGGGCTTGACCCGAAACCTCTCCGCCGCTGAAATCCTCGAGCAGGTGCGGATCGCCGCGGCTATGTCCCGGGACGGGGCGCTCAGCAGCGGTCCCGCGCGGCTATCTAATATCGTCTTCATGGGTATGGGGGAGCCGCTGGCGAATTTCGCCGCGGTTAAAACTGCAGTTCAAGCACTCACCGCTGAGGCTCCCGCTGGATTTGGGCTTTCCGCCCGGCATGTCACCGTCTCCACGGTCGGCCTGGTACCGGCGATTGGGAAACTCGCGGACCTTGGCATCCCCGTCACCCTCGCCGTCTCCCTCCATGCCCCCGATGATGAGTTGCGCGATAATCTCATCCCGGTCAATTCCCGCTGGAAAGTGGGGGAGTTGCTGGATGCGGCACGCGCATATTTCCGCCGCACCGGCAGGCGAGTCTCGATCGAGTACGCTTTGATTAAGGACGTCAACGACCACGCGTGGCGGGCCCAACGGCTGGCCGATGAGCTGAACGCGCGGGGCCGGGGCTGGGCACACGTCAATCCCATCCCTCTCAACCCCACGCCCGGTTCCATGTGGACGGCATCGCGACAGTCGGTAGAGGACGAATTTGTCCGCACGCTACGTGCGGCCGGAATCCGCACGACGGTGCGCGATACCCGCGGCAGTGATATTGATGGTGCCTGTGGGCAGCTGGCAACGGAAGTTCTGGAAGGACGGCAGCGATGAACGGTTCACTTTTCACCCGCGAAGGGCGCATGAGTGACGGGTACGATCCGCAACAGGTAGAGGATTTCTTCAACCGCGCCCGAAACGCATACGAGGCTGATGCGGGCGAGCGCGCGATGTCCGACGATGACGTGCGTGCTGCCAGCTTCGACCAGGTACGTGGGGGCTACAACTTTGGGGAAGTCGATGCTGCCATGGACCGCCTCGAGGTTGCTTTCATTAAACGCCGTCGCGCTGACTTTATTGCTGCCAACGGTCAGGAAGCGTGGATGGACCATATCGCCGAACGAGCCCGTACCCTCTACCCGCGCCTGCAACGCCCAGATGGCGAGAAATTCGCGGACGCTTCAGGGGAGGGCTACCGCAAAACTGAGGTCGATAAGGTCATGGATATGCTCGTGGACTATTTCGACGACGGCGCTCCCCTCACCTCCCGTTCCATCCGCGAGATGACGTTCCCCACCGCCAAGCACAGCAAGGCCTACGATACGAGCGTGGTGGACGTCTTCCTCGACCGCGTCGTCGAAGTGCTCACGGCGGTCGAGTAATGCAGCCCGTCATCATCCTGGGATCGACCGGCTCGATCGGCACCCAGGCCCTCGACGTCTGCTATCGCGAACAGATTCCCGTCCTTGGCCTCGCCGCCGGCGGCAGCCAGCTCGAACTACTTGCCGCCCAGGTGCGGGCCACCGGGGCCCGCATCGTCGCAATCGCCGACGACGCCGCAGCCGCCCAGGCACGCGACCTTTTAGCGGGCCTGAATGTTGAACTCCTGATCGGTCCGGATGCGCCTGCCAAGCTCGCCGCTCACGCTGAGGCCGACCACACCGTGCTTAACGGCATCACCGGGGCGGTGGGCTTAGATGCCACCCTGGCGGCCCTCGCCACCGGCGCGCGGGTGGCGTTAGCGAATAAAGAATCCCTCGTGGTGGGCGGCCCTCTGGTCCGCCAGGCCCGGGTGCGACCCGGCCAGATTGTGCCGGTGGACTCCGAACATTCCGCCATGTTCCAAGCCCTGCAATCCGGCTCCCACCGGCGCGGGCTGTGCTGCGAGAACCCCGACGGCACCAGTGAGGTAGACCGCCTGGTGTTGACGGCGTCGGGCGGACCCTTCCGCGGCAAAACCCGAGCCGACCTCGCGAACGTTACCCCAGCCGAAGCCCTCGATCACCCCACCTGGTCGATGGGGCCGGTGGTCACGATCAACTCTTCAACCCTGATGAATAAGGCCCTGGAGTTCATCGAAGCTCACCTGCTCTTCGATATAGCGCCGAGCGATATTGACGTGGTGATCCATCCGCAGTCCGTCATCCACTCGATGGTAACCTTCCGCGACGGCGCTACTATCGCCCAAGCCTCCCCACCGGATATGCGGCTTCCGATTGCCCTGGCGCTAACCTGGCCGGAGCGGCGTTACCCGGCCCCCCAATGCCGCTGGGACCAGGCCGTTACCTGGACCTTCGAGCCAGTGGACCATGAGACGTTCCCCGCCCTGTCACTCGCGCGCGAGGCGCTCGCCGCCTCGCCCACCCACCCGGCCGTTCTAAACGCTGCCAATGAGGTATGCGTTGATCAGTTCCTGGCCGGGCAGTTGGAATATTTGGCGATTGTGGACACAGTGGCCGAGGTTCTTGCCGAGCATCAGTGGGAATCCAACCATCACCCTAGCCGCGCAGATATCGCCGAAGTAGACGCGTGGGCCCGACGTCGAGCAGCAGAAAGGTGCGCCTAGATGGCCTATCTCCTCGGAATCCTCGTGATGGTGATCGGCCTGGTCATCTCAGTCGGTCTGCACGAGATCGGCCATATGGCACCAGCAAAACTCTTCGGCGTGAAAGTGCCGCAGTATTTCATTGGCTTTGGCACCACCCTGTGGTCCACTAAACGCGGTGAAACCGAATACGGTATCAAAGCGATCCCGCTGGGCGGTTTTGTGCGGCTATCCGGCATGTTTCTGCCGCAGCCTCGGAAGAACCGCGACGAGCGCGAGGTAATCCAGGAGGCCCGCGAAGCCGCTGCTAAAGAGATTGAGCCGGGGGAGGAGAGCCGCGCGTTCTATAACCTGAGCGTGCCGAAGAAACTGTGCGTCATGTTCGGTGGGCCGGTGATGAACCTCATCATCGCCTATGCACTCATGATCCTTATCGTGGTCGGTTGGGGACTACCGACGCCGTCGACGACAGTTAGCTCGGTCCGGGAATGTATTAGCGGGGAGTCCCAGTGTACGGAGCCAGGCCCGGCCTATGCTGCGGGAATACGAGCGGGCGACACGATTATCGGCTATGCGGGAAAGCCGGTGAACTCCTGGGAGGAGTTCACCGCCGCCGTCGCCGCCCAGGGCACACAGCCGGCCGAAATTATCTACCGCTCTAATGGTGAGGAACACCGCACCACTCTCACCCCGGCTACCCTTACGGCAGACGGGAAATCCCGCCCGGTTGTAGGGGTAACGGCGGGGCAGGAACGCCGCCCCGGCACCGTTGGCCAAGCCTTCGCCATGACCAATGACGGGCTGAAACAGACGGCCGGTGTGGTCCTCTCGCTACCGCAGCGCCTCTACGACGTTACCCGCTCGCTATTCACCTCCGCGCCGCGTGAAGACGGCGTCATGTCGATCGTTGGGGTGGGGCGTATTGCCGGGGAAATTTCCTCGCTGCCCTCCCACTCCGATGGGACGACAGTGCAGGGCCCCAGCGTCGGCGATAAGTTCATGACCCTGCTATCTCTGCTGGCCTCACTCAACCTCGCACTGTTCGTCTTTAACCTCATCCCGCTGCTGCCCCTGGATGGTGGGCATATCGCTGGAGCTCTATGGGAAGGGCTACGCCGCACCGTCGCCCGGCTGCGCGGGCAACCCGATCCGGGGCCAGCCGATACGGTACGACTGCTGCCGCTGGCCTACGGCGTCTTCGTGGTGCTCATGGCCATGACGCTGATCCTCGTCGTCGCAGATATCATCAAACCCGTGAAACTGTGAGCCGCAAGCGTTGCCCACCCCATAGATTCGTGGGCAACGCAGCTCGCGTATCGGCGGTAGGCTGTGCATGTGACTGTATCTCTCGGTATGCCCCACGTTCCGCAGGTGATCGCCCCTCGCCGAAAGACCCGCAAGATCCGGGTCGGTTCCGTTGAGGTAGGCGGTGACGCCCCTATCTCCGTCCAATCAATGACGACGACGAAAACCACCGACATCGGTGCAACCCTGCAACAGATTGCTGAACTCACCGCTGCCGGTTGCGATATTGTGCGGGTGGCCTGCCCGAGCGCCGACGACGCCGAAGCGCTGCCGATTATCGCTAAGAAATCCACGATCCCGGTTATCGCGGATATTCACTTCCAACCCAAATACGTTTTTGCCGCCATCGAGGGCGGCTGCGCGGCAGTGCGCGTGAACCCCGGTAATATCCGCAAATTTGATGATCAGGTCAAGGAAATCGCCCAGGCCGCGAAGGACCACGGCGTCTCGATTCGGATCGGTGTGAATGCCGGATCACTTGACCCGCGGCTACTAAAGAAATACGGCGCGGCGACGCCGGAAGCGCTGGTGGAATCCGCCGTATGGGAGGCCTCTCTGTTCGAGGAGCATGACTTCCACGATTTCAAGATCTCGGTAAAACACCACGACCCAGTTATTATGGTGCGGGCCTACGAGATGCTCGCGGAGCGTGGCGATTGGCCGCTGCACCTGGGCGTCACCGAAGCCGGCCCCGCCTTCCAAGGCACCATCAAATCTGCCACCGCTTTCGGCGCGCTGCTGGCCAAAGGTATCGGGGATACGATCCGAGTGTCCCTATCCGCCCCACCGGTGGAAGAGATCAAGGTCGGCACCCAGATCCTGCAGTCGCTGAATTTGCGCCCGAAGAAGCTTGAGATCGTCTCGTGCCCCTCTTGTGGGCGGGCCCAGGTGGACGTCTACAAACTCGCAGATGAAGTCACCGAAGGGCTGAAAGACGTGACCGTTCCGCTGCGAGTCGCCGTCATGGGCTGTGTGGTCAACGGGCCGGGGGAGGCCCGCGAGGCCGATCTCGGCGTCGCCTCCGGTAATGGGAAGGGCCAGATTTTCATCAAGGGTGAGGTGATTGCCACCGTCCCGGAGGATCAGATTGTGGCTACTCTCATCGAGCAGGCGCAGCGGATCGCTGCGGAGATGGAAGATAGCGGAACCGCGAGCGGCCCAGCCGAAGTCCAGGTGCTGTAGTGCCCTTGCGCCTGCCCGGCATACGTTCAGCTGTGCGGGCGGTCCGCGACGGCGATGACCCCGCAGTCGAGCAGGCCCTGGCCTTGTGCAACGAATTGCCCTATCACACCACCAGTGTGCGTGCGGTCCTGCAGGGCGCGCAGCGCAGCCGCTGCCTACCTGGCACGCTCTATCTCGCCCCCGACCCTGATCCCCGGGCCTTCGCGCTATGCGGAGCTTCGATCACCGTCCTCGGTGACGATCTGGAACCGCTACTGCCGGTCGTGCGCCGAGCCGCGCGGCGCTGCAGCTCCCTGGTAGGGCCGGCCGAGGTGATGGCGAGATTATGGCCCCAGGTGCGGCCCAGTTTTCCGCCCGCCCGCTCGGTGCGCCTACACCAGCCGGTTCTCGTCTGGCCCGGGGAGGCGATGGATACCGCTGTCACGCCGCTGAGTGGACCCCTCCAGGTAGCCCAACTGGCTGACACGCCCGCCGTAGTAGCGGCTGCAGTTGCGATGTACACCGAGGAGATGGGCTACGACCCGCGCCGTTTCGGGCAGGGCTATGAACGCCATATTGCCGCGCTCGTGCGTCAAGGCCGCGTCTATATGTGGCGCGATTATGAGGTGCCCGGGCACCCGGTCATCTTTACCGCCAATATCGGTGCTGTGGCACCACCAAGTGCCGAAATCCACGGGGTTTACACCGCGCCGGCCTACCGGGGCCAGGGGATAGCTACTCGTGCCATGGCTGCGATTGTTGAGCATATTCGCTCCTTGTGGAATCTCACCCCGGTGCTTTATGTTAACGATTTCAACCGGGCCGCCCGCCGCTGCTACCAGCGGGTCGGCTTCACCTCAGTTGGGGAATTAGCCACCGTTATTTTCTGACGACGACGAAAGCCCGGCTTGATGCGTCGCGCATCAAGCCGGGCTTTAAGCCGCCTAACCGTCCGATTAGTGCTGCTCGTTCAGGTGACGCCGACGCATCACCAGGACACCGCCGGCCAGCACTATCCCGAGTGTCAACAGCCCGGGGGCTGCCAGGTCACTACCCGTAATGGGTAGCGATGGCTGGCTGGGCGTGGTCGGCTGGGCCGAGGGACTGCCAGAAGGATCTCCGGTAGGCCCACCGCTCGGGACTTCAGTTGGGGAAGCCGTCGGGTCTTGGGTAGGCGCCACCGTCGGTTGCTCTGTGGGCGGGGTTGACGGAGCCTCAGTCGGCACCGCAGTCGGAGATTCCGTGGGAGCCTCAGTCGGCACCTCGGTGGGCTCTTCGGTGGGTTCGGCTGTCGAGCTTTCTGATGGGCTCGGTGACGGCTCAGGTTCCGGCCCCAGCACCTCCACCTGCTGACCCACCGCATTATGGAAGTGGATCATCATCAGCGATGGGGGCTGCTCAGAAGTAGACGTTTCGCTGGCCATGGCATCCGCCGCTGCGCTAGCAGGCAGTGCAAAGGGAATATCGGCACCGTCTGCATGTAGCCCGGTACCTTTAATGTTGGTTGTAAACGTGATGGCTTTAGCCGGGTCGTATTCGAAGGTGATGCGGTCGGTATCTCCCAGTTCCCACCCGGCTTCGCCAGTATGCGGGGCGTAGTCACTGCGGCCCTTTACCGTGATCGTCATGGGGGTCTTGCCGGACTTAATCTCGTCAGCGGTGAACCCAACCGCCCCCAGTGTGAAGGGGATAGCCACTACCTGGGTGTCCATCGTGTTCGTATCCAAGGCTGCATCACGATAGTCATTACGGAACTCGAGGGCTACACCCTCAAATTCCTGATTGCGAATATCCACGTAGACCACATCGGAATTCGGCTGCCGGGTGGGTTTTACCGTGAAATGCCTACCCTTAGCCAGCACGTCGAGTTCAATAGTGGAATTGCCGAGGGGCATGAGCGTCCACGGCCCCCATGTTTCTACCCCAACAACTACCTTGGTATCACCTACGCCGTCGACGATATTAGCGTTATCCGTGCGGACCCCGATGCGACGCAGGTCGGTGGCCCGAATGGCGGCTTCTGCCTGTTGGTCGGGCAGTGTAGGCAAAGGCCGCTTATCGGATTCGGCGATGAACTCAAAGGGCATCGCCAACGGCTGCAATTCTTTTTGCATATCCGTGCCGGCAGCGTAGTGGAAGCCCATGCCGGTAGTTTTAATGGTGTTCCCAGCCAGTGCACTATGCAGCTGCGAGACCGGCTTCGGTGCGGCAGACACCGGCAGGCGTAGCTCTTGGTCTGCCACCTTCCCTACCAGCAGCCCAGTGGCAGTGGAGATAAATTCGCGTACGTAATCAGCCGAGTAGAACTTCTGCGTCACTGCCATCGTGGGATCGGGTACCTTGCGGTACGCGGCCGCATCGATCGTGAGTGTCAGTTCCACTTCCTTCTTCGCTCCAGCCGGCACCGCAAGCTGAGCAGGGGAAACACTCACATTCACCCCGGGAACCGTCGTCAGCGGGCGGTAGCTGAGGTCCACAGTTGCGGCCTGACTCCCCAGATTCTCCACCGTTACTGTGCGGGTCACCGGCTTCGGCTGCTGCGTAAATTCAACGATTCCGAAGTTCGCGGTCACGAGATCCGTAGCCTGGGAGTCGTACATGACAACGTCATTGGTCACTGCCGAAAGGGTATCAACGCGCCCGGAACCCACGCGTTGCGGGCCGTAGACCGTGCCCTTGGAATTACGCACATCGTGGTGGGCGGTGTTCATAATGCCAGCTTTAAGTTGGGTGGCATTCCACTGTGGTTTCGCTTGCCGCAGCAGGGCTGCGATACCGCTGACATGCGGCGTGGACATTGACGTGCCGGAGTAGGCAATCGCCTGGTTACCGCTGCCCACCGCCGCCGAGACAATATTCGTCCCAGGAGCCGTCACATCCGGCTTCACCACTCCAAAGGAGCCGTGAACCCCACGGGAGGAGGATGGCGCCAGCGTGTCGACGGCGGATTCGTCGGCGATAATCGCGCCGTTACTGCGGCCAGCATAGTCGAAAGTTACATGGACGGGGCCGGCGGCGAGCTCGCGAGTGAGCCGTTGTGTGCCTTCTTGGTCCAGCCCAAATCCCGGAATGAGATCATTACCGTCGACGACGCGAATCTTGCCGTCATTGGAGGGCAGAATTACTGCTTTCCCGCCAGCGTCCTCGATATTGTCAAAACGTTGCTTGGAGTAGCACTTATTATCGTCGCCGGCAGGCCAATCGATAAATACGGCCTTACCCCAGACTTTGTCAGAATCCGCCTCGGAGAGCTCATCGCAGGCCTGCGCATTCGCACCCGCCAGCCGCACTACTTCCAGCGGCCCGACCACGTCATTAGCGGGATAGTCCAGTGAGAAGCGTCCGTTATACGGGGTTTTATCATCGCCCACACTGGCAGTGAGACGATCCAACCGCAGCACCCCGTGCTGGCTATTCGCCACGGTTAATGCGGCTTTAGCATTACTGGGGGAGCCGCCGATATCGTACATATCGCCGCTATTTCCAGAGGAATTAACCACGACGACGCCGCGCTCGTTAAAGAGCGCATCTACGATAATATTTTCGGGGTCGGCAGCGGGTGCATAGGCGGCGGACAGGGACATACTTACGACGTCCACGTCCTTCCACTTATACTCCCCGCCCTCTTTCGCCAGCAGCTCATCGAGTGCCTTTTGCACAAACCCGGTGCTGCCAGCACACCCGAACACCTTGAATGCAATCAGATTCGCTTCTGGTGCCGAGCCGGGGCCGATAATCATCGATTCGAGTTGCTGCTGATCGATAGCGGCGTACCCGCCAGTGTAGGTTTTCCCGTCTGCTCCCACCCCAAAGCCAGCAGCAGTCCCCGCCACGTGAGTGCCATGCCCACCGGTGCGGGAGATCCACCACGGCGGCTTTTCGCAGGCCCGCTCGGGAACGTCGATCGGATTGGGATCTTCCTTAGCAACTGAGTCCTTAGCGGCACCCCAATAGTCATCGCCAACAAAGTCCCACCCGCCGATCACCTTGCCCTGAGGCCAGGTGGGGGCCTCAGTGCGCGCAGCGGCATCGTCGTAGGGCCCATAGTCACCCGTGCCCCCAAAAGTTGCGTGAGTGAAATCGATCCCGGAATCAATGACGACGACGGTAGCGTCCTTCCCCGTGACGCCCGCGGATTGCCAGCTTTGGTGCGCCCTAGTCAGGGCATCAGCGGAGGCATTGTCAATAGTGTGGACGGTCAGCGGACGAATCGCAGCGACATCCGCGCGGCTAGCCAATTCGGCTATTTTATTCCCGTCTGCCTGCACTGCTACGCCCGTGATGGCATTTTCTAGGGTGTACAAGACGTTCCCGTCGCCACCCAGCGCGGTGGCAATTTCTGTGCCCTTATCGGCAACTTGAGCAGGAATTGCGGCCGGGGAGGCTTTTCCAGTCCGCGCCGCTTCCACAGTGCTCGGAATTGTGAATTCCACAAAGGCAGTTGTGGGGCCGCTGGGAAGTTCGGTCTTGATTTTCGGCGGTTCCAACCGGCGGGCTTCCT